>CAYPQH010000042.1:0-15105 GCA_964412825.1 uncultured Nitrospinaceae bacterium | reverse complement strand
CTGCACCTGCTTCAACGATGCCGACGCGGTGTTGGTCACCACTTTTGGTAAATTCACTCGCACCACAGGGCCTGGCCTGCATTTCAAATTTCCATCACCGATTGAGCATTCGGCCACGCCAAAGGTCAAGCAGGTTCGGCGCGCCGAGATTGGTTTCCGCGCGACAGCCTCGGGACAATTGCAAAAGGTTCCTGCGGAATCGTTGATGCTGACCGGCGATCAAAATATCGTCGATATCAATCTGGTGGTTCAGTACCGGATTTCCGATTCAGTGGCTTACCTGTTCAATGTCCGGCGGCCTCTAAAAATGGTTCGGGATGCGGCGGAAACCGTGATTCGCGGCATCGTCGGCAGTCGAAAAATCGATGAAGCGCTGACGACAGGGAAAGCCGATATCCAGATCACGGCTCAACAACAGATTCAAAAACTTCTCGATTATTTCCAGGCGGGAATCCAGATAGTCACGGTTCAGCTACAGGGTGTGAACCCGCCGGAGCAGGTGGCCGGGGCTTTCAAAGACGTGGTCAGCGCCCGTGAAGATAAGGAACGGATGATCAACGAAGCGCAAGGCTATCGCAACGCCGTGATCCCGGAAGCACGCGGTCAGGCGGCGAAAATCCTGCGGGAAGCGGAAGCCTACCGTGAAGAAAAAATCAAAAAAGCGGAAGGTGACGCCAAACGTTTCATCTCCCAGTATGAAGCGTACAAAAAAGCTCCCGATATCACCCGAAAACGGATCTACCTTGAAACGATGGAAGAAATATTGCCCAGCGTCAAAAAATTTGTGTTGGGTGATCAAAAACAAGGGGTATTGCCCCTGTTGTCTCTGAATCAAAATCCGATTTTATCGGATTCCAAAAAATAAACTCAAAATAATATGAAACAAAATACCTTTATCATTATCGGCATTTTAGCCATCGTTTTAGCTTCGTCCTCGATGTTCACGGTACACATGACGCAAAGCGCCATCATTCTGGAATTGCAGAAGCCAAAGAAAATCGTCAACGAGCCGGGGCTTTATTTTAAAATCCCCTTTATCCAGCAAGTTCGTTATTTCTCCAAACAACTGCTCGACAACGATTCTCCGCCGGCGGAAGTCATCACCAAGGATAAGAAAAATCTGCTGATCGACAATTTTACCGTCTGGAAAATCGTCGATCCATTGAAGTTTCTGGAAACGGTTCGTAACGTCAGGGGGGCGGAAGCCCGGCTGGACGATATCCTGTTTTCCCAGCTCAGGGTGGAAATGGGCACCCATCAACTCATCGATATCGTCACGGAAACCCGCGAAGTCATCATGGAGAGAGTTTCCGCCGCGACCAGTATAAAGGCCGCTGAATATGGAATCGAAATCGTTGCGGTGAGAATCAAGAGAACCGATCTACCGCCGGAAATCGCCAACTCCATCTTCAACCGCATGAGAACGGAGCGCGAAAGAATCGCTAAAGAATATCGGTCTGAGGGTAGAGAAGCCGCCACCAAAATTCGAGCGGAGACGGATAAAGAAAGAACTATCCTGATAGCAGACGCTTACAAAAAAGAGCAGGAGGTCCGTGGTGAAGGAGATGGTTTGTCAACAAAAATTTATGCTGACGCCTTTCAAAGGGACCCAAAGTTTTACGCGTTCATGCGCTCCATGGAAGCCTATAAAAAATCTTTAAAAACCGACACAACCCTTCTCATGTCAAAGGAGTCCAATTTTCTGGAGTTCCTGAACAACCCGAAGTAAATCCTTTCAACACAATATAATACCCCGGTGGGGAGCGCCAATATGAACGATCAAAGCTCTATCGTTTGATACCCAGCAACCACCAAAAAGACAAATTATGAGAATCCTCATTGTTGGAGCTGGAGTGGTCGGCTTCAATCTGGCTCAGGAACTTTCCAAGGAAGGTCACGACATTGCTATCGTGGACCAGAACCCGGAAAAAATGCGCCGCATTACAGACACTCTGGATGTTCTGAGCATCATTGGCAACGCGTGTTTCCCCTCCGTCCTGCTAAAAGCCGGAATCAAAGAGATGGAGATGGTGATCGCCGTCACCGAAAAAGACGAGATCAATCTTCTGGTCTGCTTCCTCGCGTCCAAGTTCAATGTCGACAAGCGGTTTGCCCGTATCCGCAGCGAAGAATTTACAGAAGAAAACCGCATCTTCGAGCCTCAAGAACTTTTCATTGATCATGCCATCAATCCTGGCGATATCATCATCGACACCATCCAAAAGATCATCAGCACTCCGGGTGTAGTCAACGTCGCCGAATTTGCCGGGGGCGAAGTCCTGCTTCGCGAGTTCGACATCCTCCCCGACGCACCTCTCGCAGGAAAAAAAATTCAGGAACTCAGCGGTATCTCGACAATGGATTCATTCGTCATCGTCGCCATTGTTCGCGAGGGAAAGCTGGTCATCCCCTGCGCCGAGGACATGATTCAACCGGGCGATAAAATTTACACCATTGTCGACAAAGGATTTCTACCCTTCCTGCTTCCCATGTTGAATAAGACGGTGGAGGAAGTCTCAAAAGTAGTCATTTATGGAGCCAATCCGTTTTCCATAAATCTGGCTAAAACTCTGGAAGAAAAAATACGGGATTTATCCATCATCGAACCGTCGCGCGAAAAAGCCAATCGGGCGGCGGAAATACTTTCAAAGTGTGTTGTTCATCACGGCAGTGGTACGGATATGAACCTGTTCGATGATATCAACATGAACGAGGCTGATTTTTTTCTATCGCTTTCTGATGACGACGAATCCAATATCCTTTCCGCCCTCCTGGCCAAAAAGCACGGGGCAAAACGGGCGCTGGTCATCGCCAACGATCCTGAATATCTGCCGATTCTGGATTCCATCGGCATGGACATCACCATCAACCCGCGGTTGATCACTGTCAGCGCCATTCTCAAGCATCTGCGCAAAGGCAGGGTCATGTCGGTTTTCAAACTGATCGAGGATGCGGAAGTCATGGAAATCGGGGTCGATGCGGATTCATCTATCGTCAACAAGAAAATAGGCAAAGTCAAATTCCCTGAAAACGCCATGATTGGCGCTTTACTCAGAAAAGGGGAAATGATGGTCCCAACAAATGACATCGAGATTAAAGCGGGTGACTCGGTCATCATTGTCGCTCTGCCGCAGGCCATCGTAAAAATCGAAAAACTATTCGGAAGTAAGAGAAACTTTCTCCCATTCGGATGAATATCAAGGCCATATTCAACGTCGTCGGTATCCTGCTGGTCCTTCTTTCCGGCCTGCTGTTAATCCCTGTCGCGATTTCCCTCTATTACCGGACACCTGCAATTCCAGATTACATGAGTGGGCTCGAAGCCTTCTCCTATACCCTGGCGGCTTCCCTCGTCACCGGGTTGGCCCTGTGGAGATTGCTTCCCTCTGGCGTCGAAAAACTGAGAGACCGGGAAGGCTTCGCCATTGTTACATTTTCCTGGTTGAGCATTGCCTTTTTTGGCTCCCTGCCCTATGTGCTGACCGGTGTCTGTCCTCAGTTCATCGATGCTTTCTTTGAAAGTATGAGCGGATTCACCACAACGGGGGCCTCTGTATTGATTGATATAGACGCCGCTCCCAAGGAAATTTTATTTTGGAGGAGTTTGACGCAATGGGTCGGCGGTATGGGAATCATCATGCTATCCCTTGCCATCTTTCCCATGCTGGGCATCGGCAGTTTCCAACTGTTTAAAGCTGAAATCCCCGGTGGCGCCACGGTAGAGCGTATGCAGCCCCGGCTTGCGGAAACCGCCAAGATGCTGTGGAAAACTTATATCGTGCTCACCTTGCTGGAAATTGTATTTCTCATGGCAGGGGGAGTGGGCGTCTTCGATGCGGTCTGTCATACCTTCTCCACCGTCGCCACGGGCGGGTTCTCTCCGCATAGTGAAAGCATTGGCTACTTCAAAAGCAACTACGTCCAGTCAGTTATCACCCTGTTCATGTTTCTGGGGGGAATCAACTTTGCGCTGCATTACCAGTTAGTGATCGGGAACCTTCGTTCCGTTGTCAAAAACCCGGAGTTTCGCGGGTACTGCTCCATGCTCGTCATTTGCATCCTGCTGGCGACATGGGGGTTGATCGAAACCGGCACCGAGCCGGATGCAGGCGCCGCCTTTCAAAAATCAGCCTTCACGATTGTCTCCATCAACTCGACCACCGGATTCGTGACCGATGATTTCAACCGATGGCCCGATTTCCTTCAGGTTCTGATTCTTGGAGTCATGATGATAGGTGGATGCTCGGGGTCCACCAGCGGGTCCTTAAAAGTCATCCGCTTCATAATATTATTGAAAGTAATCCTTCGAGAATTCCAAAAGCTAATGCACCCGCGAGCCATATTTCACGTCAAAGTGGGCGGGAAAACCATAGCTCCCGATCATTTGACAAACGTCGTTGCACTCACATTTCTGTTCATGGGACTCACTGCTATTAGCTGTATTCTTCTTTCTTTTATGGGCGTCGACATGAAAACTTCCTTGTCGGCATCCATCGCAACCCTTTTCAACATTGGCCCTGGCCTGGGAAATGTCGGCCCTGCGGGGAATTATGCTGATCTCCCCACACTGGGGAAAGCCATTTCGATCACATGGATGCTGATGGGAAGATTAGAAATTTTTGGCGTCATGTTGATCTTCCTGCCCATGACCTGGCGGAAATAAATTTTTCTCGTCCACTATTTGATCTGCCAGAAATAACATTTGATTTTGCCTATCCAATAATTTAATATCCCATAACTCCCAGCAAGGCTTCTTTTGTTTTTAAAAGATTTGCAGGAAGGATTTATCTAAATCAGTTGCCCCAAGGACATTACCAGGGCCAAGCTAGTGAAACTCCCTGGAACTTGATTAAGAATCATTCTTAAAACATAAAGGATAGCTTTTTATGGGAGTGTCTCCTCGTCCAATAAAAATTACTGAAGTTGTTTTGCGGGATGCACATCAATCTCTGCTCGCGACCCGAATGCGAACAGAAGACATGCTTCCCATCGCTGAAAAGCTTGATAAAATCGGATTTTTTTCCCTGGAAATGTGGGGCGGAGCCACCTTTGACTCCTGCATTCGATTTCTCAATGAAGACCCCTGGGACCGCCTCCGAAAACTCAAGCAGAAAATGCCCAACACGCCCTTTCAAATGTTGTTGCGCGGGCAGAACTGCGTGGGATACCGACATTACGCCGACGACGTTGTCGAGCGCTTTGTAAAGCATTCCGCCGATGAAGGCATGGATATCTTTCGTATCTTTGACGCCCTAAATGATTTCCGCAACATTAAAACGGCTGTCGACACCGTAAAAAAATGCAACAAAACCGTTGAAGGGACTATCAGCTACACGGTCAGCCCCGTCCATAATATTGAGCTTTATGTCAAAATGGCTAAACAGCTGGAAGACATGGGCTCGGATGTTTTGTGCATCAAGGACATGGCGGGTCTTTTGATTCCTTCAGTGATACGTGAATTGATCACGGAAATTAAAAAGAACATCAAACTGCCAATTCACCTGCACACGCATTCAACCACCGGGCTTGCGGGAATGAACATTCAGTGTGCTATAGACGCTGGCGTGGATATGGTAGACACCGCCATTTCCAGCATGTCGATGGGAACATCGCATTACCCGACGGAAAGTCTGGTGGCCGCTCTT
The DNA here is from genome assembly GCA_964412825.1 of uncultured Nitrospinaceae bacterium. Lineage (GTDB taxonomy): Bacteria > Nitrospinota > Nitrospinia > Nitrospinales > VA-1 > JADFGI01. The sequence continues at coordinate 9,460 of CAYPQH010000042.1, read as the reverse complement.
CAAGGAACCCCTTATGACACCGGTCTCGATTTAAATCTTCTGGAAGAAATTTCCGATTACTTTGAAGAAGTTCGGACCCACTACGCAGAGTTTGAAAGCGATTTCAAAGGGGTGGATATCAATATTCTCAAGTCTCAAATTCCAGGCGGAATGATCTCCAATATGGAGAATCAGCTTCGGGAACAAAACGCTTTGGATAAGTTGGATGAGGTTTTAAAAGAAGTCCCCCGCGTTCGCAAAGATATGGGATACCCGCCGTTGGTAACACCTACCAGCCAGATTGTCGGTTCCCAGGCAACGTTGAACGTGCTCACGGGAGAGCGTTATAAAATTATCACCAAAGAAACTCGCGGCTGTATCTTGGGGAAATACGGAAAACTCCCCGCACCGCTTGACCCGGAGTTACTGGCCAAAGTATCTCAGGATGAAAAAGTCATCGATTGCCGACCCGCTGACCTGCTCGAACCGGAGTGGAAAAAAGTCACAACAGAGCTTGGCAACAAATACACGTCAGAAGATGACAGGCTCTCCTACGCCATGTTCCCCAAGGTGGCACTCAGCTTTTTTGAAACACGAAATAACCCTGTAGCCAAAGCGGTGGCTTCGCCACCGGCCAAAAAACCGGCGGGCGCACCGGCACCATCGACATCTGCCGCGCAACCTGCGGCACCGACGGCTCACGCGGTTTACAACGTAAATGTCAATGGTCGAAATTATCAGGTCGAGGTTGGCCCAGCAGGCTCTGCCCCGACGGGCACTCCGGCGGTAACAGCCGCTCCGGCATCTGCCGCAACTCCGGCACCTGCTACAAGTGCACCTGCAAAAGAAGTCGTTACCTCTCCGTTACCGGGGTCGGTTTTTTCCATCAAAAGCAAGGTGGGCGATGCTGTCAACCCTGGGGATGTGTTGATTATTCTGGAGTCCATGAAAATGGAAACCGAAATAAAATCTACGGTCAGCGGAGTCGTTCAGTCCATCTCTGTACAGGAGGGGGACGGTATTAAAACCGGCGACGAACTCCTCATCATCGGATAATGGAACTCACCTTCGGAAGCGCGGCCAGCCAAATTCTGAGTTCTACCGGGTTCTCGGCCATTGTACCAGGCCAGGCACTGATGTTGGTCGTTGCTTGTGTCTTGCTCTATCTCGCCATCTGGAAAAAATTTGAGCCGCTCCTGCTCCTGCCTATCGGATTTGGTTGCCTCATGGCCAACCTGCCAATGAGCATGATGATGTATACCGATGAGGGCGGTCTCCTGAACTTTTTCTACCAGGGGGTGAAACACGAAATCATACCTCCCTTGATTTTTCTTGGGGTCGGGGCTCTCACGGACTTTGGTCCTCTTTTGGCGAACCCCACAACACTATTGCTGGGAGCCGCCGCGCAAATCGGTGTTTATACCACTCTGGTCGGAGCGGTATTTTTAGGATTCGATTTAAAGGAAGCCAGCGCCATTGGCATTATCGGCGGCGCGGATGGACCCACCTCCATTTTCATCGCCACCAAACTGGCTCCGCACCTGTTGGCGCCCATTGCCGTCGCCGCTTATTCCTATATGTCTCTGGTGCCGCTGATTCAGCCGCCTATCATGCGTTGGCTGACCACCAAGGAAGAGCGCTTAATAAGAATGGAACAGTTGCAACCGATTTCCCAAACGGTCAAGATCCTGTTTCCCGTTGTGGCGACCATTGTCTGCTGTTTGATGTTGCCGGGAGTCACGCCGCTATTGGGAATGTTCATGCTGGGAAATCTATTTCGGGAAAGTGGCGTCACCGCCAGACTGCATGAAACTGCGGAAACTCATTTGATCAATATCGTCACCATTTTGCTGGCTTTGGCGGTCGGATCTTCCATGACAGCCGAATCCTTTCTTAAACTGGAAACCATCAAAATCATTATTCTAGGTCTCTTGGCCTTTTGCGTGGCCACCGCCGGAGGATTGATTTTCGGAAAAATCATGTGTAAGCTTTCAGGCGGCAAGGTCAACCCCCTGATCGGTTCGGCGGGAGTGTCAGCCGTTCCCATGGCCGCCCGTGTCGTTCAAAAAGTGGGGGCCGAAGAAGACCATAGCAACTTTCTGTTGATGCACGCCATGGGCCCTAATGTAGCCGGGGTCATAGGAAGTGCTGTGGCAGCAGGAGTTTTTATTTCCCTGTTTGGAGACACTCCGGGGCCGGAAACACATGCAGCAATCGAAGCTATCACGCAATCACTGGTGACCCCTTAGGAAAGACTAATGGACAATATTATACTTACATCCCTGACCGTTTCGGGAATAGCCATGACCGTTATTTTTCTGGTCCTGACGGTTCTTATTTTCTCCATCCGCTTACTGGTCCACTTCATTCCCTATGTGGAACCTCCCAAGCCCAAACCAAGGGCTCAGCCAAGCCCAGTAGCTTCAACATCGGCTTCGGATGCGGACGAAGACATTGCCGTCATCACATCGGTCATGACCACCCACCTCAGCCAGTTACCAGGAAATTTTCAGGTTACAAATATTCAATCCCGTTGATTGTCGTTGTTTCAGTCAATTGGTTTTTGCACCGCCGGGATTCAAAATAAACTCAGGCGTTTGTAGTATTCCCTGAAAAATACCCACCACTTTTTTGGTCAATGAGGTGAAGGGAATAGGCCGCAACTCCGGTTCATCAAACTTGCCTTTTAACGTGAAATAGGTTTTTACCAGGCTTTCTTCATCGCCCCCGGTAAGGATTCTCCCAACCACCGGGATCTTCGTCAAAAATTTATCCAGGGCCGCCATTGGCGCAACGCCCAACACGGTATCCATTTCATACGTGTTAAAATCAAACGTCCCCACCAGCGAACTTCTTCGCCGATCATCTTCATATATAAAATTCTCAGTTTTAGCCAACCCATCAGCGAGGGTGAAGTTTGCTGTAATTTGCTCATAAGGTGAAAAATTATCTTTCAAGGTATCCTCACTCGGCGCCTCCTCCTCGAATCCAAATAACCGCAGAGCCCCTGCTTTTAATCTCCCGTGATCAATCTTCCCGGACTGAAAATCAAAGGTGGCTTTAGCCTTCACCGATTCCCCTATCTCCTGCAACCCTTTTCCATGACCTTTCACTCGGATATCCAGAGTTTTCAACTGCCCCGTCATTCCATTTTTAAATGTATCACCAAACAAATCAAAAAACTCTGCGGCCTGTATGTTTTCCGCTTGAATCAGTCCCTTGAACCGTAAGGCAGCTGAACTTTCCATCTCAAAAATTCCCCGGCCACGGATAGGGTTTTCCTTGCCAACATCCAGTTTGCTTATTTTTATTTTCTTTTTCTCCACCGAAAGCTCTCCAGCAACGGCCTTCAATGTCAGAAGCTTGTAGTCCAGTTCGTCCAGATCAAAAGAAACTTTGGATGCTCCCTTGGACAACAGAACGGATTCATCAAAATAGCTTCCGAGGTCCGCTCCCCCGCTCTTGGCAGGCAATAACTCTTCCAGAACAAGCCGCTTCCCGGAAACGCTTAAATCCAATTTTGGCGGCCCCTCCCACTGGTAAATACCTGCGAATAAAATATCAGATTTACCAGCCGCTAAACTTCCACCCTGAACTTGAACCCTTTTTCCGGAAAACTTGACCTTAGCATTTAAGGTAATGACATGAGCATGATCTTCTGGAAGAAGCTCCAGGTTTTTAATAGCGGCTTCTCCTGCAAATTTTGAGTTTTCCAATTGATTGAAATTTCCCTGACCATGGATTTTAAAATCCACTGAGCCTGTCCCGTTATTTTTTAACGAGGGGAAAGATAATGCCAGCACATTAGCTTTAAAACCTTTGGAGTTGAAATGGACAAAAAACTCAGGGGAATCCAAACTTTTTATATTGCCCCTGCCTTCCACTTTATTGGCTCCCAAATCATAGGTCAGCTCCTTTATAACAATCTCGTCACTGGAATCAAAACGACCTTTGATTTGTACTCTGTTAAAGGCATTTCTGGGTTTGGAGAACAAACCTTTATACAGATAGGCGGCCTGAGACAAATCCACCATATGATCAAATTCCAAGTCGTGCAGGGTTCCCTGGACTTTAAGTTCCGTTTCCAGGTAGCCCGTATATTTTAGCTTTTCCAGAAAAGGGATATCCTGTAAACCGGAGGAAAGGAATTTGGGAGATTTGACGACAAAATCAAAAACAGGGCCTTCCTCGGAATAGGGGGTGAGGTCGCCTTCCAACTGAATGGGAGAATCCCCATACCACCCTCTGATATCAACAAGATGCAAAGGACCTTCTCCAAATGATATTTTTCCCGAAAGGTTGGAGATAGGCAGAAATCCCTCGTTATATCGCAGGGATAAATCCTGGAGATGAATGTCTCCCCATTCCTTTGATTCCAGCGGTAGCATGGGGTTGCCGATGGAGCCATAAGTTACGTATACACTCCCACTGGTATAGCTTGCATTTTGATGCAAAAAGTCAAAGGGGTAGTCTAAAGAAAGATCGGAGATGATCGCTGGCAACTCTTCCACATCCAGAGTGTAGGTTCCTCTCATTTCTTTTACAGGAACCTCGTTTTCCAAAGTTACTTTTCCAAATATTTTAGAAAAAAGGCTCTTTCCAAAACCACCGGAAAAATTATCGAACGTAAGAAGAGGTAGGTTTTTCCCTTCCTCAGAATCAGGAGGGATCAGGTTGCACTCGATTTTCCCATTTAGATGAGTGATCCTCGGTCCAATGCCTTCCTGGTATAAAGAAACATCTTCAAGAAAGATGCCCACTTTGAGAGACAGTTTGGAGGGGTCCGTCAGCGGTCCCTTGAGATGAACTTGAACACGACCGGGACCTTTCATCTCTCGATAAATACTGACGAAATCCTGGAACGAATGCCCTGCCAAAATTGCCATCAGGGTTTGATGAAATTTGCCTATTTCCACCTTATTATCCAAAGACAGGTCCACCACCGGTTGACCGAATAAGTCTTTGATCGTTCCCTCTACATTAACAATCGGATGGTCCTGGAAACGAGCCTTATCAATTTTTAGAACACCGTTACCAGATGTCAGTTGAAGAGCCCCGTTCACATTTTGTAACTGTGGAAGGGGGGCCAGCCAATCGACTTGCTTCATGCGAACCTTCCCCGAAATAAGTTTCCTGTTCTTTTTGCGGGCCAGGTTTTGAAGTTGCGATAGAGTTCCTTGGAACTTTAAAGAATCGACTTCAATGGTTCCATTTTTAAATCGTTGATGAACCAAATCGTGATACTCATGAGGCAAAAGTTTTAGCGGCAGGTAACTTTCACTTTTATTGATTTGAAACGCCCCGGTTTTGATGGCAAACGAAATTTCAGGATCGCTTGAGTTATATTTCTCCAAAGCCCCCTTGGCGGTGAAATTGAAGGATTGGGAGTCCATCTCGATTTTTTTAAATCGGATTGTGTCCTTATTGAGGAGGATCTCGTAGTCCAGCAGGCCCCGATGAGGAACGGAAGGATCACGAAGAACCGGTGCGGAAGTTTCCTGCTCCGAGATAAATTTTAATTTTCCGGTAGACTGAAGATTGCCTGCCAGGCTTCCCGAAAACTTGGAGTCGAGGGAAACCCGTCCCTCACCAGATACGGAGGGAATGACCTTTTTTAAATACGGCTGAAACAACGCCACGGGAAGATCCTGGATTTTAGCCTGCCCGTCCAGGGTGAATCCGGTAAGGTCCCAGGTCATTGTAGGATTGTCAAATGCCCCCGAAATATTAATCCGGGTGGGTCGTTTGGGATGAGGTATTTCGCCCTCGACAAGAAAGTCGAAAGGAATTTTAAGAAACCGTTTCTGGATCAGGACATGAACTTTTTTTATCTGCAAAACAGCAGGCTTGCCCTTGCCGGCAAAGGTTTTTAAATCAATGAAACGAATTTCACCACCTTTGATTTCCAGCTTGTTGATCAGGCTTCCTTTGAGAACCTCTAAAATACCATCTCCCGGCGATTGGGCGACCAGTTGCTGAATCCGCGCCATATTAAATCCGCCCTTGGACTCACGGATCAATTGTAAAAAGACTCCCTCAACCTCTATTTTTTTGACTTCAATACGCTTATCCAGGAGAGGCAGCAGTTTGATGACCATCCATAAGCTTTTGGCGTGGAATTTTGGTTTCTCTTCATAACTTCCGCCAATGGTCACTTCTTTGAGTTTGACGCTCAGTCCCTTGATGAAATCCATTTCCGCCGATCCAATGGACACCTTTTTCCCGGTGAGATCCTCCAGACGTTCCACAGCCAGCTTTTTAAACTTTTCCAGGTCGCTGAATTGCAGGTAAACCACCCCGACAACGGTGAAAAAGCCTAAAACAATAACGCCTAGACTATAAAGTGCGATCTTTTTTTTAGAAATAGTCATTAAAAATATTTCAGGACGCGCGTAAAACGTTAAGATGGATCACAGATGCACCAGCAACCGTATTAAATGGGTGAAAAATTTCGAAAAAAATTATCACTTTAAGAGGTGCGTCAGTAGCAATGGGTAGGTAAAGTTAATATATATCATGATGTTATAGAATATTCAATCCAGACCGACCTCCTGATCAGACGAAACATGGAAAACAAAAAACCTTCAATGTTATATGGGATCAACCCCATTCAGGAAGCTTTGAAAGCTTCAAAACGGCAGTGCCATAAAATCGTTGTCAAAGAAGGGGCCAGTAACCGCAGAGTTCAGGCTCTGCTAAATTCGGCAAAATCTCTCAAGGTGATGATTGAAGAGCTTCCTCCTAAGCAGTTTCAAAAACAATATGGCGCTTATGCCCACCAAAGTATTATAGGGTATTTTTCATCAAAGGAACCGTTGAATATAAAGGATTTAATTCGGCAGTCTTTCAAGACCACAGCCACCCCCACTCTGGTTCTTTTGGATGGCATTCAGGACCCGCAAAATCTCGGCGCGATTATCCGGTCGGCGGAAGTGTTTGGGGTGCAAGGAGTCATTCTTCCTGAGCGACGCAGCGCTTCCATCACGGAAACGGTGGCCAAATGTTCGGCGGGGGCCATCGAGATCATTCCCGTGGCCTGCGTCAGTAATCTCGTGCAAACACTGGAAGTTCTTAAAAGTGAAGGATTCTGGGCTGTGGGTGTCGATTCTCAGGGAGAGAAGCCTTGCTACGAACTGAAATTCGATTTCCCGACGGCTCTGGTGATAGGCGGGGAGGAAAAAGGGATTCGCCCTCTATTGCGAAAACAGTGTGATTTCACAGTACACATTCCGATGCAGGGAACGCTGGACTCGCTAAATGCCGCGGCGGCCAGCGCGGTGCTTTTTTACGAAATTTCCCGGCAAAAGAAGCCAACCCCTGTCACCTCTCAATAGGCCCATTTCCTGTTACGGCAAAAAAAAACGGCGAGAAACCCTTAAGGTTTGTCACCGTTTTTAAATCTTCCAGCACTCTTAAGTTACATTGAAAAAGATCGTCTTCTTCTAAGAGCCGCTTTTCTTTTCTTTTTGGCCTCTTTTTGCTTGCGCTTCTTCTTGACGGAAGGCTTTTCATAAAACCTTCTTCGCTTCAGTTCTTTCAGCAATCCTTCTTTCGTCATTTGCCGCTTAAGCACTTTCAAGGCTTTTTCGACCTGATTTTGATAGACTGTTACTTCCAAAAAATATTACCCCCCCTCTATTGTTTTATTTGGTCTGTAAAACTTATCATCGGTTGTTTATCTTGAGTCGTAATATCTGGTTCCCTTTGCACAACAAAAGGGACACCGAACCCCCAAAAAGCTTAAAGACTCCTGCGGGAAACATTATATTTTTAGCAAATTTCAGATTATGAATAGATTCTCTACAGATGTCAATAGCTAAATAGTTGAAAATTAATCCTCCCTGGCAAACCCGGAGAACAGACGGTTTGACTGGCTCAAAAGATTATGTATATTGATGGAATATAAACAAAATTCCATAACAAATCGACACAAAGGGTTTCATGAACCGAACTCCTGTCCAGCTGGCCATCAAAATCACCCTGGGAAGCCTGTTTCTGATCTGGCTACTCTCTTACGCTCAAAGAGCGTCTGCTGAAGAGTACGCCGTCCCGCATTCAGGATCTCCTTACCGCGATGTGAATCAGCTGGAGATAGATCAAATCATGCATATCCCCACCGGAATCACGGTGACTCAGGATCAGATGATCGAGGCTATTTCCGGTTCTCGTGTCATTTACATCGGAGAAACCCACGACAACCTGGAAGCCCACCGCGCCCAATTGGAAGTGCTGGAACAACTGAACCGCCGATTCCCCGGAAAAATTGCTGTTGGTATGGAAATGTTTCGCCGGTCAGCGCAGCCGGACCTTGACCGTTGGCATCGGGGTAATTTGCCGCAAACTGAGTTCAAAAAGCTGTTCCGAACCCATTGGGGGCCGGGGTATCGGCTTTATCGCCCCATTTTTGATTTTGCCCATGAAAACGCTGTTCCCATTATAGGGCTCAAGTCTTCGAGGGAAACAGAAGATCGATTTCGCAAAAGAGAATTGAACACCGATTCTGGAAATTTTCCTGAGCTGGATGAGCAGGACATCTATCATCGGGCGTTTTCGATGTCGATTTTTGGCGGCCATAGCGACCACGCCGAAGCCCTGAAAAAGCCCTACCAGATGCTGCTTCTCTGGGAAGAGACAATGGCACAGACGGTTGCCGATTTCCTGCAAGATGAAGCCACGAGCGACTTGAAGCTGGTGGTCCTGGCCGGAGGATTCCACGTTCAATACGGGTTTGGAATTCCTAAGAGAGCTTTCAGGCGAGTGCCGCACGCTTACTCCATCATTCTGCCGACTGTGACCGAATTGCCGAAGGAACTCAAAGACCGGGAAATGGATGTGAAACATGTTTCCATTCCCCTTTATTCGGGTGATTACGCCTGGAGGCTGGAATACAAGGTCTTGCCGGAAAATAAGGTAAAGCTAGGCGTTCAACTTCAGGAAAAAGATGCGGGAATCCGCGTCATCCACGTTGGAGAAAATTCAAATGCCCAGCAAGCTGGCATTCTGGCAGACGATGTGCTGTTGGCTGTGAACGGAGAAAACCTTACGGGAGTCGATGACTTGATCGACCGACTGCAAACCTTCAATATTGGTGATCGGGCTTTGGTTCGTCTTAAGCGTGGAGAACAGGAACTAGAGGTGGATGTCCTGTTAAAAGCAGTCAACCCCTGAAATAATTATCAGGCTTTCAGAGACTCGATCAAAGATTGCATGTCGTGGTCGCCTGTGAGTTTCAGGAAGATTTCTTCCAGATCGCCATGTTCCTGCTCCGCCTGTTCTCTTAAATCTTCCACCGACCCCACCGCCATCATCCGGCCTTTGAGAATGATCCCCACCCGATGACACATGGCTTCCGCGATCCCCAACGAGTGGGTGGACATAAATAACGTGGTCCCCTCCTTACATAAATCTCGGAAAAGGTCTTTCACCTGCCGGGCGCCTCTAGGGTCGAGCCCCACCATCGGCTCATCCACAACGACAATTT
>CAYPQH010000041.1:1759-15107 GCA_964412825.1 uncultured Nitrospinaceae bacterium | reverse complement strand
TCGATACCCCCATGAACGACGACCTATATTCAGGGAACGAGCCGGAAAGCGAAATTGCGACTTTTGAAAAAAAGAAAAAATTGTGGCGCAATATTTTCCTGTTGAATCTGTGCATCAGCGTGTTGCTGGTCGGGTTCTTCTGGGTTCCCATCAAGTTTGTACAAATGGAACAGTTTTTGAATTCTCCGAGCGTCAACCTGCCGGAAGAAGGCGAGCCTGTAAAACCCAATATTGCCGCTGTGCCTGTTCCGGTACCAAACAACGCCAATCTATTGACCACTAAAACGGTGACTATCAACGCGTCTTCCGAGAAAGACTGGTCCTATTTCGACCTGTCCCGGGGGACTGTCGTGGACATTCACGACCCGTCTTCTCTGGAGTGGGACCTCGCTTTCAGAAGAGAAAAAGTGATCTCCAACGGGGGTGCCACTAACAAATTCGGCAAAGCCGGGTTGATCCTGTTGAAGGAAACTGAGTTCGACACGGTGGCCAATGTTCCAATGGCAAACTATATAAACGACACATCCACAAGAACCGAAACGGAAAATAAGGTCCTGCTGGATTGGCGTAAGTACAACTATTTCACCCACAAACTCACACCCAAAAAACTTGTTTTCGCATTGCGCACGGCGAACAACAAATTCGCCAAAATCCAATTCAAAAGCCTGTACTGCGCAAACAAGGAAACCGGTTGCATCACAATGCAGTATGTTTATCAGAAAAACGGGTCCAACAGCTTTGAAAAAAATGCCATTGGCCTGATATCTTCATCCCCTGCCCCGGTTTCCGACCCCCTGGATTTGTAAAATCAGCCTGTGGGAGAGCCCCAAAGGGTTACTTTTGCTCCGTAATAAATCGATATTCAATTTGTATTCTTATTCAAGGATGCTATCTTATGAATTTCTTTGAATACGGGTCCGCTGGTAGCGGGGTTTATTTTAGAGCCGCATAATTTTATTTATTTTTTCGTTGAGAATTTCGGAGGGAATTAAATGTCGAGTTTAAAAGGATTATTATTCAGTCAGTTTGCCAGCGATGGGTTGAATGGCCTCATTGAAGAGATGCAGGGCAAATATTCGCCCAAAAAAGGCCGGCGCTTCCACCACAACAACATCACCTATGAAATCAGCCGCCCCACACTGAAAGACAATCACGTCGAGTTTGAGATCAGCTCAAAAATTCCTGAAGATGAGATCAAAGACTCCAGCAAAATGAAAGCCTATTTTGACGGCATCGAAAAAGTTCTTTCCAAGGGAGAAAACCATCCGGAATCTATTCAAATGGAAAACATTGTTTGGGATTCCAAAATGGAAACAGAAAAAGAAAGAGACTATGTGAAATTGGTATACAAATACCCACTCGACGACTTGTACGACACTCAGGAAATCATGAAAAAACATGAAGAAAATTCCGCAAGTGGCAATCAGGAGGATGCCTCCGGATCGAAAAGTGCCTTCACGCCCCAGGGGAACATGGTCTTGCACATGGTCCAGGAAAAAATACACATGAAAGGCCGGGACAGTCTGACCACACTGATGGAAGCCAATGAAACTGTCCGATCCAAACTGATTAAATAATTTTCGATGTTACAAACTTTTTTCTTTTTAGGAAAAGCCCTTCAACTTCTGGGTTTGTGCACGATCACTTACGTGGTGTATCTTTTTTTTACGGACAAGGGGATGGAGCCGCTTTTGTACATGTCCATTTTGGGCATCGTCGAGTTTTATCTGGGAACCTTTTTTTTAAATAAAACCGAAAAATGAGTTTAAAAAGTTAAAATATTGAACTTATAGAGAATATGAAAGAAACCCTCCAACAACCCGGTTTTCTACCTGGCTCAGGAACCCTGGGGGCCGATGTCAGCTACCTGCTCGCATTGATCTTTACCGTGCTTTTTCTCGTCGCATGGATGTACGCCAAAAAAGCCCAAGGGACGAAACACCACAAACTGATCCTGGTTTCCATGGTTTCCATGGTGATTTATTTCTGCGCCTATTATTATGCCCGGCAATTGGGCGTATTGTCATTTGAAGGCAAAGAAGGCTTCGGCGGCCCTCAGGATGTCTATGACAACGTTTTCATCCCCACTCTGACCACTCACCTTGTCCTGGTGACCCTGGGCCTGATAATGGCTTTTTATATGGTGGTAGAAGGATTTCGGGCCAGCGAAAAAGTGAACGGGGATTATGTCCTGAAAGCGGGCGAATTAAAAATCAGCGCAAAAACCTTCAAAATCGTGATGTTCGCGATTCTTGGCTTTTGGGGAGTGAACCAGATTTTTCTGACGGTGGTCCGGCACTCTTCTATGGGAGTCAATATAGCTTGGGCGCTGATTTTTGGAACCATCGCCCTGATGGTCAGCCTCGAAAAGGGGATCGAGAAACTATTACCGGACGGGGCCCGGCGGCATCGAATTCTGGGACGGGGAACCATGATTATTTACGGCCTGATCCTGGTCACCAGCACGGCAACCTACTTGATGCTCTACGTGATCTACCCGGTGAAATAACCCCTCCCGAATCCGCAATCCATTCAAATTCAGAGACCCGATTAGGGTGAGGGGCGGGAGGAAAACAGAAAATTCTTGGATCATTCGGGGTTTTACCCTTGACACTTTTGAAACGCTTGTGATAAATTCCCCGTGGGTCAAATTACTTCAAATTTCATCAGTAATAAATATACAGCGACTAGTGCGTTGACCCCAAGGCCAATGTAAACGATGGTGTCGAAGATTTTACCGTCTTTGCTGGGCATAAAAATTCCTATAAAAAGTTAAACTTTTGACCGGTTGAAGGTATCATTCGCTATTAAAAACTGTCAAGAATAATTAGCAAATAAATTCAACAATACGGAGGGTATTAATGGATCTTGAAAAAATCAAGGAGAAAGCCGGTCCAGTCATTTATATCGGCACCATTGTTTTTTGTTTATGGTTCTTCTACTGGTTTGCATCTGTTTGGCGATAGTCAAAAACCGCCCATCATTTAACCAGTCAAACTCATCAGGAGAGAAAGAGTAAAATGAGTAATCAAATCGAAGAAGAGCAAAGAAAATTTATCACCCCGAAATCCATCATCTGGTTCATTATCGCCATGGTCGTAATGAGCGGTTATTACCTGATGATCAACATTGGCCTCATGAAGGTTCAGGGCATGGACTTCTTTTATCTGTGGTCCAGCGGAGGCGGTGGAGGCGGCGGGCATTAAGGCGTCCTCACCCAAAGATTTAAAAAATGGCAGGCTGGTCTTCAGCTTGTCATTTTTTTTTGCCCAATTCACATTCGGCAGTTTCAACCCGACTTTAATATTACCTTAATTAAAACTTCACCAGAGCAATCATGAACGGCAAACCTGCCTGCAGAGTTTATCTCATCCGCCACGGAGAAACCGCCAACGCGGGGCAAATCTGCTTCAACGGTCATTTTGACGTGGACCTTTCCCAAACCGGACGAGAACAATTTCGATTGATATCCGAGTCCTTGAAAAACCATCCCATTCACTCGGTTTACAGCAGTGACCTGAAACGCACCCGCGTCTCAGCCGAAATCATTGCCGAACCGCATGGATTAAAGCCCATCGCCCACGAGGAACTGAGAGAGCTTTGTTTCGGAGAGTGGGAAGGATTGAGCGTAGCCGAAGTCAACCGGAAATACCCCAACGAACTGGAAAACCGCTTAAAAAATATCGAAACGTTCTCGGTAAAAGGCGGTGAAACTTTTCCTCAATTACAAGCGCGCGTGATCCCAAAATTCGAGGAAATCGTCGCCAACCATCCTCATGACACCATCGTCATCGCGGTGCACGGCGGGGTCAACCGGGTCATTCTCGGACATCTTCTTGGAATACCCGTAAAAAACATCTTCCGTATCCAGCAGGAATACGGCGCCATCAACGTCATCCAGTTTTATAACGACAATAATGCCGTGGCCGAACTCATTGGCGGAACCCATCATCACATTCCCTCCCCTCCTGATAAGAAAAAATTAGCCATTCAATAACGGCCACACCCTCATGGAAAACCCACTGGTCAAAATCCGCAACGCCGTCGTTCATGTGAATGGATATAAAGTACTCTCGTCCATCGACTGGACCATGCACGCCGAAGAAAACTGGGCCATCGTGGGCAACAACGGCGCAGGCAAGACCACCTTCATGAAACTGGTTTTTGGCGAACTCATACCCGTTCATGGTGGCACTGTGCGCTGGTTTGGTCGCCCGGAACTGACACCGATGGATCAGATCCGGCCAAAAATCGGTTTTGTTTCCGCCGAGTACCAAGAAAATTACCGCTACAATATCCTGGGTTGGGAAGTGGTCGCGTCCGGCTTGTTTGCTTCCATCGGCATTTATGAAAAAATATCTCCCAGTCAGAAACAAACTGCCCTCGAATGGATGGATTTTTTAGGGATCGAACGCCTGGCCAAAACCGGGTTTCGCAAAATGTCTTACGGCGAGGCCAGAAGAACCCTGCTGGCAAGAGCGCTGGTCAACCGCCCCGCCCTCTTGATTCTGGACGAGCCTTGTACGGGGTTGGACATTCCCACCAAGGAGGTTTTTCTGCAAACGCTGGAAAAATTATCCGCCACCCAGACTCGGGTGATTTACGTCACCCATCACATCGACGAAATCCTGCCCTTCATCACCCACCTTCTATATCTGAAAGATGGGACGATTTACGATCAGGGAGCAAAAGAGGACATGCTCACAGACAGAGTATTGTCTGGAGCCCTGGATTGCCCGGTCACCTTAAAGAAAAACCAGGGCCGCTACTGGATCACCGGAATTCGTCCCAAAACCCCGAATCAGCCCTCCAAACGAGGTTTTAACGCTAAATAATTCCTGAGCTGGCTGGTTTTTATCTATCTTGTCAAAATCCGAAAAAATGCGGTAGAATTATCATTCAGCCTCCCCTTCGGCTGTCATGATTTTTCAACCATTGAGGAACCTGTCCATGCGCTCCCAACTGAAATTTTCCGTATTGGTTTTTGTTTTGACGCTTATGACATCGAGTTTTCCGCAGTCCGCCCAAGCTTTGGACGCTCAGGGGTGGTTTGAGAAGGGCAACGAGCTGAGCCAGCAGAGACAATTTAATGAGGCGATAAAAGCGTATCAGAAATCCGTTGAGCAAAATCCCAAGTCTCCGGTGGCTCATTATAATCTGGGCATCGCCTATAAAAACCTGCAAGATTTCGACAAGGCCGTTTCAGCTTTCAAGCAAACGCTGGAACTGGAACCTTTTCATTTAGACGCCCGCGTCAGCCTGGGAAATGTGTATAATCGTTTAAACCAATGGGAAGAAGCCATCGGTCAGCTCAACATCGTGGTGCATCGCGATCAAAACAATGCAGAGGCCCACGGCAACTTGGGATGGGCCTACTACAATTTCAAAAATGGACCGCCGTTCAAGCACCTGGTCATCATCAACCTGAAAAAAGCGGTGGACCTATTTACAGCCCAAAACATGAGTCAGGCTGCCAAGGCCACGCAAAAAGTCCTGGATGAAGCCATTGCCAAATTTGGCTATCAGCCCTCCGGGTGAGTTTTCAATTTTAATGTTAAAGAGAAAAAATCATGTCCGTTGAAATAAAAATCAGTCCGTCGCGCAACCCAAATTACGTCACCTTCTCAACCGATCAGGATCTGATCCCTCTGGGAACGGGGCTCACTTATTCGGACCCGGAATCCGCCGAATCAAACCCATTGGCAAAATCGCTGTTCGCCATCGACGGAGTCGAATCCATTTGGATTCTTGGAAGCGGAATCCACGTGACCAAGGACGAAAAAACGCGTTGGTCCAAGATCCAATCTCGTATCATTGAGACCATTCGCCGCGCCGCGAATTCGAATTGACCAGCGTAGCGCTGGACCAAATATTTATGTTCGATGGGTTTATGGCTGACTGAATTCTCTATAGCACTGAATTTTTCATCCTGGGTTCTCTTCGCGGGCGTCGGTCTGACATCAAGAAAAAGCGGATCAATAACCTACCTGGATAACAGCTATGGGAATCGTACTGAAAGCGGATTTCAAGACCAAACTGAATTCAAAACTTTCCAAGTTCAATCCTAAAAACACACGCCGGGAATATCACATCGATATTTTTTCAGAGCTTTTTGAATTTCCTCAATTCAAAGCTCATGTAGCGGCTTATGTAGAAAGACATTATTGCGTGGTGGTCAACGATGAGGACCATCCGAACCCGGAATCCCTGCTGGAAATCCTAAAACCACATGAAGTGCAAATGCTGAATGAATGGATTGTCAACCGGCACAACAAACCATCCGTCATCAAACAGGAAAAGTAAATTTTCCGACCAACCATGCCCTATTTCCCCTCGCGCGAGTAAACTCGCCTAAGAACCGAAGGCTTTCAGGCATTGATATTATTTTCTGTCAGGAATTGTTTAACGGCGTGAACAACCTCGCCCTCCGGGGAGCGAAGTTATTTTACCGCCACGCTGATGTCTAAAACCCCGACGCTTTGTAATATTCCCATCAACTTGATAACGTCGCCGTAAGGCAAAATTTTATCCGCCCGGATGATCGCCGTTTTTTTCTGATCGGGAGTCGCGCCACCAAGCATTTTTTCAAGGCTGGACAAGGTCACTTTTTTGCCATCGAAAAAAATCTGTTTGTCAGCGGTCATTTCGATTTCAAGACTCTTGGGAGTCTCATCCACGGTAGAAGATTTTGAGGTGGGCAAGGCAAGGTCCATCTGCCGGTTGAAATCCACAAACACGGTGGAAACCATGAAAAATATCAGCAGGAGAAACACCACATCGATCATGGGCGTCATGTCCATGCTAAAATCTTCATCATCATCTTTTCGAAATCGCATGGGATTTTATAGAGTGGGCTTGGGAATAATTTTTATGACTCGTAATAGTAAAATGACATCACCCTCTGAAATTTACGCAGACTAATAAAATTACAGCGCCGCACGAACTTCCTTCTTGGTTTTTTTGGGCTTGACGTTTTCTATTTCATTGGCCTTTTTGGCACGGACCGATTCATAAGAAAGTTCTTCAATCAGCTGAAAAGAAATTTCTTCCATTTCAAAAACATAGCGGTCTATTTTGCCACGGAAATAATGATACATGGCCAGTGCGGGAATACCGACGACCATCCCGGTAGCAGTCGTAATCAAGGCCTCTGAAATACCACTGGCGACCAGGCCGGGGTTTCCCGTACCGCTCTGGGAAATGACGTTGAACGCCTTGATCATTCCAAATACCGTCCCCAGCAACCCCATCATGGGCGTGATATTAGCAACGGCTCCCAGCACACGAAGGTTTGAGTTCATTAACGAAGCTTCGTGTTGCCCGGCACCTTCGATCGCCCGCTCGACTTCATCCAGCTTGCCGCCAAACCGAAGCAACCCCGTTTTTAGAATTCGGGACAGGGCATTGTCGTACGAATTACACATCTGCAGTCCCAGGTGAACATCTTTCCAGTTCCAATGGTTGCGCACATTTTTTAAAAATTCGGTGTCAATGATATTTTTTCTTCTTAAATTGTAAAACCTTTCAATACCAATACCCAAAACCATAATCGAGCAGAAAAGGATGGGGTACATCATGATCCCGCCTTTTTCGATGATGGCAAGAACTTCCCATTCGCGGGGCATTGAGGGCTCCGCCGCTTGAACCAACTCCGGCAGGGCGATAAAAACTGTTCCGAAAGCAAAGGCGCGTTTTATCATGAAAGGGGCCATTTTAAACTTGAATAATCAGTGAACTTCAGAGGATTTCTACTATTTGGATACGGCACTGTTGTTTGCAAAATCTTATTCCTTTGTGGCCTTAAAATATAGCATGAAAAAAACGCATGTGGCAAGCCGGAATGCCAAACCTTACATTTAAAAGCCTTTTAAAATCAATTATTCTATTATATATTGAAAGAATAATTAGCCATTTCCTTTCTTTACCAGACTATGCGGCGACCCGGTTTTACATTCATTTCTGGATTTTATCACCTCCTGTTCATTTCCATTTTTTTGCTTTGGGGATGCACCTCTACCAACAAGAAAATCAATCTATCGCCAAAAGAACTCATTACTCAAGGCAAACAACAGGTTAAAATCAAGAGTTATAACAATGCGAAAGAACTTTTCCAACAACTCCTGGAAGATTATCCGGATAGCAAGGAACGCGTTCAAGGCCTTTTATTCCTGGCCAATACTAATTATCTTGATGGTGAATATGAAGAAGCCAAGTTTCACTATCAAAGATTTATCGAGCTACATCCGGCAAATAAGTTTGTCGACCGGGCCTATTATTACAAGGCCATGTCAGGCTTCAAAATGAGGGAAATTGCCACCCGGGACCAGACAAATACCATTGCCGCACTCGAAGGATTTGAAGATTTTACAAAAAGGTTCCCCAATAGCTCATTCCATAAAAAAGCAATTAAGAAAAAAAAGGAGTGTCTCACGATCCTTGCCACCAGCGATTTTGAAGTTGGCAAGTTTTATTACCGAACAGGGGCATATCAATCCGCTATCTTGCGGCTGAAAAGTTTGCGTGAAACCTACCCGAACCAGAGTTTTGCCGATGAAGCAATATTTTTAATCGCCGAATCCTATCTTGAAGAAGAAAATTATTCCGAAGCAAAAGTGAATTTTATAGAGCTACTGAAAAAATACCCGAAAAGTGAATTTTCGCTAGAAGCGAGGGTCAGGTTGAAGGCTCTGCGCTAAAAAAAAGTTTTTTATGGCAACCAGAGAAACGTCAAAAAATATTAAAAAAAGCGCCCAACCCACCCGCAAGCCGGAGCCACGCGAACATTCCGAACCACTCACGCAGTACCTGAAAGAAATTAGCAAGATCAAACCTCTCAGCCGGGAAGAAGAAAAACAATTGGGACTAAAGATTGCCAAGGGCGATCTCAAGGCTTTGCAGGAATTGGTGAGACGAAATTTAAAGTTCGTGGTCAGCGTCGCTAACAAATATAAAGGTTACCGCCTTTCTCTCCAGGACCTGATCGAAGAAGGAAACATCGGCCTCATACAGGCCGCAAAACGATTCGATCCCAGCCGGGAGGTCAAGTTCATCACCTATGCCGTTTGGTGGATCAGGCAGGCGATCATGCATTGCATGGCCGAACAGTCCGGCACCGTTAAACTGCCCATCAAGCAAGTGGGAAAAGTTTATCAAATGAATAAAAAACACCGGTCCCTCACTCAATCCCTGTCGCGAGAACCCACGGAAAAAGAACTGGCCGATGACATGGGATACAAGGTAGAAGACGTTCACAATATCATGCGGGCTTACCGCACCAATTTATCGCTCGACGCGCCTTTAAAAGCGGACGAATCGACAGCCTATATCGACCTGCTCGAAAGCCCCAACACCATCCCCTACGATGACGCAATCATGCAGAAGAGCCTGCATGACAAAATCGAGTTATTACTCAAAGATCTGCAACCCAGGGAAGAAAATATTTTGCGCCTCAGGTTCGGTTTCAACGGCGAAGCCAAAACCCTGGAAGAAATCGGCAAGGAAATCGGTCTTTCCAGGGAACGGGTGCGCCAAATTGAAAAAAGAGCCAAGGCTAAATTAAAAAGAAAATCCGGCAGTATCTCACTGGGCGACCATCTTGGCTGACCCATCCACTCATCCCACTCGCACTCGGTCCCCTGAAAGATGACAGCAACCCTCCTCCTCTGGACATCATGTTATCTGCTTGGATGTATTTCTTTCGGGATTCTTTTTGCCCGAAAAAATAAAATCAACCTACGTGAACACGGCAGTGGCAATATCGGGGCGACCAACGTCTCACGAGTGCTTGGAAAAAAGGCCGGCCTCATGACCCTCGCGGGCGACGTGTCCAAAGGCTTGGCCGCAGTTGTCCTGGCCTCCACCCTGCTCACGCATCCCTGGCAAATAGCGGTTGCCGGGCTGATGGTATTTGTCGGCCATGTTTACCCCGTGTTTCTTCGGTTTAAAGGTGGCAAGGGCGTGGCAACCGGATTGGGAGTCTTTCTTTTCCTGATGCCCTTTGCTACTTTTTCCGTGATGGGAGTGTTTGCCGTGACCTTATGGGCTTCAGGTTATGTCTCCTTGAGTTCCGTTGTTGCCTCTTTGTTTATTCCCCTTTTCGGCATATATTATCAATACCCACCAGAATTCATGGCTGTGTCCGTAATCGTAGCCCTCATTGTGTTGCACCGGCATCATGAAAATATGCAAAGGATTCTCGATGGAAACGAGTCCAGGTTCTTGAAAAAATAGAATTTGACAAAATCCTCCCAAAAAATATAATGGCTGGACCAAAGTGATCAAAATGAAATGAATCGCGGGAGTAACTCAGTGGTAGAGTGCAACCTTGCCAAGGTTGAAGTCGAGGGTTCG
Organism: uncultured Nitrospinaceae bacterium; assembly: GCA_964412825.1. Classification (GTDB taxonomy): domain Bacteria; phylum Nitrospinota; class Nitrospinia; order Nitrospinales; family VA-1; genus JADFGI01. Next base: position 4,757 of record CAYPQH010000041.1, on the reverse strand, counting down.
AACCCCTTCTCCCGCTCCATTTTTTTCTGTTTACGGAAGTTTGCGGGGCACCGTCGCCAAGTGGTAAGGCAGAGGTCTGCAAAATCTCTATCGGCGGTTCGAGTCCGCCCGGTGCCTTCCTTTTTTCAAATACTTAGTTCCCTCCTGCCTTCCGTTCGCCTTGAGGTCTGTGTGGCGGTCTGTCTGCATTGTCTCCCCGCTCAACGCGGCCAACAAACAAGCTTCAGCCCCAATCTCCTCCCGATAATGCTGGGTGGAATATTTTCCCATTAGTGGGATCTAATATAAAAGAACCGGATATTTGGAATGCTAAAGACCACCCTGATAGGACACGCCTGCCTGCTCATACAATCCAGAGAAACCACAATATTGACAGACCCCGCATGGTTCGACTTCCTATGGGAGGAAATCAACGTCCTGTGCCCCAGCATTGCTCTGGAAAAGGACAAAATCCCACCGGTAGACGTTCTTTACCTGTCTCACCGTCATCAGGATCATTTCGATGTCCGCACTCTGGCCTATCTGGCCCAGCCCGGCAGTTGTCTCAAACCGGACGCAACGATTCTTGTTCCCAATGACGATATCCTGATAGATGTCCTCAAAGAACTGGGATTTAAAAATGTCCAGGTCGTCGCCGATTTTGCACCGATCAAAATAAAAGACATTACGCTGACACCAACCCCCTCTCTCAACAAAGCGAGCACCGCCAAGGATGATTTCCCGGAACACGGACTTCTGGTACAGACCGAGAAGGTGACCTTATGGAATCAGGTGGACACGATTGTGAGCCCGGAAATAATCGATCAGATTCGTCAGCTGAGCGGCCAGGTGAATTTCATGCATGGACGGTTTGTGCCTCTGTTGGAAGGAAATTTTTCCTATAACAAGCCCATGGACCTGCCTTACGACGAATACTGCACCTACCTGAATGTGGTCAAGGCACTGGGGCCAAAATTCGTGGTGCCCGGTTCGGCTTCCTTTCGCTACCGCGACGAATTCGATTTTCTCAACCATTATTCGTTTCCGACCACTCAGGAACAATTTCTGCGCGATCTCAAGGCTTTTTGCCCTGAAATCCCGTGCGGACCGTATGTGTCCGGGGATGTGGCGTATGTCATGCCCGATGAAATTCGTATTGAAAAACAATCGTCGAGCTTCGTTCGTGTTCTTGAGGACGACACCCATCGGCTGGCATTCAAACCGGTCATGGAAGTTCCCCCTATACGAACGCGAACCGCAGGCGGCAATCCGTATAAAAAAGAAATCAGCTTCGTCCAGGATTTCATCGAAAATCAATTTATGCAGAGGATTTTGGCCAGCGATATGATGGAGGGTTGGAAACACTGGCAAATCGTTTACCAACTGGAAGTGTTCGGGCGGGATGAGTCCCAGGTATGGAGCATCGATTTCGGATTGCCCGAACCTGATCTGCAAAAAGGCGATCTGGGCAAGATCAACCTCTACGAAGGCATCGCGTCCTCGGAGTTATGCGCCCTGATCGAGGGAAAGACCTCCTGGGACTATGTGGCCCTGTGCGGCAATTACCGGACGTTTAACAATATCTATCGAATAACCAGGGGAAGCTTTGAGATCCCGCCTAAAGACAGCTCCAACTACGCGCTAGAGCCCTTGATGGTGCTTTTCCCCTGGGACCGCAAAATGGATCGGGAAAAATTCATGAAAGACGTTCGCCGCTGGAAAGGCAAAAAACAAAATTAAGAAAACGGTTTTAGTTTCCTCGCCACGCGGGTATTTTGCCACCCTTCACAAAGCACATCGAAAGCCCACAAAGTTCAAGCGTTTTTTGAGTTTCGCGTCCGTTCGGTCGGAGGGACGCACCCCAACGGAATAATTTATCCAGGCCCCCCCGCGAATCACTTTGCGCTTTCCTTTCACCGGGCCTTTCGGGTTGTCGTTGGGAGATATCCGGTAATAGTCGCTGTCGTACCAATCCTGAACCCATTCATAGACATTGCCGGCCATGTCAAACACGCCATATCCGTTTGCAGGAAAACTGCCGACGGGGGCGGTGTGCCGATAGCCATCGTCAAACTGGCTTTCCCGCCAGCGTTTGGGGCAATGCCGATCACAAAAATTAGCTTTTTTAGACAGGGCGTTCTCGCCCCATGCAAAGGCGGAATCCGTCCCGCCTTTAGCGGCCCATTCCCATTCCGCTTCTGTGGGCAAACGTTTCCCAAGCTTTTTGCAATACGCCAAAGCCTCGTGCCAGGTCACCCTCTCGACAGGTAAGTTCGCGCCCTCAAAATCGGAAGGATTCTCACCCATCACGCGCTGGAACTCCTGTTGCGTTACCTCGTGAGTGTCGATATGGAATGTTCTCAACTGAACGATATGAAAGGGCTCTTCATCTTCAAACCAGGATTCTTTGCAAACTTTGCTGTTTCGGAGGCATATTTCATTCGCCCGATCGGGCTTAGTCCCTCTGATGAATTTACCTGCGGGAATGGCCACCATTCCTTTGGGTGACGGGGGTTTTCCTTTTGCTTCCTGGGCAGACGCACTTGTCCACAAAAACAATCCCATGACCATAAAAGTATTTAAACTCCATCTTATTGAGAGAGCTTTGAACAAGTAGAGAATCTTCATTAAGTTTATCCTAAGCCTATCCTTAACGTTGTCGCGAGCCGCAAGACGGCGTGGCTGTGATAATATTCCGAAGCTTTCATGCCCCGCAGGGGTAGATCCAGAATTCTGGATTGCTTCGTCGCTAAAGCTCCTCGCAAAGACGGGTTATGCAAAGCTTTCCTTAATTAAGAAGAAGCCTCACCCTTCAACTCCTTCTTTCCCTTAATAACACTCACCAGCTTTTTAGCCAACAGGGGAAACAGGCCCAACAGGACGAATGAAAAAATAAGTCCGGGGGAAAGAATTCCTTTCAGGGATTCGATTTGGGCGAGTTGGGTTCCGGCGTTTACAAATACTATGGTTCCCGCCAGCATGCCTATCTGGCTCACCAGGAAAAACTGGATCGCCTTCA
>CAYPQH010000041.1:0-1659 GCA_964412825.1 uncultured Nitrospinaceae bacterium | reverse complement strand
ATGGTTCCCGCCAGCATGCCTATCTGGCTCACCAGGAAAAACTGGATCGCCTTCATAGGCGTCAGCCCCATCACGAGGTTGATGACAAAGAAGGGAACTGCGGGGATCAACCGCAGGGTGAAAAGATAAAAAGCGCCGTCTTTTTCAATGCCCTCATTGATCGTCTTGAGAAAACCGCCAAATTTATTCTGCACCCAATCGCGAAGCAGTGAGCGCGAGACCAGAAAAGCAAGGGTCGCCCCGATGGTGCTGGCGAAGGAAACCAGTATCGTCCCGACCAGGAGACCGAACAGCGCCCCGCCCAGCAAAGTGAGAAACACCGCCCCCGGCAGGGAAAGAGCGGTCGAGGTGATATACACGGCCATATAAGCGCAAATGGCCAGCCAGGTATTTTCTGCATAAAACTTTTGAAATTCCACCTGCTGGCCTTTCAGGTATTCGAGGCTCAGGTACTGGCTAAGATCAAATTGAAAAAACGCCCAGATACCACCGGCTATCACGAACAGAATGACAATTTTTTTTATATTTTTCATGACCCTTTCCGATCAATGTTTTTTAATGGGTTCGTCAGGAAAACGGTAATTTTGGCATTTGCCATGAGCCACCGCTTTGGATCTCTAACGACGTGGCTCATGATGGCAATACTGAACTGTCAGAGACTCTTCAACTGCTTTCGCCAAACAGGGGGATGTACGCCTCATAACCCTCTTTTTTAAGATCTTCCAAAGGGATGAATCGTAATGATGCCGAGTTGATGCAATATCTCAGGCCCGTGGGCTTGGGACCGTCTTCAAATAAATGGCCGAGATGAGAATCTGCGATTGCAGATCTCACTTCTGTTCTTTTCATGAAAAAACTGGTGTCGGTTTTGGTCTCGACATTCTTCTCGACCAGTGGCCGGGTGAACGACGGCCAGCCGGTTCCAGATTTAAACTTATCCAAAGAGCTGAACAACGGCTCCCCTGAAACCACATCCACATAAATCCCCTGTTTTTTGTTGTCCCAGAATTCATTGTTAAACGCAGGTTCCGTGCCCTCTTCTTGCGTGACTTTATATTGCAGTTCGGTCAAACTTTTTTTCAACTCACTCTCAGAGGGCTTGGAAAACTCTCCGTCACTGTCTTTCATGGATATATTCATGGGTTTGAAGTTCCTTTCATTTCCCCAGATTTTTTCGATGAACTCATCTCGTCCCGATCGATAGCGATAATATTTATAACGAACGGGGTTTTTCTTATAATAATCCTGATGATAATCTTCCGCCGGATAGAACTCCATTACCTGGACAATCGGGGTCACAATTTTTCTATCATAGCGTTTACTTTTTTCAAGCTTCATTTTAGATTCCAGGGCCAGGTTTTTTTGTTCTGCATTATGGACAAAAATTCCCGTGACGTAAGAATCTCCCCGGTCAACAAACTGTCCCCCGCCATCTGTCGGGTTCACATTGCGCCAGAAAACTTCCAGCAAGTCCTGATAAGAAATTTTGGCCGGGTCAAAATGGATTTGCACGGCTTCCACATGGCCGGTCGAGCCATGCGAGACCTCTTCATAAGTCGGGTTTTTCGTGCGTCCCCCGGTATAGCCCGATATGACTTTTTTAACGCCGGTTAGTTTTTCAAACGGAGGCTCCATGCACCAGAAACACCCACCCGCAAA
>CAYPQH010000040.1:5327-15464 GCA_964412825.1 uncultured Nitrospinaceae bacterium | reverse complement strand
GGTTTCCTCCTCGACCCGGTCTAAAAATTTTCCGTACTCTACCTCCAGCCCCGGCACATCTTCCCGGAGGTAGTCGATCAGTTTTTTAGAGTGACGCTTTCAACTTCGACGTTGGCAATTTCGAGCTCCTGGGCGGCAGCAATTTTCCATGAAGGATTGACGAAACGCGTCCAGCCTTCCACGTCGGGAGTGAGGGGTTCCTCTTTTCCTGTATCCGGGTGAACATAGGTCACGCTGTCTGGTTCACCATCTGCATCTTGCGCATCTATTCCCACGAGCAGGTCATCGACAAAACGCAACCTGGATTGCATGGAACAGTCTTCAAACTCACCATTGCGTCTGATTTCATAGCGGTCGTTCATGAACCGGGTGTATTCACCGGCGGTATAATCCCGAAGCAACAAAAAAACGGCACCCTGTTGCACAGGAATTTTGATCCGCCTTGTCTTAGGATTTGCACATATGGGCATATATATTCCTTTCGTAAATTCCACTTTTAAAAGGGCATTAATGGGTCTACGTCAAGTAACCCGGTTGTCCGTTGATCACCTTGACGATTGCCGAACCATAAGTGTTGTCTTCCAGAACCTGAAACCCGGCGTTGACGATCAACGCCTGACCGTCCCGTTGTTTCTTCGCTTCCCGATACACGACCTTGGGAAAGATAAGATTGGCGGAAAAGTTGAACGCGCCACTGCCGCCAGGAATCACGCCGCCTGAAATGGGAATGTTTAAAACGTATTCGGTTCCGCTGATGAGCCCGGTTTTGTGGGCGTCGTCCTGCATCTCGAACTGGGCGGACAAATCGTGGGTGAACCGGTTTCCCTGTTCGGCACGGCTGACAAATCCAGAGCCGTCGCCCATCTCGTAAACCGGAACCGCCTGATTGTCGATGGTCCAGGAAAAACTTCTAAGATCCCCCTTGAACGACACCGGCGATCCGCCAACGGACAAATCGCCGGCCAGAACCGACCCGCTCAAAGAACCGCCTCTGGTGAATTCCACATCTCCGTAACGCAGATACGATTCCGCAACCACGGTCGGCTTGGCGATGGCGCTGGACTCTTCCCGGCCCATACCGCCCATTTGGGCTTCTAGTTTTAAAAAGTCGTTGCGTTCGCCAGCAAGCTTCACGGACTTCATAAAAATCCCGGCGAACCGTTTTTTGGCGATGCCGTCAAACTCAACCAGCGTTAAGCTTGGCAATGCGGCATTGCCTGTTTCTCTTTCTATCCAGTGACGGCGTACGCTGGGGTCGTTGCCTGCGTCGGGGGTCTGGGTCGTCACCTTGCCCATGACCGCGGCCAGAAAATACGCCAGATTATGAGGTGTGGCCCTCTGCCTGTGGGAACCGTCGAGCTTCCAGTTGAGTATCTCGTGCTCTCCCGGTTCGTTCAGCCCGGTGATTTCATTTTCGTCGGTTTGGGCTTCGTTGATTTCAATGTCCACAGGTGGACCTTCAAAATTAAATGCGGTGTCGACCGTGGCCGGCGTGCCGTAGGAAGTTTCTTTGGCAATGGAAAGTCCGCGCCAGCCGGTGGTGATGCGTTGGGTTGTCATGCGTGATATCTCCGCTGAGGCAACGGTTTACTTCCTGTTGCCAGCAAGGGTTAATATTTCAAGGTTGAGTGTTTGATTCCTGACCGAGCGTTGTTAAAAATTTGCGGTCCGTTCTATCTCGGCCCTGGTGGTCGAAATGAAATAATAAAACTCGCCTTTTTTAAGCTGGTTTTCCGTGGTGGAAACCTGTTTGACAAAGCCGTCTATTCCTAAGTCATTGAGCGAGCTTTTTTGTTTTTCCAAAACCCGTTCGATGTTTTGGACAAGATTTTGGTGGACCGTCATCCCGGCCTGCAACTCCCGGTTGAAGGACACCGCCCCGATCTCCGTGAACAGGGTTTCTGAAATTTCATTGGTCGTCGTCAGCCTCTGCTGTTTGGGACCGGAATTGGGATTGATGGCGATGGCGGGAAGGTCCGCCGGGGAAAAAAATTGCGCGTCTTTCGGGTCCTGGAGGGAAAACCCGCGCCGATGAATTTCAATGGTTTGCACATTGGCTGAATTGCCCAACCAGGAATCGGCTGACAGTGTGGTTTGTATGGCGTTGGCGATAGAGGTGTAGTCGGTCATTGAAGCGCCTCAAAAATTTGACAGGGCGAAAGCCTGCCCCAAGGGGGATACTTTTTAAATATTGGGTCCGGCATCAGGTTTAAAATATTTCAATCATTTTCTGCTGAACAATTCTGGTGGCATTTTCCAACCCCGCCTCCACTGCATTTCCAAGAACCCTGAAAGCAGGCGTCCCCGGATGATTCACCCGCTTCACCGGAAAAGCCGCCCCCGGCCAGAACAGAGTGTTGTTGTCCTTCGCCGCGATAACATGCGGACGACTGCCGAACTCCAGGATCGCCGCCTGGGGATGAGTGCTTGCCACCTGCCCGATCGCCTGAAACCGGGTTTTGGTCGTCTTGGAATGAATCGATTGCAAATAGCGACCGGAACGGCTACGCGGTTTTCTGGATTCATTGCGAACCTGTTCTTTAGCCGCCACGACCGATGCAAAAATAATGGCGTCCGCTGTTCGGGCAAACACCGCCTGCATCCGGTCAGACAAGCGGGTTTGAAACGCCTGCACTTCGGATGAATTTTTTAACTCGATAGAAATTGCCATTGGCATCTCCTCCCCGTGTAACGGGGTGGGGTTAAATTTTCACGATCAGGTAAGGTTCCCACAAGGCTTTGACCACCGGGGGAATCGGCACCCGATTGATCTCAAGCAAACCGAGCGTGGATTCATCGGATTCAAACAGTTTGGATTTATCGGCAAACAGGAGTTTGATCCAAAGCAGAATTCCCTGTTTGATGGCATCGGGAACATCGGTTGCGTTTGGGTAACCTGCGGTGAACTCAATTTCCACAGCGTTGACGGCGCGCAATCCTGTCGGCCACACGGCGCCCTGGTTCAAAGCGACACGACCGGGACTGGACGCAGTGTCCACCAGATAATTGGAACTGCTGAACACGCTGGCGTTATTGGCGATGTCGTGCGTTTGCAAAAATGCCACGGACTGAAGCGGAGGGCGGGAAATTTCCAACACCCGTTGGACCGCGTCAAAATGAGAAACCGGAAGTTCAAAATAACCTTCGCCGGGCGCGTCCTGTTTACCGCTTCTTGGAAACCCGTCGAGCCACAGAGTCCACGTCTGCGTGATCAAAGACCGGGCGGTCCAGAACTCGAACCGCTGACGTACGGCTGTGATGAGCGCGTTGATGAACAAGTCGTCATCCGTGTCAGAAATCCGCAAATAGGATTTTGCCTCCCCCAGGGTCAAAGGTTCAGAACCCGGTGGAGTTTTAAGTTGATAGGCCATGAGATTTTAAATTTATGGGATTGAATTATAAATACGATGGAAAGAATTTTTCCCATCCTCAATGCTTCACTTCATTTTGTTTTCCAGGGCCGGTCCCAGGTCTTTTTTTTGCGTCCCCCGTTTTCGGCCTCTGGCCTGCACTTGTTTTGCCCAACCCTCGCGCACAAACACCCGGGCCAGTTCGTCCGGCAGTTCATATTGCTCTCCTCTTTGATAGGAGCAGACGGTCATGCCATCGGGAGAGCCTTTTCTGGTTTCCAGCATTTTTATTTTCACCCTGTTCTCCTGAATTTTTTCAAGCGCAAGGCCATCCTTCGACTTAGCCGACATGCCGAAGGATGGTCCTTTTATTGCAAATTGTTTTTATGCCACCGGTGCGTGATGGGGAGCTCCCAGAATCATCATCGCGCCGTAAATCGCGCCTGTGGTTCCGCTTGAAGTGACAAACACCCGGACATAACGTTTTGAGCCTTTGTAGCCAACACGTTGCACCGCGTCGGCGCTGATGTTGGCAAACGTTCCAACGACATCGGCAGTACTGACATCGGTGTAGCTTACGTCGTCGTCCGATTCCTGCAACTTGGGCGTGTGCGTGCCGTCGGTCAGAGCGCCGGAAGAAACCAGGGCCATGGCCGCCTCGTATCCCTGCAAATCCACACCGGTTCCGGTCTGGTTGGAATTGTGGGTGGCGGGATCGATGGATTGAACCGCGTCCACATTGTTTTTTAAATCCCTCATTTTATTCTCCTTAAAAGATTTTTTCAGCGCAGAGAACGCAGCGGGCGAAAAAAGATTTTCATCTTTCAAATCCAATCTTTTCTTTGCGCCCGTCACCTCAGTGGGTGTTGCGTCTTTACGGTGGATCAGAGTTTAATTTTATGCGGCGGTCTTTTGAATCACGAAGCCTTCAAAATTGGTCACGTCCCCGCCGGTGCGTTTGGTGGTGTAGAACAAAACGAAAGGCTTGCCACTGAAAGGATCGCGCAGAACACGCACGCCCATTCGGTCCACAATGGTGTAGGCCTGACGATAGTCACCGAACGCCAACGAAAGCGAATTGGCGGCCACAGCCGGCATGTCTTCCATACGTTCGATCGGGTACCCAAGCAAGGTCTGCAATTCGCCGGCTTCGAGAGAAGGTTGCCAGAGGTATTGACCGGTTGTGTCCTTGAGCTTGGAGATCGATTCCACGGTTCCCCGGTTCATCAACCAACGCCCGTTTTTGAGGTAAGTACTCTTTAAGGCGTACACGACAGAACGCAAACCATCGGCGGTGAGCGCCGAGGCACTGCCCGAGTTCACCTGCTGAACCTGTCCCGGATTCGTCGTGCCTGCGGGGAAGGTGAGAATTCCGCGCGGTTTGCCCACGCCATCGCCATTGATGAAGGCGGCATTTTCCAGACGGGAAAACTTTTCCGCCACTTTGCCGGCCAGCCAGTTTTCGACATCGATCCTGGAGTCGTCAAGCAACGTTTGTGTCGCTTTCGGCATGGCATACAATTCGTGCACCGGAATGCTGTGAATGCCGATGATCGGTGTGTCCGTTTCCGGGCGCGCGTTTTCTTCGCTGGCCCAGGCGGCGTTGGCCTCACCCAGATCGTTGGGAATTTCCAGAGCGTCGCTGGAGATGGTTTCCACAGTGGCGACATTGCGCATGGGAGAGGTGTCGAACACTTTGCTGACGATCATGTTCGACATTCCTGACGTCACCCAATACCCGCCGTTGGGGTCCTGCTCGGACGATAAGAATTTGATTTCGTCGGGAGCCATCTGGGCCTCGCCTTTGCGCAAATATTTTTGCACCGCGGCTTTCTTTTTCTCGGCCAGCGGATCAAAACTGTCGCGCTGAAACTCAAATCCGGGGCGGTTGAGCTGGGTCTGAATTCTTTCCAATCCCTGTTTCACATCGGTGAGATCCTGAATATCGCTGGCGATGCGGTTGACCTGCTGTTCCAGCAACGGATCGACCTGGCCATTTTTTTCGAGGTCGGAGAGGCGTTGATCGTTTTTAACCTTGTGCTCGCTGAACGCCTGATTCAACTCGTCTACAAGTTGTTTGATTTCATTCATGTTTGAGTACTCCTGTGGGTGGATGCTCCGGTAACCCCATTTTGTTAAAACGAAAAGGCCGGAAGCTTTAATTGATTTTCAAATTGGTCAAAAGAATTTTCATGGAGTGAACAAGAGACGTTTCCATGACGTCGGCTTCTGGCGTAGCGGAGTGGGTTTCCGGCTCCGTTTGACCGAGGAGTGACTTTAAATTGAGGATGGCCTGCCGTGCGCGTTGTTTGTCCAGGCCCATTTCCTGCCTTAAAAACTGATGCAGGAGATTCTGCCGGGCTTTGATGCTGGTCACGGAGGCTTCGGTGTTCATGGGAAAGGTGACGACGCTGTACTCGAAGAGTTGAATTTCCTTGAGACGGCGGATCATCGGATTTTTCTTGTCGGGTTCTTCTTTGATGGCGCGAAAGCCAATGGAAAGCCCTGTGCGCCCCCCCACTTGCACCGCCATTTTCATGAGGGAGTGGCGTTCTCTGGCGACACGGACATTCAAGTCCAAAAGGCCGCGCACCAAAAGCCCGCGGTCGTCTTCCCTGGCCTCCAGATTCCACCCGATCTGCCTCGTGGGATCGTGGTGATCCAACACGGGAATCCGGCCCTGGCTTTCCCGCAGGGTTTTCTTGAACGCTCCTTTTTCGACAATGTCTCCGCCCAGGTCCACGTCACCAAAGGTGGAAGCGTAGCCGGTGAACTCACCGGTTTCGCCGACCCGGTCGATTTTGAACGGAAAGGATTTGATCTCTCTCATACAGATTTCCTCACGACTGTTGAAGATGAATTCGGATTGGCGGAGGCCATCTGGTCGCCTCCGGGAATATCGTCGAAACCAACCAGCTGACGTTTTTCATTGAGGGTCAAAAACTGGCTGTCGTTGGCCCGTTTCCATAACGACTCCTGATCCTCCGACAGCGCTTCGATTTTGTCTTTGTCATAGTCCAGAAAAAGATCGTTGCCAAATTTGGGAGTGAGCAGGTTGTTGAAGTGATCGCGCAGGCGATTCAAAGCGGGACAGATGACCTCGGTGTACAACGCTTTTCTGCCTTCCTTGCGGTTTTGATACGTTGCCGGTTGCAGGCCTATCAATTCCGGCGGCACGTTATAAATCTGGGCGATTTGCAACGCGCTGAATTTGAGCCCCTCGATCCAGTCCATGTCCTTGGGAGAAATACTGAGTTCCTTCCAATCCAGATCCTGCTCCAGCAGGAGCGGTTCGCGGGCGTTGCGTATGCCTTGCATCTGTTCGCGCATCTCCTTTTTCAGGCGGCTGAATTGTTCGTCCGTCAATCTTTCTTTAGAGACCAGAGCGCCCGACGGCACAGCGGAATTTTGCAATAACGCCGAATTCCATTTATCGCCGGCGTTGAGTTTGTCGATGGCCAACGCCGCCACCTGAATGGGAGACAGGCCGTACCAGTCGTCGAGAGGATGAAACAGTTTGAGGTGCAGAATCCGGTCGCTGGCAATGAGAACGGTTTGTCCGCTGACCCGATATTCATAACCCGCGACCAGGTTCACCGGATGCGGCACAACCTTCATGCGGTCGGGACGCAAAGCGTAAATCTCTTTAGGCGGAAAACCCGTGACCGGATGCTTCCGCGGTGAAGAATCAGAGCCTGTCGGACCGACCATTTCCAGATACGCGTTGCCCGACACATACAGATGGCCAATCGCGGATTCGATAAACTCGAATTTTCCTTGCAGGGGATTGGGCCTTGCCATCAGGTCCAACAGAGGATGGGCTAGAATTTTCTTGCGACTGCCATCGGGAAAGCGTTGATAAAGAAGCCAGTCGACCCCGGCCGCCGCGCCCGCAATTTCCTTGATGCAGGCGAACACGACGCTGTTTTTGGTGAAGCCTTCTTGGGCAAGAGTGGCGTAATCTGTTTGCGTCGAGATTCCCTGATCGAGTGGAAGAAACAGGGTGAGCGCCCGACTGACCGCGCTTTGTTTGGTGCCAATGTTTTTTATCCAATGAAAAATATTCATGTTTTTCCAATGAAAGGAGTTGAGGTCGCCTTCAGACACACTCCTTATTAAGTGACTTTCTGAAGAAAACCGGTTTTGGTGGATGATGGGGGGTGTCAGGGAGTTCGTCTTTCGTTGATACGCCGGCGTTCGTCTTCGATCATGCGGGCGAATTTTCTGGCGGTGGCCTGATCGAGATCAAAATTACTGTTGATTTGAAAGGTGATGTTGTCGCCGCCGAAATTGCCTTCACGGAATTGTTCCGCCTGAGACCGGGGAAGCACGGTTTCTCCCTTGTGTATTTGCGCCAGCATGTCGCGGGGAACGAAACGAACCCCGGAAGCGAAGGAAGGAATATCGAATTGCGGTTCCAGGTTCAACCCCAGTGGATTGCCGTTGATGGCGGTCAATCCGCCTTGGCCCTGGCCCGGTCCGCTGTCAAAAGTAAGAGCCGACTGTTGCGCCGATTTTATCTGGGCAAATGCCTGCACGCCGGACAGAGACACGGCCCTGAAGGCGGCCTCGGCATTTCTTTTAAACTGGGCAAACGCTTTTTGCGAGGGCTCTGTCAGACGGTCCTCGAAATTGGCAACAATAGTGGCTTCGACTGTGTTTGCAATGGGCATGATGGGGGATATTTATTAGGAGTTAAAGGTAGCTATAAAAATTAACTAATTAAAAAAACAACTGTTAACCGCAAAGGCGCAAAGTACGCAGAGAAAACCACAAATCCTGTCCGATACGTCAACGCCATCTGCGAAGACGGGAATGACCTGTTATTTTTTTCTATCTGCGTTCATCTGTTATTCCAATACCCTCCCCTTCTGTATTCCAGATTCTGGATTCTAAATTCTTGTTTTTACATCACCCGATTCTCCTGATTCGCGGTCCGTTTTGGCCCTGGGCGATCAGGCTGAACAGCATCTCAAGCGCGTCGGGGCCGTCGTCGTGATCGGCTTTGGGAAAATACTTGAGCTGATCGAGAAGGACGCGGTCGTGTTTGCTGAATCGTATCAATCCGTTTTTGATGTGGGCTTGCAGTTTGGAAATTCTGAGCGTTTTGTCGGCATGCGGACGCACGCCTTGAACCGCCAGATAAATTCCCCTTTTGGCTCCTTCTCTAATAACCTGATCTTTAAACAATTCCTGAAACTGCACTTCCTCGATCACGATGCGATCGAAATGATATTGTTCGTGATAGTGAAACAGGTCTTCCATGATGCGATCGGGATGACGCTTTTGAATGTCTGCGGTGAGAACGTCGATCACGCCGTTTTCCCGTACTCCGCCAATGAGAATTGCCGACGGGTCGGATTTTCTGGAGGCGCCTCCCATGGATGGATCGATGGCGCAGTAGAACCCCTGATATTTGCCGTCCGCCAACCTCAAGACCATTTCATCGAGGTCATAAAAAGAAAACCAGTCTTCCTGGAACAGACAATCGTCCGGGTTGACAGGCTCATTTTGCTTTTCTGAATCGAAATACGCGGGACCATCGGATACCCGCATCTTCATAAGGTAGTCATAAGGCTCGACTTCGGGCCAGAGGACTTGCGTGCCTTTCAGCATGGCATCCCGATGCGACGCGAAAAATTGATCGGCTTCTTTTTCCGCTTCGGCGTTATCGGGGTTCGAAAATAACGTCTCCCAACGTTGCCATAAGGGGGAATTCGACCATTGGATCACCGCCTGCCATTTTTTACCCGTCCAACCCGGTCGTTTGAGAAGCCGGGCCAAAAGGGAGTCGTAATGCAGGATGGTGCCGATGACCAGATAAACGGTGTACTTGCCGCCGACTTTCATGACCGCTTTAAAAAACCATTTTCGATCCTTTTCTCTTTGTTCCGGAGAATCGACGTTTTCGTCGTTCTCAAGATCGTCCAGGATCACAAGATCCGGCCTTCGGCTACCAAACCGGACTCCGCGCAAGCGTTTGCGTTTGCCCCAGCAGGCGACCTTGACTCCGTTATTAGTCAGAATCTTGCCCGCCTGCCAGGTCCGTCCTTCTCCGCAGGCCAAGGGAAAGTCTTCTCTCAGGCGTTCGTTGACCGCAAGCTCGGCTTTGATGGATTCCAGAAACTCTTCCGCCTGTTCGGTGGTGTCGGAGATCACCACGATGAAACGCCGATGCCGGCTCACGATGCACCAGAGCGGTAGAATCAGCGTCGTCAATGTGGACTTGGCGTGACCGCGAGGTGCGGCTTGCACCTCTTTGCCTCCCAACCCGGTCGCTTCGGCCTGCAAAATTCTTGCGCCGAATTTTTCATACAACTGGTCGTGCATGGGAGAGGGTTTTTGGGTCAGATGATGTGGAAAATACATCTGTGCGAAGAACGAAAATTCAGTCAGGGCGCGTTCGATACGTTCCTGCTTTTGCCTGGGCGAGCCATCGCCAAAGGCGGTGACGCCGGTTTGGATGAGCGTTCTGATTTCTTGATAGCCCTGCCTGATTCTTTGGGTTCCTGCCATTGGCTCCTGACTTTTTCACCCATTTCTTCCAGATAATTCCCGACAATTTCCGCCGCCTGAGATTCGCCCTTTTCTATCAAAGTCTGGACGACGCTTCTGAGCGCGATGAGGAGCAAAGACTCCCGGTCTGTGCCCTGGGCCTGGATGATGGTTTTTTGAATTTCGATTATGCCGCGGACATAAGCGCAATACATCCGGTGAGCGCTGAGATTGTCCGGGTCGGTTTTCAATTTTTCTCGAACGATTCGTTTGCAGGCGACGACCTCCTTCA
>CAYPQH010000040.1:0-5227 GCA_964412825.1 uncultured Nitrospinaceae bacterium | reverse complement strand
TGTTCGCTCAGGACGAATTCCTGAAGGGTGGTTTCCCCTGCCAGCAATTGCAATAAAGTCACAATCATCATCAACCCGGAAACGATGTATGTTTTTTTTCCTTTCAACCAATTCATAATGAAAACCTCTCTTTTTCAGTAAAGCCATATCAGGGATTGCGGTTTGCTCAGGTCCATGTCCACGTGAATGAATTCGGGCTCAATGCCAATTCGTTGAAACCCTTCAGCCATCAAACTCTGAAGCAGGTTGTATCTGGATAAACTGTTGGAACACCGAATGTCCGCCGCCAGGCCGCGCACATGCGAGCTATTAGGAGAGCCGCCCACATTCTGGTTGTGGCGGGCGCAACGACAACCGGAGTTGATGGTCATCGGTCCGAAATTTTCGCGGGCCTTTTCCAAGCGTGCGATGAATTCATCTTGCAACTGAAAGTATCCGCATCCACAGAAACACTCGAATTCCCACCTCGAAAAATGTCGGCTCAAATCGCCCACGGGAACTCCTTGAAATTAAAAAGGGAGGAAAGAGGAACCGAACGTTGAAATTCGATTCCTCTTTACAGGAAGGAAATCCCTATGCGCGTTTGGGATGGGTGGTCGTGAATCCGTTTTGTGTTTTCTTAAGGAGAAACTTGAATTTTTCTTTCAGGTTGCGCTCTTTGGCCTCTCACTAACTATGCGGACAGACAAGGTAGGAATGGCGTAACTCTTTTTAGCTAAAAGGGCTCGCGTTTTGACTTCGTAAGGTGATGCCGGCAATGCGGGTGAATGCCAGTTTATTTTGTGTCTTTTAAAATGAAATAAAGACCCTGCGAATGGTTTTAATTTTTTTTTATTTTAAACGCTGACAGCCTGAAACTCCTGATGGGAACCGGTTTTCTGGACTCTCAGTTTTTATGCAAACAAATCCGGGCTGACGGACGTCGCTCTTCTTAAGTAAAAGACCGCGCTAAAAAAATCGGGTGACGGGGTGAGAAAAGTGAAACTAAATGAAGTGAAAATTTTTGCGTGAGATCATTGACAAAAATATATTTCGACAAAATACTTCTGTTAATTTTAGAGTTAGGAGCAAAGTAATTTTGTTTGCGTTTTTCATGTTGATTTTAAAAAAGTCATAAGATACTGTACGCACTTCTTCCCCACCAAAAACTCAATAAAATTTATACACACAGGGAATTTATGACCTCTAAGGAAATTCTTTGGCAACAGTGTTTGAAGGAAATTGAAGCACAAATACTGCCCGAGAATTACGCAACTTTATTCAGTCCGACCTATCCATACGATTTGCAAAACGATTCCCTGACCGTAGCGGTGCCCAGCAGTTTTTACAAGAAATGCCTGGAGGAAAATTATCAGGGTTTGATCGAAACGACCATCGAGTCTCTCCTCAAAAAGAAGATTCTGATCCATTTTTTCGTGACCGAGGAGCCTCTGCAAAAAAGTCCTGAGCCGAACGTAGAGGGCAACGGCTCGCACCCCAGCGCCACATCCACGGCGCATGAAATAGACCTCAAGAGTCGCGTGGTTCAATCCGCTTTGAATCCCAAACACACATTTTCAAATTTTGTCGTGGGCTCAAGCAATCAGTTCGCCCATGCCGCCGCACTGGCGGTGGCCAACAATCCGGCGGCCGCCTACAACCCCCTGTTCATTTACGGTTCGGTCGGCCTGGGCAAAACCCATCTCTTGCATGCCATCGGCCATCAAATCCTTGAAAATAACTCCGAAACCCGGGTCCGGTATCTTTCCGCTGAAAGTTTTACGGTGGATTTGATCGAATCCCTGAAACGCGACGAAATGCCCCTTTTCAGGAAGCGCTATCGTCCGCTGGATGTTCTACTAATAGACGACATTCAGTTCCTGGCTGGCAAGGACAGGACTCAGGAGGAATTTTTCTATACCTTCAACACCCTGTACGAATCGCACAAACAGATCATCATATCCAGCGACAACTATCCCAAAGACCTCCAGAATATAGAAGAACGTTTGCGCTCGAGGTTTGAATCGGGTCTGGTTGCGGATATCAACAACCCCGATGTAGAAACCAAAGTCGCCATCCTTTATAAAAAGGCCGAATTCCACAAAAAAACCATTCCCTCCGACGTCGCTCTTTTCGTCGCCAGCAACATCAAGTCCAATATCAGAGAACTGGAAGGCCTGTTGTTGAGGATCATCGCTTATGCCTCTTTCACCTATAAAGAAATTTCCTTAGCCCTGGCCAAAGAAGTATTGAAAGAATTCACCTACGACAAAACCAAAAATTTCACTATTCCAAATATTCAAAGAGTCGCCGCTTCTTATTTCAATATCAAAATCGCCGATTTGAAATCTAAAATCCGTTCAAGGAACATTTCGTTTCCCCGCCAGATCGCCATGTATATTTGTCGGGAATACACCAAATCCTCCCTCCCCGACATCGGCAAACAGTTTGGCGGCAAAGATCACACCACCGTCATTTTCTCCCATAAAAAAATATCCAAATTGATCAAAGAAAACAACCCGGTAGCAAAAAATATTGAAGAAATCGTCGAGCGCATTGAAGGTGAATAAATTGTGAATAACGCGTATAAAAAATGTGAGTAATCCCGAAAAAATAAGGTATACTGCAACGATGCAAAGTTACTCCTTCCCATACCTGAATAACAACGATTTTGATAACACTTTTTTCTTCATATAAAATGTTTAATTTCAATATGTTAGGACGGTTTTCCACATATTGACAGCCCCTACTGCTTCTACTAAGTAGTTATTCTTTTTTCTCTCTTAAGTATTGTAAATGAAACAAGCGCAAGAACCGATTTACGATTCGTCGAATATTAAGATCCTTGAAGGATTGGAAGCTGTTCGAAAACGACCCGCCATGTACATTGGCGGAACAGGAATCCAGGGGCTTCATCACCTGGTTTTTGAACTGGTCGACAACAGTGTCGATGAAGCCATTGCCGGCCACTGTACTGAAGTCGAGGTCATCATTCATCTGGACAACAGCCTGACCGTGTCCGATAACGGCCGAGGCATTCCAGTCGATTTGCATGCCGAGCGAAATATTTCCGCCGCTGAGGTGGTGATGACGGTGCTCCACGCAGGCGGTAAATTTGACAAGGAATCTTATAAAGTATCAGCCGGGTTGCATGGTGTCGGCGTTTCTGTGGTCAACGCCTTGTCAGAAACCCTGTGTCTCGAGATCAAACGCGACGGCTCCCTTTATTCGCAAAAATACGAAATTGGCAAGCCGGTGACGGAACTTGAGGTCATCGGAAAAGCCAGCACAACAGGAACTAAGATCGATTTTCAGCCGGACCCGACGATATTTGAGGAAGTGACTTTCAGTTTTGAAATCCTGGCCAACCGTTTGCGCGAGCTTTCTTTCCTGAACAGAGGGCTCAATATTCATCTGCACGACGAGCGCGACGGTAAGGATAAAGAATTTTTATATGAAGGCGGGATCGTATCTTTCATCGAGCATTTGTGTGAAAACAAAAAGGTCATTCACCCCGAGCCGATATCCATCGAAAAAGAAAAAGAAGATTTTGATCTGCAACTGGCCATGCAATACAACGACGGCTACAGCGAGGAGATATTCACCTTCGTCAACAATGTGAACACGCGCGACGGCGGGACTCATCTCAGCGGTTTCAGGTCTGCCCTGACCCGGACGATCAACAGCTACGCCCTGCAAAATAACATGATAAAAAATTCCGACCCCAGTTTGACCGGGGAGGACGTGCGTGAAGGCCTGATCGCGGTGTTGAGTATTAAAATTCAGGAACCGCAATTCGAAGGCCAGACGAAAGGCAAGCTCGGGAACACCGAGGTCAAGGGCATCGTCGAGCAAATAGTAAACGACAAGCTCAAACAGGTTTTTGAAGAAAAGCCGGCGATTGCCAAAGCCATCGTTTCCAAAGCCATCAGCGCGGCGCAGGCCCGCGAAGCGGCCAAAAAGGCCAAAGATCTGGTGCGCCGAAAAAGCGCATTGGAAATCAGCGCGCTTCCCGGAAAACTTGCAGACTGTTCGGAAAAGAGCCCTGAATTGTCGGAACTTTATCTTGTGGAAGGAGATTCCGCTGGCGGGTCCGCCAAACAGGGTCGCAACCGAAGGTATCAGGCCATTTTGCCTTTGCGCGGCAAAATTCTCAATGTTGAAAAAGCGCGTTACGATAAAATGCTTGCCAGCAATGAAATTCGCACCCTCATCACCGCTCTGGGAACGGGAATCGGCGCTACGGATTTTAAGATTGAGAACCTGCGATATCATAAAGTCATCATCATGACCGACGCCGACGTGGATGGATCGCATATCCGCACCCTTTTGCTGACGTTTTTCTTTCGGCAAATGCTGGAACTGATCCAAAAGGGCTATCTTTATATTGCCCAGCCGCCGCTGTTCAAAGTGAAAAAGGGCAAAACCGAAAAGTACATGAAGAACGAAAAATTTCTGGTGCAATATCTGGTCGAGCAGGGAACCGATAAACTGGAAGTCGGGACAGCCGATGATGACGTTTATCTGAAAGGCCCGCAACTGATTGGTTTTATCAATGATTTGTTTCGCTACCAGGAACGCTTCGATCAAGTGGTGAAAAATAATATTCCCGCCGGCATTCTGTCTGCGTTGATCAATCTCAATGTCAGCAAGAGCAATTTTCAGACGGTGGAGGCTCTGGTTGAAACCGTGGTGGGTGTGTTCGATCAACTGATAGACGACGAAAACCGGGAAAAATACGACTACAAACAGGGATACCTTAATATTCCGATAGAATTCAAAAATGCAGAAAATATAAACTGGGATGTCGAGAACCGGCTGAAAAATTTTCTCATTGAATTAGATAAAGACGACGACGCGGATGAAAACAGTGTCCCCCGGGTTTTTGCGAAAACCTCCCATGGCAAAGAAAAAATAGACCTGAACGGCGCCATCAAAGGCGTTCGACTGCTTCTCGATCAGGATATCGAAACCGGTTTGTTCAAGTTCTTTATTGAGGGTCTCAATCAGGGGCGCGAGTTCAATATTAAGTTCAATACGGCCTTTATCGAGTCGGTCATCATCCAGAAAATACTGGAAGTGTACGAACCCATTCGTCCACTCGATCACCCGCCCTTCACTCTCAAAAACAACGGCGACTCCAAAGAAGCGAACTCCAAGCACGATTTACTGGAAGCCATTCTGGAGAGCGCAAAAAAGGGCATGTACATCCAGCGTTATAAAGGACTGGGAGAAATGAACCCGGATC
>CAYPQH010000039.1:0-15549 GCA_964412825.1 uncultured Nitrospinaceae bacterium | reverse complement strand
CTGATGGAACCGCCTCCCGTGACCTCGCCTTCTTCATACTTGGCCTTTTTGGCAAAGGCCATTTGCGACCCAAAAGTCAAGGAGACCACGGATATCAATACTCCCAACATTAGTTTTTTCATTTTCCTCACCTCTTTCAGGTTACTTTTAACTTCTCAAAAATAAACGCCGCTTGTCCCTTTTGTACAATCAATAATCGTCCCAGTTGTTCATAGGTTCCTCTGGAAACTCAAAAGGATTTATCCTGGGACGTCGCTTGGGCTTGATCTCAATTCGGCTATTTTGCTTTCCCTGACTCGCATAATACTTATCCCAAAAACACTTACTCGATTCTTTCGTCTTCACGGTTTTCTTCAAAGTTCCTCTGGCATTAAATATTCTGATTTCCTCAAACATGGTGACTCCTTTCTTTGGCTGAGAGAAAATTCATTTTCTGAATTTCAGCACCTCCAAAACTCCCAGACCAGATAGCGAACATTCTTTAAATTACTACCAACTGAACCCTCACTCTCTAATAAAGCAAAACAGATGCCGAAGAGGATTTTATCGCGAAAGACAAAATAACTCCTTTGTATTCAATAAGATAAAATTATTACGGCTGAAATTAACTCTGTCTCAAAATGAGAAAATAGGGGCGATAATCTCAATACGAGATTTATCGTGTCAAAATAAGACTGCATGGGGAAAGATAAAGCGATGAGGGGATAACGGCTATCGCAGTCCGTATTTTTTTACCAACCGATAAAGAGTGCTCCGGCTCAGGCCCAGTTGTTCTGCCGCTTGGGGAATATTGCCGTGCGTGATCTTTATGGCGTTGGCGAGGGTGCGTTTTTCAATCTCTTGAAAAGGAATGATCTTTTCGGGGACACTTGCGGGATCAAAACCGATTCTTTCGGTTTTATGCACAGTTTCATGCGTACGCGAAACCTCATCAGGGTTCCCGCCCGCATCCAGCAGGGAATCTTTTTCAATGCAATCGGTTTCCGAGTTTATCATGGCACGATAGAGGGTATTTTCAAGCTGTCTGACATTTCCCGGCCAGGGATAGCGGAATAAAAGGTCCATCGCCTTGGGATGAATGGATTTCACTTTGCACCCCAACTCCTCTTCATATTTTTTTAAAAAATGGGCGCATAAAAGCGGGATGTCTTCTTTCCTGTCACGCAGGGGAGGAATTGTGATGGGATAGATCGCCAGTCGGTAATACAAATCTTCCCGAAAGGTTCCTTTCTCCACTGCTTTTTTCAAATCCTTGTTGGTGGCGGCAATCACCCGCGTGTCCACGCTGATATTGGTATTTTCTCCAATACGCTGAAACGTTTTTTCCTGCAGGAAACGCAAAAGTTTGGTTTGCAGAAGTGGGCTCATTTCCCCGACCTCGTCCAGAAACAGCGTGCCGCCGTCGGCCAGTTCCACCCTCCCCATCCGGGATTCCTCGGCTCCCGTAAACGCGCCTTTCTTGTGGCCAAAAAGTTCGCTTTCCTGAAGGTTTTCCGGGATCGCGCCACAATTGATGTCCACAAAACAACCCTCGGCAAAACGCCCGTTGTAATGAATCGCCCGCGCCACCAGCTCCTTGCCCGTACCGCTTTCGCCCTGAATCAGCACACCAACTTTGTTGTCCTTGACCTTGTTGATTTTCTCAAAAACCTGTTGCATGACCGGGCTTCTGCCAATGAACCCCTTTATACCGTGGTGTTCTTTCAATTCTCCCTGCAAATGCCTGACCTGGTTCAGCAGTGCGTTTTTCTGCAAAGCATTTTCGAGAGTCGTGAGCAACCGGGCTTCATCAAAAGGTTTGACGATGTAATCAAACGCACCCTGTTTCAGGGCCTGCACTGCGGTCTCTGCTTCATTGACGCTGGTCACCATGATGACCGGAAGATCGGCCCGGACCTTTTTAATGGCCTGCAAAGTTTCCATTCCCCCGATTCCAGGCATCATCAAGTCCAGAAATATAGCTATGGGGGTTTCATCCAGCCTTTCAAGACAACTCTCCCCCCTGTCAAACCCGACCACACCGTATCCTTGGGTTTCCAGAAGGACCGATAAAATCCGCCTTTGGTTGGGGTCGTCATCTACCGCAAACAATAATTTTTTTTTCATATATTTCAACCCGCCAACATGACGCTGGCTACTTTTTCGAGACAATTTTCTCTATTAATCAAGCCTCCCGGAGGCTCAATAGCCCATTCTCTCTCCTGAATTGGGCAACATTACTATTATATCCAGCAGTTGTGACCATTTTGTAACTAAATTTTAATAATTACGTAACCTTGCCATTTTACTCTGATTAACCGTATATTTATCTTATCCACTGTCGAACGTCCAAGAGAGATCTCATGGAAAATAAATTAACTTTGCGCACTGCAAATTTTATAACAATCACCGCCTGCGCAATCGTTTTCATTTGTTTTCCAGCATCAAATCTTTTGGGCAATACAAACCTGTCGCCATCCTCGAACGAAACGATACATTCAAAAATCAAGCGACTCAATGAAGTCGTGGGAACTTTTTTGCAAAAAGGTCAATTGGATCGGGCAGAGAAGTTTGTAACGAAGACCAAAGAAATCGCGGAAAAACATTTGAGCCCTTACGACCCCGAATTCGCCGTTGCTCTCGATCATTTGGCGGATTTTCATTGGG
This sequence comes from uncultured Nitrospinaceae bacterium, assembly GCA_964412825.1. GTDB lineage: Bacteria > Nitrospinota > Nitrospinia > Nitrospinales > VA-1 > JADFGI01. Next base: position 12,903 of record CAYPQH010000039.1, on the reverse strand, counting down.
CCCGCAAGGAGTTTTCATCCGCCACTCCGTTTTACCTGCAATCGCTGAAAATAAAAGAAAAAACCCTGGGACCGTACCATTCCAAACTTGAACCCACCCTGAATCGACTCCTTAAGTTCCATCGTTCACGTAAAGAATTTAATGAGACCCTGCCTTTTCTTTTAACCCTCGTCAAAATAAAAGAGAATGCATTGGGCCCTTACGACCCAGGTCTGTTACCGATCATAAACCAGATTGCCCCCATTTACCGACGCCTGGGAGATCATTCCCATCTGCAACCTTTGCTGGAATGGCAGCTTAGGATCAAAGAGAAATCCCTCAACCGCGATCACCCTGATCTGATTCCTCCACTGAAGGAACTGATTCAAGTGTACCTGGACAAAAAAGAAAACGCGTCTGCAGAACGTTTGCTCGATCGCTTGCTGGCCTTGCAGGAAAAAAACCTGCCACCTAAACATCCAGACCTTCTTGGGACAGCAACCCAACTGGCCAATTTATACGAGGACAAAAATGACCCGGAGCAAGCCCGGTCCTTGCTCGTAAAAATATTGCAGGTGAAAGAAAAAACTTTGGGTTCGAATCATCTCGATCTCGTGCCCCTCCTCACCAAGCTGGCAAATTTTTCGCGTGACTCTGAGGATTATGCCCAAGCGCAAAAATATTACGAACATTTGTGGCAAATCGCTGAAGAATCGTCCACGCCTCAACCCCAGCTACAGGCAATGATTTTGCACCACATGGCGGACATCCAGGTCGTCCGTGGACTTTCCCTGGAAGCGGTGACCCTTTACAGACAAGCGTTGACCTTATATAAAAAATCTCCAGATTCTCACAACCTTCAAATCGGTTCCGTCCTCAACAGTTTGGGAGAAATATTAAGCGCTCAAGGGGATTTTTCCAGTGCAGAGCCTCTTTTTCTCCAGGCATTGAGCATTAGGAAAAAAGCCTTAGGCCACGAAAACATGAAAGTGGCAACCGTACTCAACAACCTGGCATACATATATAAAACCAGCCGATTCTGGGACCAGGCGGAATCTTATTATCGGAAATCATTGTACGTCCAGAAACGCCTTCCGAATCCGAATCATTTGAACATTGCCAAAACGCTGGACTCGCTTGCCGAAATTTACAAGGAAAAAAATATTCCTGAGAACGTGGAATCGCTCTACCAAAAATCGCTGACTCTTCGAAAAAATATTCTGGGAACCTTCCACCCCGAAGTGGTGGAATCCATGCGAAAGCTGGCCTCCTGGTACCGCGAGATGGGGAAATCACCGCAAGCACTTGCTCTTTCCGAAGAAGTGGCAAAGGTCACTTCAGACTCAAACAAAAATTGAGGTTTGATCATGAACGTCAAGCTATGCAGAATTTGTGGATACGAGCTCAAGCGCAGGGCCAGAAGATGTTCCTGGTGCAAGACTCCTGTTAAAAAAATAACCGCCCCGAATTATTTCCTTTTAGCTTTGTTAGTTGTTCTCCTACTCGTGGTGCTGTCCAATACAAATGATTCTACGGACCTTTCTCCGTCCAGGGTGCAAGTTTCCGCCAGTGTGATGAAAACAACGAGTGCGCAACAACCCATCAGTTTTACCAAGAAAAACCCGGCCAAGGTCTATGTTAAACAGGAATCTGAAACCTTGCGTCGCCCCTCAAAAAACATCACTCCCTATCAAGCTTATAGAGCTTTCAAAAAATATTTCAAACGATTGAACGCTGAAATTCAAATGCAAAAAGGGATGACTTTTTTTGAAAATGTAGAATATCTGGACATTGGGGTCATACAGGTGACCGCGACGGATATTTTTCTTTCGGCACCAGAGAGGTACAGACAAAGTTATTTGAGGAATATGGCGAAAAAGTGGGTGGACTTGAGCAATTCAAGTAGACGGGCGGCTGTCAAAATTATCGATTCAGAGGGGATTGTGCGCATGGAAAAAAGGCGCGGCTAAGACCTGGAATAATTTGACAGGATCGGCTGATATTATGCCTTCCGTATTATCGCCATGAGCAGGAAACACCCGTTAAAATCTATTTTATTGATTAACAGTTTCAATGAAATGGCAAAACCATTTTTGCGGACTCCCGTCACCTCTTTCCCAAAATCCTGGTTTTCATTTGTTTCATTTCCCATAAATTGGATGTTCGATTCTGAATTGAGCTTGGGGATCAGTTTATCAATATTTTCCATTTGGATTTCATCAGCAGTATAAGAAAAAAACTTTTCCGCAACCGGATTGAATGCCTGAATTTTCCCAAATTCATCAAATATAATGATTGCGTCCACCATATTATCTAAAAGAATACGTGCGTAACCTTCCCTGAAACCCTTTCCAATTTGAGACCCCACATAAAATATATTTTCAAAAACAAACGGCTCATTCATTTGCTCTGAGGGATCATTCTCGCGAATTACATTTTTGGAAATACCATTCCCCCCCCGTTCAGTATCCATTCAATTCTTTCTCCCCTTGGTTGATTCAAAGCCTGGAGTACAGTATGCGATTTTCAAACCATCCGAATATTGTTAAATCATTGAAAAATCGTATCCCTATCTCATCCCTAATACATAAGGATACACTTTACCTTAATTTATTCCGCATATCTATAATTCATTCAAAATACCGTGCATTTGCATCAAAATACAAGGTATTCCTAACTTTTATTTAATAAAATTTAGTGTTTTCCAGGATCTAACCCTCAAATTGAAAGAGATATCAGGGGTTTTATCTGTTTCTGGGGCTTGAACTAAATATTCTTTAATCTAGAATAGCCCTCCATGTTCAAGAACCGACGAATCGTAATTTTGCTCATTTTTGTGGTGGCGGTTGGCGTCAGCTTCTGGGGGGTGTCCCGTTACCCGGCACTTAGCAATAAAGCCGCCCTTTCGGGGACGGACGCTTTCGATGACCCTCTCACCCACGAGGCGCATTTCGCGGTCCCGGACAATGCCCCTTTGCACACCCGCGTTTTTTATACCTCGCTCAATTGGTACGCAACCAATTGGCGGGGAATGGCTTTCGGATTGGTTCTTGCCGCCGCTTTCCTGACCCTGCTCAGTTACTTTCCAAAAGATTCTTCGGATCGCCGATTCAAAAACAGTTTCAAGGGAATGCTATTGGGCACGCCCCTTGGCGTGTGCGTGAATTGCGTCGCCCCCATCGCCAAAAGTATTTATGAGGCCAGCAATAAAATGGAGCTGGCTCTGTCGGTCATGTTCAGTTCGCCGACCCTCAACATCGTGGTGCTCACCATGCTGTTTTCCATATTCCCTCTTCACCTGGCGCTCCTCAAACTGGGGGGGACGTTTGTTCTGGTGCTTTTGATCGTGCCTTTTATTTCCAAGAACCAACCGGTTGCAAAAAAAATAAGCGAGCAACCGGATAGCACCGTCTGCGCGCTGGATAATAATTTCGAATCCTGGCCAAACGCCCTCACCACGGCAAGCGCCGATTATTGGAAAAGTTTCAAATATATTCTGATTCGCACCGGACCGCTCATGCTGTTGGCGGGATTTCTGGGTGCGCTCCTCAGCCATGTCTGGAGCTTTGAAAAGCTCATCGGCGTTCCTGTCAATTTTTACAATCTCGCCCTCATCTCGTTCATGGGAACGTTCCTTCCCTTGCCCATTGCCTTCGACGTGATGCTCTCGCAAGCTCTTATGATGTCGGGCCTGCCCATTGGCCTGGTGATGACCCTGCTGTTCACCCTGGGAACCTTCAGCATTTATTCGGCCCTGATCGTGGCTCAAACGTTTTCTCTGAAACTGGCGGTTCAGCTTTATCTCATTGTCTGCGTACTGGGAATGGGACTGGGCTACGCGGCGAATTTATATTCCGATTACAAATACGTGAAGTGGCTCGCCAGTTACGATTCGATTGTCAACGCCCCCGATTCTGCAAATGAACCGCTGGAAATTCCTGCGGCGAAACTCATCCCCACGGCCCCCTACCCCACCGAAACCCCGGCCGTAAAAAAACTGTTACAACAAGACAACATCGTCATTGATTATTCTTCGCATCGACAAAGAAAAGGAGAAGGAGCGAAACCCTTCAGCAAATTTTCCGGGCTGGATTTTGGAATCGACTATTCCAACACGTTAACGCCCAGAATATTTTTCGATCCCTTCTTTTTCGGCAGAGGTATCGCCTCCGGCGACTTCAACAACGACGGCTGGACCGACATCGCCGTAGCGACCGACGACGGTTTCAAGTTGTACCAGAATATCAACGGAGAAAAATTTAAAGAGATCCGCTGGCCTTATGATGAAGCGCTTGGCAAGCAGACCATCAACATCGCCCTCGTGGACATGAACAACGACGATTGGCTGGATGTTGTTATCACGACATTTCAAGAAGGGAACTATCTATTCCTGAATCCTGAAACCAAAGCAGCGGGACCAAAAATCATTGCACTGCCCAAAAACCACGGGCTACTCACCAACGCCATCGCCTTTGGCGATATCGACAATAACGGCACGCTCGACATGGTCAACGGGAATTATCACCTGGGAGTGCTGACTAGAAAACCCATCGACACCTCGGTCGATCAGTTGATCCTGAATCATGATTTGAAATTTCAAGTCACCGATCTCCCCGGAATTCCAGGGCAAACGCAAACGTCGCTGATTTCAGACATCAACGGCGATGGCATTGCCGACCTCGTCATCGGCAACGATTATCGAGTGGCCGACACTTTTTACCTGGGCGGCGCACTTAAAGGAAAATTTAAAAAATTAAAAGCGCAAGACAACCTCATCTCGCTAACCACAGAGAACACCATGAGCATCGACACAGGCGACATCAACAACGATCTCGTCGCTGATATTTATTTAGCCAATATAGGCTTCACCAAAGGGATCGATGTCGTTTCCAATATTTTTGGGAGCGACATGAGAAATTCCGGCAAAGAATTCTGCGCCTCCGGGGAAAGTGTCCTGAATTTGAAACAATGTCAGGACATGGTCCATTGGGTCACATTGCTGAATCCTGAAAAGCAGGACACTTCGGAAAGATGTATCACTCTTAAGAAAAAGTCGGACGTCAGAGATTGCATGGTGACTCGCATGGCTCTCCTGGCGGCAAAAAGAAACGATGAATCGCTGTGCGACAAAATTTCTGCGGGACATGAAATGGGCCAGACCTTGTGCCGGAATTATTTTCTTGGGCAACGCATCGAACCCGACACAAGTGAAGAAATTCCCCAGCAGGCGCTTTCCAATCTACTGCTTTTAGGCGCAAAAGATAAACCGTTTGAAGATATTTCCGAACAAACCGGCGTCACCACCGCCGAATGGAGTTGGAACGCTAAATTCGCCGATCTCGACAATGACGAGTGGCAGGACCTTTATGTGGTCAACGGCGTGTTGATCACCCAGGAATTCGCCAGCAACAATTTTTTTCACAACCAGGCGGGCAAAACTTTTAAATCCGCCGAAGAAGAATTCGGCTTGCGCGACCGCGACCACAGCTCGTCTTACACCTACATCGACATCGACAATGACGGCGACCTCGACATCATCGGCAACACGCAATACGGCCCTTTCAAGATATATCGCAACAACAACTCCAAAGGCAACAGCGTCACTTTTAAGCTAAAAGATGAAAAAGGCAACCGCCAGTGCATCGGCTGCAAAATCGTCATCCATTACGGCCCCAACGGAGAAAGGCATCAGTTCCGCGAGATCAAGGCCAGCGGCGGGTTCCATTCCTTCGACGCGCCCATCGCCCATTTTGGTCTGGGAGAATACGATAGCGTGAGCAAAATCGAAATCCACTGGTCCACCGGGGAGACAACAACGGTCGCGAAAACCTTCTCGGCAAACAGGGAGTACAGGGTTCAGAGGAAGAAGAGGTAGATACCAGCAAAAAAATTGAGTTGGTTCTTTCCTAAGGTTGGTCTTCGTTATTAGGGTCGTTGCGGTTGTTTTCTTTAATCCACCCTCTAAAGGAAAGCCAGAAGGTTTTCTCAAACCAACCGGGGTTTTTTTCGGGAACCTCGGCAACCTCAATATTCTTGTCGCTGGAAATATCAATCTCTTTTTTCGTCGGTTCTGATTTTCCAGTTTCTATATCCTTTAAGCTCATGAAGGGGTCATTTTTTTGTATTCCACCCTTTTTGCTTTCATTGGCATTTTTGTCCTGGGAAGCAGGCTCATTTTCAGAAAAAGAACCCGCATCTTCTTCGGCTCTGGAAGTGTCCGGGGAAAACCCCACACTCAACAGGATGGATAAAACCGAGATGTAAAAATAGTTGCTCTTGTTTTTCATTTCACCACCTGCAAAAGGTTTTTCTTCTATTATATTGAAATTAACCGCAAAGAGTGGTTTTTCTCCGATTTTGCCCTCAAACCTGAAACAGGGTTATGATAGGGATCATGGCCACTAAAATAATCTCTCTCAGTTGCCGCCAATGCGATAATCCTGTAATAGAATACAAAAAACAGGGGTCGGGTGGTCTGGTCAGGATTCTCATCGACCGGATTCAGGGCCCGACATCTCTGCTACAATTAAAACAGGTCGGGAAGAAATCAGGTTTGCCTCCCTTGACCTGCGGAGAATGTGGGACTTTGATCGGGACTCCCACAATTTATGAAGGCAAACGGTTGGCCTTTCGTCTCATCAAAGGTTCTTTTAAAAAGACTACAAGCTAAAGTAATCCTTCATGTTCGTTATAATTTATCGTGCTATTAGTTTATTTTATTATAAAAATATAAAGTGATACATTAAGTTAAATATCTTTTTGGATCCAAGGTGAAAAAATGAAATACAGCGTTCTCGCTTTGACGATTTTAGTTTTAACGGGTTGCGGGGAAAGTCCTGAATATAAAGACTTCATAAACCTTGCCCCCGAAAAAACGGAAAAAATATTTTACGAGGAATCCGGCAAGTGCGAAGCGGATAAAGACAATCACAGCAGTAAAATTCGGGGCCGGGAGTTGGGTTTTAAGGGCCTGAACACGGCCTATCTGGGGTGTATGATGGAAAAAGGCTGGGAACAGAAACAGCCAGGGCTTTATTGAGCAAGCATTTGCATGAGTCCAAGGCGCGCCAGCTAAGAAGACCAGCTAAGGAGCAGGACTCAACAATAGCATTTCCGAGGCTCGTGACGTTAGCCCTCTCCCCTCCTCATGTAGTGGGTCAAGACAACCCGGAATCCTTCTTACTCTTAGCCGCCTGACTCAGGACAGATTCCAGATCCTGCATCTCAGCCTGGGAAAACTTGAAATTGAAGCTCAGGAAATTATCGGCGGAATTTTTCATGGTTCTGAGGATTTCCACATACTTGCCGAATCCGCCAGACATCTTCTCCAGCACATCAGACATCCCCGACCGACCGCCTTTAACCGCCTTCAAGTTGTTGGCGGCGGAGAAATAATAGCTCTCTCCCTTATCAAAATAAGCATCCCCCAGTATATTGGTGTCGGGCCGAAATAGCCCCAGGCTCAAAAGGAGGAAATCCGCGTTGATCTTGTAAAGGAAGTAGGTCTTGATTTGTTCCCGCAATGACATGGCAATTTGCCCCACATCGTCGTCGATGCCCACGGTGTATTGACTCTGGAACGCGAGGGATTTCGGGTTGGCAAGTTCCGCCAGGGTGAGAGTGATGTATTGGTTCACATCTTCATCGTATTTCATTTCATTGGCTTTGATTTCTTTCCAATGTCGTTCACACCATTCCTTATTTCTTCCCTCCTCAAAGATAAGGTCGTAGCCTTCATTCGATTCCCTTCCGCTGTCGATCCTTCCTCTCAAAAACAGATTAGAAAAGAACGACTCGGTCGTATCGATTTTTCCGCTATCCAGGTGCTTGAAATGAACGGGCATGACAACCTCCAAAAAGTTGGAAAGGAATCTCAATGCGTCTTTAACAGGATAACAGTAATCTTTTATTTTTCAAATGGTTCCACCAAAAAATTCCCTTAAAGACGGAGATTAAGATAGTTGCAAACCAAGATTTTATTAGTTCCAAAAATAAAATTTTCCGCAAATATCCGAACACTACCCTCCGATACACATGATATCTCGCCCTTTTCAGGAGAAATCGCCTTCCACCATCAATAAAAGAGGTTCCTTCTCTGGCGACATATGCGCTGACCCTGTGAGCAGAAAAAACCGGGAAAATAACATGAAACTGACCGTATCCGCACATCAGATTGTGTCAAAAGACACCCCAAATTTTGACCTTCCTCAATTTCCTGATACACCCAAAATCACGAGGCAATGCCTGAATTATCCGTGCACTCAAGTTCCGATAATCGATCCTGAAACGGTGATTATTTCTCTGGTATTCCTGCCCAACTGGATCTTATTTTAGAGGAAATAATACCTCGAAAAAATTTCAATAACCCTCCCCTTCCAAAATTATCGTTTGATATACTAGGGATAGATTTTATAAATCCAGAAATCACTCACAGTCCGTTATGGTCCTCCAACCCACATTTTGGCGCTTTCGCATATGCGCCCGCCTTTTTCTTTTCCTGGCCCTGTCGATGGGGTCATCGTTCCAAGTCGTGAGCGCCCAGGAGAACCTTGATGAGACGATTGAAAATCAGCTGGAATCGGTTTTAACTCTGGCGGAACAGAATATCGATCTGGCAGAAACCGTCCTGCTCATTTCCAGGCATCGCGACCCGGCCCTCGACCTCACTCCCCTCAGCACAGAATTGGACCGATTGACCGAGTCGGTGCGGACCAAGCTGAAGCACGCGTCCTCGCCAAAAGAAATCGTGGACGCTTTTAGAGTGACCATTCATCAGGAAGCGGGTTACCGCTACACCGATCGGGTCGATGATCAGGGAATTCCCACCGACCCCGCCGAGCTTTTTCTGCATGGAATGCTCGCCAGCAAACGGGGTTATTGCATGAACCTTTCCCTGCTCTACCTCATCATCGCGGACCGTCTGGACATTCCCCTTTTTGGAGTGCCGTTACCCAATCATTTTTTTGTCCGCTATAAATCTGGCGACACCAGCATCAATATCGAAGCCACCGATAGTGGGTACACGATTCCCGACAACTACTACCAAAAACGCTTCAGCTTGCCCGAACAAAAAGGTTCGGCTTTCTTCATGAGCAATATCGGGAAAAAAGCGACCTTAGGCTCTTATTTTTCCAACGTGGGCATGGTCTATTACAAAGATAAGCAGGCCAAAACCGCCATTTTCTATCTGGACCTGTCGACCAGGATCAATTCCGGGTCGATCGAAGCCCACAACAACCTGGCAAATATTTATTCCGAAACCGGTCAGATGAAAAAAGCCATCCGGCACTATCAACTGGCCTTGAAAGCGGACCCCGACAATCTGTCCACCCTGTTCAACCTGGGGCTGGCGCACCGGCAATCCGGTCAGACGGGCAAAGCGCTGGAGGCGTTTTTACAGGTGGTTCAAATCGACGCGTTTTATGGGCCCGGTCATCAGGCGTTGGTGAAACTGTTTCTGGCAAAAAGGCAGTACTTCGGGGCGCTCTTGCATTTAAAAATACTGGCAAAAATCGATCCCCGTAATTTTCAGACGCAAATCGCCATCGGCAGGGTTTATTTGCGCATGGGTCAACACCCGTTGGCTTTGGAGACCTTCACCCAATTGAGAACCCAATATCCCGACAAAAAAGAAGTGCTACAGCCACTGGCAGAAACGTTTTACCGGATAAAAGATTTCGATCAGGCGATCCTGCTGTACCGCTATCTCATCGAACACCATCCCGATCTTCTTCGGGCCTATATTCAACTGGGGTGGACCCACTACCAGAAAGGCGAAATCAAGCTGGCGACCGCCTGGACCCGACGCGGGCTGAAAATAGCCAAGGGAAAGCAAAACCTGGTCGTCCTCGCGCAAATGAATCTGGGGTTTTATGCCTTATTGAGTCGAACCTTTCCTGAAGCCAGAAAATGGTATCGAAAAGCTCTCGAAAATAAAAAACCCGGTATCGCCGTTGACATGGTGAAAGACATTCAGGCCGCCGCCCGGCGATTTCCCAATCGACCGGAACTGGAATTTTTCAGCGGCTGGATATTTTTTGAATCCGGGCAAATTGAAAACGCCAAACCCATTCTCGAGCATTATCTGAAACAAAGCCCGTCGGGGGAATTTGCCGAAGAAGCCCGTTCTCTTTTGCAAGGACTGACCTTTAAAAAAGCCGCTGCCGAAGAAAAGCAAGCCCCAAAAAATATGGCGCTGGTGCCTTCCGGTTTTTTCACCATGGGCTCCAACCACACCGGCCCCGATGAAGCCCCAGAGCATCAGGTATTTCTCGATGCATTTTACATCGACACTCACGAAGTGGCCGCGAACGATTATGCGGAATTCTTAAACACCGTCAATCATTCAAAAGACTATTATCTCGATAACAAATACGGAATGCTGATATATAAAGGACGGCTTCAGACAAGACCCGGACTGGAAAATTTCCCCATAAATAACGTGAGCTGGGACGGTGCGGTCGCTTACTGCCACTTCAAGGGCAAACGCCTCCCCACCGAAGCGGAATGGGAAAAAGCCGCACGCGGTACGGACAAACGAATTTTCCCCTGGGGAAACTCAGCCCCCACGCCCAAACGCACCCGGTATTTCCAATCCTGGACGGAGGAAAAGGCCCACCGTGTCATGGTTCCGGTGGACGCCCTTCCCGAAGGGAAAAGCCCTTTTGGACTACACAACATGGCGGGGAACGTGAAAGAATGGGTGGACGATTGGTATGATCGAGAGTATTATGTGGACTCCTCAGAATACGAAAATCCCAAAGGCCCCATTGGCGGAGAATTCAAAGTGCTGAGGGGAGGTTCCTGGCGTGATTTAGGCGGATTTGTGTACACGTCTTTTCGCAACAACAGCAACCAGAAGACTCGGATGGATGATTACGGTTTCCGTTGCGCGAAAAGCATTGACGCTGAAAATTTTCCCAAAAAACTAATATCATGGAAGATACGCAATTTTGACAAAAATCAGAATTTTCATAATAGCCAAAATGGACTTTAACTCATGATCGGCGCCATTGAAATAATGATCATCGCGATCGTCTTCGGTATCATTTACGGAAGAGACGCAATCGACAAGTCCTACAAAAAGCACCCGGACGAAGGCGTTATGGAAAGTTTCGCCGAAGACGTTAAGGAGTATTACCAAACCGATCCAAAACGTCTGGTCAAACTGGGAGTTTTCTTCGTATCCATCATCGCTTTTCTATGCATGGGCGCCTACCTGCTCGTCACTCGCACTGACTTCCTGCTCATGCTGGGGCTCGATCAATAATTGAATCCGTTGGTCCTTGTGTGAATATAAGGATCGCCCCCTTTAAGCACTTTGCCGCCGACAACTTCCCCGATATACAAAACATGGTCGCCTGAGAATACGGAATTGACGACTTCGCATTCCAAATAAGAAACCGCGTCCTTCAAAATCCTGATTCCGTGCGCTCCCTTGGAAGTTTTGATCCCCTTGAATATATCGTCTTTGGGCGGTTTGCTGAAATGTTTGAGAAGGGCATTGTCATCCTGACCCAGAACGTTGATGATAAACGCGTTCGCACCTTCCACCAGCAAGCGGGCGGGCCGTACCGTGCCCAGCACGATGGACACTGCAGGCGGATCGAAAGAACATTGGTTGACCCAACTGGCAAGGACCGCGTCTTCCTTGTCGTCACATTTTGCCGTGATCACAAACAAACCGCTGGCGACGCGCCCCAGGGCTTTTCCAACCTGGATTTTATTTTTCAATTTTTTCTCCTTTAGAAAGTAATGTCAAAATTCTTAATGGATTTAAAACTTACCCTTTTCGATTTTAAAAATATCGGGTTGGTCGGGTTGTTGCATATAAGACAGCTTGAGAACGATCTCCTGGTTTTGGGGAACACCCGGTTTTTGGGGATTGACCAACAGCAGAAGGATCATTCGGCCTTTTTTATCGGCTCCGCGAAAAACCAGCACCGAGTCTTTGCCAAGAGACTGGTTGATCGTCAATCCTTGCTTTTTAAACACCTGCCCTGAGAAATGCTCCCGGAGCTGATTGGCAAGAGCCACCACCTGCTCGGCATTCGGTTTTTTCGTTACTGGCCTGCCCCAAACAATATTGACCTGAATCAACCGCCGGGACTTATAACCAAAAACATAATACGCCCTTGCGGGACCAGACTCGGGAAGAAGATCCTCCACTAAAATTCCCAGATTGACGGTTTTCTCGACGGGATGAACCTGACGCTCGACATTTTTTTTGGAAATGCGAAAATCTTTATAAATGGCTCGGTGAACCTGTTTCTCAGTCATGCCAAAACGGGCTGATCGAAACCCTTCCACCTGCGCTTCATTTTTTGAAGAATTTTTTTGAGATTTTCTTTTCCCCCGGTCCGCTTCGGCATTCAATGGCTCTCCAAATAATAATGAGGCCATTAAAAAAAATAAAACCCATTGTCTGCTGACTTTAATTTTCTTCACTTTGGTTCCCTGAACAAGAAAAGATTATCACACATGCTAAGTCCCTGATCCAGCACTACGCAGGCCATCTACCGGGGATGGGTTCCTGGCATTGAGGACAGGCCCCGTTTTTTAGTCGATTGAAAATAAGTTGATGCCCCTGCCGTTCGATGACGATTTCACCGCACTCCGGACAAAAAGTATTTTCCATATCCGGCATCTGGCCCGGTAAATTTCCCGAATAAATATACCTCAACCCGGCTTTTTTTCCCAACCGTCGCGCTCGCAACAAAGTTTTTGCGGGAGTCTTTTCCACGTTCGTCATCTTGTAATCGGGGTGAAACGCCGTCACATGCCAGGGAATATCCACCGCCACTCCAGCGATAAATTCGGCCATTTGGGCTAATTCTTTATCAGAGTCGTTGTAACCGGGAATCACCAGCGTCACGATTTCCACCCAAAGTCCCATCGCATGAGTTTGACGAATGGTCGCCAGCA
>CAYPQH010000038.1:9436-15989 GCA_964412825.1 uncultured Nitrospinaceae bacterium | reverse complement strand
ACCACTGAAAAGGTGATCACCGGCTTCTTTTTTTTCTTATGTTTTTTGCTATCTGCAAGTGCCGGTGCGGCGAAGGTTAAAAATAAAACCAGGGTCAATAACAATAGCCGCAGTGGAACTCTTGCTGACCTCGCGCCAGCTCCATTTCTAATTTTCAATCCATAACAACTCAAGAAGTGTTTCATGAACGTTTTCCATTTCAGTTAGAGGTTCAACAAAGGGGAAGTTGACAAAGGTCAGGTTATCTCCCGGCCAGTTAAATCGAGAGAATGGGGGAAAACTGAATTTTTTGAAGATCCAAATCATGTTGCTAAAATACACATGGAAAGTATATTGTAAAAAGCGCATCTTCTTCACGGCAAAATCCGCCCGAACTTTAAGGGGGAAAAAATTTTAATTTAAAAAACTAACTGGAGGGCGAAAGAGTATTGAAGGTAAATAAGTGGGAAGTGAACCGTATGGTCTTTTTGTTAAAGGCTTTGGCTTGCGGTTTATAGGGGAAATGACCGGGGCAAAATTACGGACAGATTTCAGGAACTTCAAAATTTTTATTGGCCTGAAAATTTTTTCAGTCACCTTTCAAAGTTTCGGATTATAATTGTATGCGTGACAATGCATTTTCTAATCTGGCTTTAGAATGCGCTCCTAAGCCTAAGAAGGTCTCTAAGGAATTCATCCATGAATGATGCCAATGCCCCCACAGAATTAAATTCATTTGAAGAGCGATTGAAAGATCCATTCAGCGGTCCGCACGATCAACCGATCGAGAATTATGGAGTCATCGGCAACATGAGAACCGTTGCGTTGGTGAGCGTGGAAGGGTCCATCGACTGGTTGTGCTATCCGCATTTTGATTCTCCGAGTATTTTTGCGGCCATCCTGGACAGGAAAAAAGGCGGTTTTTTTAAAATTGCTCCCGTGGGAAATTTCAAAAAGAAACAAATTTATCGGCCAGATACCAACGTGTTGGTCACCCGATTCCTGCACAAAGACGGAGTGGGGGAGGTCACCGACTTCATGCCAATGGGTGTCCCGAACGGCAATCTCACTGATGTGCGGCATTGCCAGACAATACGCATGGTGCGCGTGGTTCGCGGCGAATTGAAATTTCGGCTGGAGTGTTTTCCCGCGTTCGATTATGCCCGCAAAGACCACAAGGTCAGCTTACGAAAGGAAGGGGCGGTGTTTGAGTCGGAGGATATCGCCCTGGCCCTGCATTCCCATATTCCTTTAAAGAAGCAGGGTTCTGGAGTGACCGCCGAATTTGTTCTCGGTGCAGGAGAAACGCAGTTCATTTCTATTAAAGGAATTGACGAAGATGAAGTGGGCTCCGAGGATATTTGTGAGTTTAAAGGTGATGCCATCAACCTGTTTGGCCAGACCTGCGACTTTTGGCGAGCCTGGGTTTCAAAGAGTCAGTACCGGGGCAGGTGGCGGGAAATGGTCAATCGTTCCGCACTGACTCTCAAACTACTGACTTTTTCTCCAACCGGAGCGATTGTGGCGGCCCCCACTACCAGTTTACCTGAAGAAATTGAGGGGAAACGTAATTGGGACTATCGGTTTACCTGGATCCGCGACGCAAGCTTCACCCTCTATGGCCTGTTGCGCCTCGGTTTTACGGAAGAAGCAGACGCGTTCATGCATTGGCTGGAGGACCGTTGTAATGAGCTGAATGAAGATGGGTCGCTTCAGATCATGTATGGATTGCGGGGAGAACATAATTTGCCGGAAGTCGAACTCAACCACCTTTGCGGTTGGAACAATTCCCGGCCAGTGCGCATCGGCAATGGTGCGGCGGGTCAATTGCAGTTGGACATCTACGGCGAGTTGATGGACTCGGTTTATTTGTACAATAAATACGGTCAACCCATTTCTTATGATTTATGGGTCAATTTGCGCCGTCTCTTGGACTGGGTTTGCGATCATTGGATGGAGCCGGACGAAGGCATTTGGGAAGTGCGCGGGGGCAGGCAACATTTTGTTTATTCCAAGGTCATGTGCTGGGTCGCCCTGGACCGGGGACTGCGTCTGGCTAATAAGCGCAGTTTTCCAGCTCCGCATGACCGCTGGCTCAAAGCCCGCGACCAGATTTATGAAGAAGTCATGGAAAAAGGATGGAACCCTGAAATTAAAAGTTTCGTTCAATATTACGGCTCGACCACCTTGGACGCCAGCACGCTCATCATGCCGCTGGTGAAATTCATATCCCCAACCGATCCCAGGATGCTTTCCACACTCGACCACATCATGAAAAATCTTGTTTCCGACAGCCTGGTCTACCGGTATAAAAACGACGAGTCGCATAACGATGGCTTGGACGGACAAGAAGGCACGTTTTCTATGTGTACTTTCTGGTTAGTGGAAGCGTTGACCCGTGCTGGTCGCTTGCAGGAAGCGCGCATGATTTTTGAAAAAATGCTGACCTTCGCCAATCCGCTCGGTCTTTATGCCGAGGAAGTGGGATCGCACGGAGAGCAATTGGGAAATTTTCCGCAGGCCTTCACTCATCTGGCCCTCATCAGCGCCGCCCACAATCTGGACAAGGCCCTGGGCGGCGGCATTTAAGCCCGCTACTCGGGAGGAAAATATTCAGCGCTACGAAGCATATTGCCAGTTATAAACTCATGGCCCGAAACCATTTTCAGAAATGCCCTTTAGACTCCAGAGAAATGATTTTTCCCGTGACGTTGTTTTCATCCAGCGTGATGCGCCCCACGGTGATGGGCAACA
This sequence comes from uncultured Nitrospinaceae bacterium, assembly GCA_964412825.1. Taxonomy (GTDB): domain Bacteria; phylum Nitrospinota; class Nitrospinia; order Nitrospinales; family VA-1; genus JADFGI01. The sequence continues at coordinate 13,256 of CAYPQH010000038.1, read as the reverse complement.
TAAATCGGCTGGGACCCGCGCTTCCGGGGTTAAAATACAGCGCCGTTCCCACTTGATTGTTCATGGGTTTGTGGGAGTGGCCGAAAATAAAAATTTCATGGATCGGGCCGTTTGCCAGCTCATGTGCTTCCGGGATATCGTGGAGGATGTGCTGGAGGTGAATCGTGCGATTGGCTAGCTGGAAGGATGCTGTTTCTTCAAATCGATGCAAAAGGTCTGTGTCGACATTGCCGACGACGGCTCTGACCGGAGCGATGGGGTCGAGTTCCAGAATCACATCGTGACTGCCGATGTCGCCTGCGTGCAGGATGAGGTCTACGCCCTCAAACGCCGCGTACACTTCCGGCCTCACTAAACCGTGCGTGTCTGAAATAATTCCTATTTCCACATTGCCCACCTTTCAAATCCTTCATACGTTTCTTTAATACCTATTATTTATTCCCTCAATAAGCAAGCGGAGAAATGCCCCGGTTCCACTTCTTTCAGTTCGGGAACGGTGGTTTCGCATATTTTTTCCTTGATCGGACAGCGAGTGTGAAACGCGCATCCACTGGGAGGATTCGCTGGGCTGGGAATATCTCCTTTGATCAATTGCCGCTGTTTATCGCGGTCCGATTCCATCCTGGGAATGACCGAGAGCAGGGCAGAGGTGTAAGGGTGACGTGGATCGGTGTAAAGTTTTTCGCTGGTTGCAAGCTCCACGATTTTTCCAAGATACATCACGGCCACCCGGTCTGAAAAGTGCTCGACGATGGTCATGTCATGGGAAATGAACAGGTAGGAGATGTTCAGGGTTTCCTTGAGGTCCTGCATGAGGTTCATCACCTGTGCCCGAATTGACACATCGAGCGAGGAAACCGGTTCGTCGGCGACGATCAAACGAGGGGTCAAGGCGATTGCTCTGGCAATGCCGATTCTTTGCAATTGACCGCCGCTGAATTCATGCGGAAAACGGTTGGCATGCTCAGGCGTCAGCCCGACCTTTTTTAACAACTGGGCGACCCTTTCCTTTCTCTCAGGTTTGCCTGTGATGTTATGAATTTTAAAAGGTTCTTCCAGAATACTCCCAATCTGCCTGCGCGGGTTGAGCGAAGCTTTAGGGTCCTGGAATATGATCTGCATTTCCTGTCTTAAGGTCTGCATTTCACTTTGGGAAAGGGAGGCCAGGTTTTGGCCTCGGTAGAAGACTTCACCGGACGTCGGTTCCATCAGCCTGAGAATGGCGCGGGCAACGGTTGATTTTCCGCAACCGCTCTCACCGACCAGCCCGAGGGTTTCCCCTTGCTTGAGCGTAAATGAAACTCCATCGACCGCGCGGACATTGAAATCTGGTTTTCCAAAAAAGTTTCCGCCCGTGCTGAAATATTTTTTGAGGTTTTTGACTTCCAGCAGATTCGGGTTTGTAGAAGCGGCCGTCATGTGGGGTTTTCCTCAAGCCAGCAGGAAACTTCGCGTTCGTGACTGACTTCCCGTAAAACAGGTTTTTCCGATTTGCATCGTTCCATGACCGAAGGACAGCGAGGATGAAAGGCGCATCCTGAAGGAAGTTGGTTTAAAGAAGGCACATTGCCCGAAATTTCGACAAGACGTTTGTTCGCTCTTTGCTTCTGGCCCAGTTTGGGAACGGAATTTTTTAACCCTAATGTATAAGGATGAAGAGGCGTCTGAAATAGCTCTCTGGCGGGACCGGACTCCACAATTTCGCCCGCATACATGACGATGACGCGTTGGGCAATTTCGGTGACCATGCCGAGATCATGAGTGATGAGCAGAATCGACATCCCCGTTTGCTCTTTTAAATGTTGCAATAAATCCATGATCTGCGCCTGAATGAGAACGTCAAGCGCGGTTGTGGGTTCGTCGGCGATCAAAATTTTTGGCGAGCAGGTCAAGGCCATGCCGATCATCACCCGTTGCCGCATGCCGCCGCTCAACTGGTGTGGATATTGATTCATTTTTTCCTGAGGCGAGGGGATCTCCACAGAGCGCAAAACGTCCACCGCCTTTTCCCAGGCTTCCGTGGAGTTTAGAGAAGTGTGCCTGAGAATCGGTTCCATCATTTGGTCGCCCAGGGTCAGCACAGGATTGAGGCTGGTCATCGGATCTTGAAATATCATGGCGATATCCTTTCCGCGAACCTCCTGAAGTTCTTTTGGGCTCAGTTTCAAAAGATCTCTGGAGTTGAAAATGACGCTTCCCGCGTCGATTTTTCCGGGCGGCTCAGGGACCAATCGCAGAATGGAAAGAGCGCCGACGGTTTTGCCGCAACCGGATTCTCCGACGATCGCCAGAATTTCTCCGGCCTTCAGATGGTAGCTGATGCCGTTGACAGCCGTTAGTTTCCCCTCCTTGCCGGAAAAAGAAACTTTTAAATTTTCTATCCTAAGCACTGAACCTGTCATGGATTTTTCCTGTTCATGTCAATTTCCCGGGAGCAGTATAGAGCAGGGGCTTTCCCAAAAACAAATTTATTGGATTTTGCAAAGAAGGCTTAGGAGAAGAGCGCTTATTTTATAAATTATTGTTATTTATGGACTGAATTCGGCTATCCGAATGAAATCCTTGACAGTCCCGGGCTATCATGTTATCTGACAATCAATCAGTTTTGTCCTATAGGCAGTTCATTGCAATCAAGGGGGAGGGTGTGCGTTATGTCGGGAGGAAAAGTCAAATGGTTCAGCGATAAAAAAGGTTATGGGTTCATCGAATCTGAAGAGGGGGAAGATGTTTTCGTCCATTTTTCAGCGGTCCAGGGGGAAGGGTTCAAAACATTAAAAGAAGGTCAGGAAGTTCAGTTTGAAAAAAATGACGGCCCGAAAGGTCCGCAGGCCGCAAACGTGATCGCAAAATAACCATCGAACCCTAAAATCCGGCGGGATTTCGATTCCGCCGGACCCGCCGCAGGCTAGCCCACCAAACCGTAAGATATGTCACCGCGCTATGGATTTGTTACCGGCCAAATTTTCCCGACTGGCGAGTATGTGATATTCGACCTCTGCCTTCATGCCCCGTAGGGGTAAAGCGGGATCGGCCGCACGTTTCTTGCCGCGTGGCGGAGAAAAACTTCTGATCCGATGGCGAATTCCATCTGTCGTAATATGAATGGAGCCGTTGAGATCGGTCCTCCATATTTTTGTTCCGGCGGATTGGTATCGCTCGACCACTTCAGGATGCGGGTGGCGCATCCAGTTGAGGTAACCGCTGGAGAAAATAACCGCTTGCGGTTTGACGGCGTTGATGAAGGATGATGAATTGGAGTATTTGCTCCCGTGGTGTGGGCTTTTCAAAAAGTCGGCTTTGAGAGGAGCGTTCCGCCCTATCAGGTATTCCTCTGTCGATTTCCCAATGTCCCCGGTCAGCAACATGCTGAATTCCCGGTATTCCAATCGCAGGACCAGAGATAACTCGTTGCCCACCTTGTTTTTCCGTTTGGCGACGGTTTCAAGGATGAATTCCGGTCCAGGATGGAGGGAGATCAACCGGACTTCACCGATGTTCAATGGAACTCCTGGTTTTAGGGGAACCAAAACCGCGTGTTTCGACAAGGCTTTTTGTTTGAGCCGGTCGATGCGGGAATCGTTCAGACCGGAAAAACCATCGAGAAAATGACCGATGGAAAAAAGATCGACCAGAGATTCCAGACCGCTGATGTGATCCTGATCGGAATGACTCGCCGCCAGATAATCGATGTGGCCGATTCCCTGATGCCACAAAAAAGGCGCGACCACCATTTTCCCGACATCCAGAGAGCTTTTGTAAAATCCTCCGCCATCCAGGATCATGGTTTCCCGGTTGGGAAATTCAATGAAGATCGATTCTC
>CAYPQH010000038.1:2239-9336 GCA_964412825.1 uncultured Nitrospinaceae bacterium | reverse complement strand
CCGCCATCCAGGATCATGGTTTCCCGGTTGGGAAATTCAATGAAGATCGATTCTCCCTGACCGACATCCAGAATGGAAACCTTTAATAGTTCCGAGGGTCGTTCGGCAAGCCTTGGCCAGATCATTAACGCCAAAACGCCCAATAAGGCGCAAATTAGACTCGCCTTCATTAAAATAACCGGCTGAAATTTTTGCGAGGTTTCCTTTGCTGGGGCTGGTTTTTGCAGTGCCAGCCAGATTCCGCCCGCAAGAACAAAGGCGTATAGTAGCGTCCACAAGTGGGGCGGCGATGACACGTAAACCGATGCGTAGGGAAAGGTTGCGAAAAACTGTGGAAGGGTCAGGAAACATTCGAGCAAAAAATGCAGCGGAAAATACAAAAGCCATCCCACCACCGGAAACACCGACCCCAGGGTGAGCGCGATCAATGCCAACGGAATGAGAATCGAAGCCAGGGGGATCATGATGAGATTGAGAAAAGGCCCAATCAGGCTCACCCGGTTGAAATGAAAAACCAGGAAGGGCAGGGTGCTGACATAAACCGCAAGAGAAATCAACAAAGAGGCGGCAAAGTATCTTTTTGCGGAGTGCAACCATTTTTGCGGAGACGAGAGTTCCTGCCATTCCTCAAGCGGCGGGCTGATGAGAAGCCATCGATACCAGGGTTGCTCTCCCATGCAGTCGATGGGGTCGTCTTCGAGGTGGGCAAAATATCTCATCACGACGAGAATGCCCGCCATGGCTGAAAAGGACAATTGAAAGCTGACATCAAGAGCCGCTTGAGGACTCCACATCAGGATTAAAAACGCCGCTATTAATAGTATGTTGAATAAATTTCGTTCCCGATTGACCAGAATGGCGAACAGAAAAACCAGCACCATGAACCCGGCTCTAAGAGCGCTTATTTTGGACCCGACTAAAAGGAGATAAAGCAATACCGGAAAGATACAAAGAAACGCGGCGATTTTTCGGGCGGCTCCGGATTGCGCCCATTCGGTACGATATTTTAATAAGCTGTAAAACGCCAACGGCCAGAAAATTATAAATGCCGACCACGCGACGAACCCTACATGCAGTCCAGACACCGCCATCAGGTGGGACAAACCGGTGGCGATGTACGCTTCTTTGATGACATCGGAAAGGTGATTTTTTTGCCCCAGGAGCATGGCTTTGAGCAGAGCGCCCTGGTCGCCTGGAAACTCAGCCTCCAATGTTTTTATTATGCTGATACGAAGGCTGGATTGCAGAGATTTATAAAAGGGCAGAGGCAGGGTTCCCAATTTTTCTATCGAACTGTTTTTAGAAAGCGAGCCGGTAGCGACGATTCCCCGGACCTTCAAGTAACCCCGATAATCGAAAGCGCCGGGGTTTTTAAAATTGCGTGGGTGTTTCAAACGGACCTGGCTGAAGCGTACTAGGTCTCCTGCGTGCAAGGATTGGTTGTGGAGTTCTGGGTGGTAGTGGGTCAATCGTACCCGTCCCGTGACTTTCTCCTGATGTTCTTTGGTCTGTAGCTCAATAACTTCCACTTCGAATCGAATTTTGTCCTCAAGCTGTTCAGGAGTTTCGACCAGCTTTCCGAGCAGAGTGATTCGCCGGGATTCATCGATATGGTGGAGTATGTTGCTGGGAGGTTGAGAAAATTCCGATAACGCCGGGGAGAAATACCCTCCCGGCAGAAGAACGGCCAGGAAGAGCCAGTTTATGAGAAACCGCTTTTTCTTTTTGAAAAACATTGCCCAGCCTGCACCCGCCACCAGAGCCGGAAGCAGATAGGGCAGGAGAAAATACGTCGCCTTGGGGAGCGCGGCTAACAATCCTCCGAGGTAAGAAAGAAAATAGGGGAGTAGAGCGCTCATTGGGTTCAACGAAATAGTTTTAGAACTTCAATTACGGGTCTTTGTTATTTTAAGCCATATTAAATATTTTTTGTTTCGTCAGGCTTTACATAAACTGGGACAAGGAAACGACTGTGGTAATCGATCCCAGCGGTTTCTGCTTTGACCTCTAGTTCCCAATAGCGCGAAGGTTGCTGATTCAAAGCTGTGCACATTGTTGGGTCGTTAGGAAGTGGCCAGTCGATATGAAGTGTGCCATCCCAGATAGGGGGACAACTCTCTAGAATTTTAGTTTCTTTATAAAGTTGAAAAAATTTAAGCCTACTACGAGATTCACCTTCTCTTCTATACGACTCTTCAATGAAACGTAAGTATAAGGTCATTCGGGTAAATTTTTTTGGTAAGTGGTTCACTTGTCCTGTAATTTTTCCACCGAGGAAAAAGGGGAACTCCTGATACCGCAATTTGGATTTTTGATACCTCAAGTGCTGAAATCCTTGATAAATCATCGAAATAAATGCGGCTATCAGGATCGAATCTATATATACAAGCAATAAACCTATAAAAAATAGTCCGAACCATACAGCAATCCCATTCGGCCCCCAATCAATGAAAAATATTTTCCAGGATGCAAAACCAAAGAACCACAGTCCCAAAAAGATAACACCAGATTTCTCAAAGATTTGTTCCCACCTGTCGTCTGTTATTCCATCGGATTTCCAAATTAGATCCCAAATCCAAGGAGATTTCGGATGTAAGGCTTTTTTTTCTGAATAGTGATTTAACTTGCTTATTTCAAACCGGCCATACTTAATCAACGTGGTCCAAAAAGGAAAAACCATAATATTGAAAAGAATTGCATATTTCAGGTCAGGTTTTTCTCCATCTGCGGTAATCAAAAAAGGGATCAAAAGGCAAATTAGCCCCACTGCGAAGTAAGCAATTCCCATAAATATTATAATCAGACCCAAACCCTTCCGGTCGTTCCCCTTTTTTTTTCTACTGTTTAATATTGGGCTGGATTTTTGTATGAATGGGGGAAACCACTTGATTGGCTCGAAAAGTTCAATTTGTTTCCTTTCCGGCCCTGAAGATTTGGCTTGCGATAAATCAACCATGGTTTAGCTTGGATTTTTTAATTATCACTTTGGATGCAGGGTGAGACTGATCTGACGCTTTGCAAGGTCCACACTGGCCACCCGGATTTTTACCGTATCGCCAATTTTGAAGGTGCGATGACGGCGTTGGCCCTGCAACTTGTATTCGGTTTCGATGAAAATATAATAGTCATCCGTGATGCTGGAAATCCTCACCAGACCTTCCACAAAAACTTCTACCAGTTCGACAAAAAAACCAAACGCCGTTACGCTGGTGATGAGCCCTGAATAAATTTTGCCGATTTTGTCCGCCATGAATTGCGCCCGCCTGAGATCGTTGATCTCGCGTTCGATCTGGGTGGCTTTTTGTTCAAGTGCCGACGATTGTTCGGCATATTCTGCGATCCTGGGTAGCAGGCGTTTGCGTTCCCTTTCGGAGCATTTTCTTTTTGTCAGAAAAGTTTTGATGAGCCGGTGGGTGATGAGGTCCGGGTAGCGGCGAATGGGAGATGTGAAATGAGTGTAATGTTTGAAGCCCAGGCAATAATGTCCCGGATCTTTTTCCGAGTACACCGCCTTTTTCATTGTTCTGAGAAGAAGCGAGTTCAGCGTGCGTTCTTCCACATGGCCTTTGATTTTTATCAGCAGTTTTTGCAGGTCGAGTGACGGCACGTTATGGAGGTGGTCCAGTTGTAAGCCAAAAGTGAGCAGGAAACGGTTGAACTCGGCGATTTTGTCCTCGTCGGGACGTTCGTGAATCCGGTGTATAGCAGGGACATTTTTTTCAAACAAAAATTTGGCCGTCTCCTGATTCGCCGCCAACATGAATTCTTCGATGAGTTCGTGCGCGATGTTGTGCTCGGCGGCGACGATTTTTAGAACTTTGCCCTCCGCCGTCATATGCACTTCCGGCTCCGGAAGATTGAAATCCACGCTCCCTGTCTCAAACCGGTTTTTTCTAAGAATCCGGCTAAGTGCATGCATGGTTTTTAACGACTCTATCGCCTCTTCGGGCGTGTTTTTAGTATCGCCTTTTCCCAGAAGTTGGGCGACTTCGCTATAGGTAAAGCGGACTTTACTCTGGATGATGGAATTGAATAATTTTCTTCCCACCACCTTCCCATTACCGTCGAAGTCGATGAGCACCGTGACCGTCAGGCGTTTTTCGTTTGGTTTGAGACTGCAAATTTCATTGGACAATTGAAACGGAAGCATGGGAATGACAGCATCAGGGAAATAAATGCTGGTCGCCCGTTGAAACGCCTCCTTGTCCAGAACTGAATTTTCTTCAACGAAGTGGCTCACGTCGGCGATATGCACACCCAGGCGATAACCCGATCCCATTTTTTCAATAGACACCGCATCGTCAAAGTCCTTGGCCTTTGCCCCGTCGATGGTGAAAATCATCCAATCCGACAAATCCCGACGCCGTTGCCTTTCCTCATCATCTATGTCGGACAGCGAGATTTTTTTCGCCGCCTTCATCACTTTGTCGGGGAAATCCTGAAAGACACCGTGTTTTCGCAGAATGGAATTGATCTCAACATCCGGGTCGTCGGAAAACCCCAGCACCTCGGTGACGTGGCCTAAAGGCGGTTGATGCCTTGTGGGGTAGGTTTCGATGTCCACGGAAACCACATGGCCCGTTTTGGCTTTTAAGGTGTTCTTGGCGGATACGAAAATATCATGAAGATATTTATCTTCCATGGGAATCACCCAGCCATCCCGCCCAAATTTTTCAAAGGTGCCAACAAGCGTCTGGGTATTGCGCTTTAAAATGCGGATGACCTTTCCTTCCGGGCGTTCCCAGTCCCGGCCGGATTCCACCCGTACCGTGACCAGATCCAGATGCATGGCGTCGCCCATATTGCCACGGCTGATGAAGATGTCCTTTTCGCCTTTGTCCGTTGCATGGTCCTTCGTCTGGACGACGAAACCGAATCCCTTGTGATGCGCGTTGAGAATTCCCGTGACCAGGTTCATTTCATCGGGAAGGCCATAGCGACCGCCGCGAATTTTTATCAACCGTCCGTCCGCCGCAATTTCTTTTAGCCTGCTACGAAACTCCCGGCGTTGAGTGGCGGGAATGGAAAATAGTTTTACCATCTCCGAGACTTTCATGGGACGGCTGGCTTTGGTGCGCAGAAGCTTGAGGATGGTTTCTTCGGTCAGTTTCATAATGGAGAGAGCCGTGAATGGAACTCATTTATATCACAGTCCCTTAATTCAAGTCTAATTTTGATAATTGATTTACACAACCGAGAATTTAATTTATAAGGATTGACGCTCAAACCATCTGATGGCCATAGTATTGAGGCGATAGGGGAGGTGGAGAGATAAATCCGGACGACGTTGATATCCGGGAGAAAAACCGGCGGGAGGAAACGCCAGTTGTAGCGTTTAAAAATTGCGATGAGAAATTCTGGACGATGCCCAACCGGTAATGGAAACGGGCGTTGAACCCGTTTGTGGTTTTTTTCTAAAGAAATTTCCGGTATCAGGGAGCAGTTTTAAAAGGTTATCCAAGGGCCACTCTCTCTTTGCCGATCCCTGTCCTGGATGACAGGGCGGCTTCTAAAGAAATCCTGATGTTCATTCAAAATGTCGCTCAGACTTTTTTCAATTAAATTATTTTTCTTTCCGGAATCGTCCGAGTCACCCTTTGACAATCTTCTGGAGCTCTGATGCCAGTTTAGACATTTCTGCCGCCGCCGCTTGGGAATCGCTCGCTCCCTGGGTGGTACTTGCCGCGGCTTGCGCGACCCCGGCAACATTTTCGGCGATTTCCCCGGATCCCTTGGCGGCTTCGGAAACATTCCGAGACATTTCGTTGGTTGTCGCCGTTTGTTCCTCCACGGCGCTGGCAATGGAGTTGGAGATATCGTTGATCTCATTGATGACCCCGGTGATCTCTCCAATGGCCTGCACCGAACTTTTGGTGTCCATCTGGATGGCTTCAATTTTGTTGCTGATTTCCTCGGTCGCTTTTGCGGTTTGATTTGCCAGTTCTTTAACTTCGTTGGCTACCACAGCAAACCCTTTGCCCGCTTCACCGGCTCGTGCGGCTTCAATGGTTGCGTTCAACGCCAGAAGGTTGGTTTGTTCTGCAATAGAGGTAATCACCTTAATGACTTGCCCAATTTCCTGCGAGCTTTCACCAAGCTTGGTTACAGTGGCGTTGGTTTTCTCTGCAATTTCAACCGCCGATCCGGCCACCTTGGCCGCTTGTCCTGCGCTTTGTGATATTTCCTTGATGCTGGCGCTCATTTCTTCTGTTCCGGAGGCCACAGTTTGGATGTTGTTACTGACTTCTTCAGAGGCGGAGGAAACCACTGTGACCTGGGTGGAGGTTTCTTCCGCATTGGCGGCCAACAGCTGACTCACAGCGGTCAATTTCTCGGAAGAAGAACCCAGGGTTTCGGAAACTTCAGATACCTGGCTCAAAACGTTTTTTATGTTTTGCTCTGCCTTCTTTTTCTCAGTAATATCTATGGCAAACTTCACGACTTTGAATGGTTTTCCGTTTAAGTCTAAAATTGGATTGTAGGTCGCCTGAAGCCAGGCTTCCGCTCCTCCCTTGCCCCGTCTAGGATATTCCCCCGAGTCGAACTCGCCCCGGTTCAGTTTTCCCCAGAATGCTTTGTAGTCCGGGCTGTTCCCATAGGTTGGATCACAAAACATCCTGTGGTGCTGGCCCTCGATCTCCTGCAGGGAATACCCCACAATATTTAAAAAGATTTGGTTGGCTGTGATGACCGTGCCGTCCATGTTGAATTCAATTATCGCCTGGGCTTTATCGATAGCCGCCATCTTGCCCTCCGCTTCTGCGTTTTTCAGTTTTTGTTGGGTCACGTCAGTAGCGAATTTAACGACTTTAAACGGTTTGCCATTTAAATCCAGAATCGGACTATAGGTCGCCTGAATCCAGATTTCCTTCCCGCCTTTACCAATCCGCTTGTATTCTCCCGCATCGAATTCACCCCGATTGAGCTTTTCCCAAAAGGCGCGATAATCGGGACTGCTGGAATAGGAGTTTTCACAGAACATTTTGTGATGCTGGCCCTCGATCTCATGCAGGGAATAACCCAGGGCGTTGAGAAAATTATCGTTGGCTGTGATGACCGTGCCGTCCATGTTGAATTCAATTATCGCCTGGGCTTTA
>CAYPQH010000038.1:0-2139 GCA_964412825.1 uncultured Nitrospinaceae bacterium | reverse complement strand
CGTTGAGAAAATTATCGTTGGCTGTGATGATTGTGCCGTCCATATTGAATTCGATCACCGCCTGGGCTTTATCAATCGCTTTCAGTTTGGCCTGGATTTCGATATTATTTGCTTCAATTTGTCCGTTTTCGATACTACTTTTCCTGAAAATACGTGAAAACAGAGTGGGTTCTTCAGGTTGGGACAAGGTGTTTCCATAAAGAGCAGACATTTATAAAACTCCAAAAATATAAACCCTTATTAAATTAAATCTTTATCTAAGGGAAGAAAAATAAGAACTTTAGAGGAAATGTTAAAAATGATAATTACCTAAAGTGTAAGTATATTATACATAAAAATAGTAAATACTGTTAAATTTTGATTAAAATATGATCTCAGGTAGATTTGGGTTGGCTTATTGTCCTATTCAAGGCAAACCCTTCTCGCCCCATCAAGGGAAGTTAATGTTGAATAGGAAAAGTTGGAAGAAAAGGCGAAACTTATAGTATTGATCTTTTCAAAATGCGGGTAACAAATTTAGTTTTTCAGAAATCCGCCCGGCGCATTTGGGCGATTGCACCCGCCTTTTGATTCTCCACAAGCGGGTTTCATGCCTCGTTTGCTACAGCCTAGGTTGTTTATTGCAAGGGATACTCTGCTTTGCTTTTTCAACGGGCATCTCTTATAATCCCGGTTTTATGGTTGTTGTCACGCTAGTTTAGGAGCCAAGATGCTGATTCAGTTGGACTGGTTGAAAGATTATGTCGAGTGGGACATCTCCAGCGAGGAGCTTGCGGAAGTGCTGTCCATGGGCGGCCTGGAAATCGAATCGCTGGAACAGGTCGAGTTGCCAGACGGAAAACAGACCGAGGTCATGGAGGTCAACGTGACTCCCAACCGAGGGTATTGTCTGAGTTATCGGGGAGTGGCGAGAGAAGTGGCGGCACTTTTGGGAACGACCTTTAACTGGAATTCCCCGGAAGCAGAACTGTCTAAGTCTTTAGGAGAGACTCCGGTCACGCATAAGATCGCAGTGGAGAACCGGGAAGAAACCCTGTGTCCGCGCTATTCAGCGATGGTGATCGAAAATGTGACGCCCGGTTCCTCACCCAAATGGCTGGTGGACCGCTTGACGGCTATGGGGCTAAGGCCCATCAACAATATCGTGGATGTCACCAATTATGTGATGTTCGAATACGGTCAGCCCATGCATGCGTTTGACCGGGATTTGCTGGCCGGATTCAAAATCATCATCCGTCGCGCTAATAAGAAGGAAGCGTTTGCCAGCCTGGACGGCAGTGATCTGGTTCTGGGGGAAGACGCCCTGGTCATCGCGGACGCGGAAAAACCCGTTGCCCTGGCGGGGGTCATGGGTGGGGCTAACAGCGAAGTTTCCATGTCCACACGCACAGTGGTTTTGGAGAGCGCCTGTTTCGATCCGGTGACGGTACGTCAGGCATCGAAAAAATACGGCATCCGCACCGATTCCTCATTTCGTTTTGAACGCTATGTCGATATTTCAGCGGTGATCTCGGCGCAAAGCCGGGCGGCTCTTTTGATCCAGCAACTGGCCGGTGGGGAAATCTGCCGCGATCGTATCGATCTTTATCCCAGTCCCAGTGTTGCAAGCCCGATAGATCTCAGAGTTTTGCGAGTCAATAAAATTCTCGGTTTTAGCTTGAGCGAAGAAAAAATCGGCGAATATTTACAGCGATTGGGGATGCAATTGGAAGCGTCTCCATCCAGCGGGGTTCTGAGAGTCAAGGTTCCCGAATTTCGTCCGACGCTGATCCGTGAAATTGACCTCATTGAAGAAATCGCCCGTCTGCACGGGTTTGGAGACATTGAGATGATTCCTCCGACGGGAGAAATTCTTCCCGTTCATGTTTCCAGAAAGAAGAGTGCCGCTAAAACCGTCAAGGACACCCTTTGTCATCTGGGTTTCTCGGAGGTCGTCAATTACAGTTTTATCGACACGGATAACGCGCAGGCTTTTAAATCCGCGTTTGCGACCAGTTCCGAGACAGATATTGTCAACTTGAGCAATCCTTTGAGCAATGAGTGGTCCTCGATGCGCACCAGTTTGCTCCCCGGTCTCTTGAATGTTGCCTTAAGGAACTTGAGCAAAGGTCAGAAACCGGTCAAAATATTTGAGCTGGG
>CAYPQH010000037.1:0-15989 GCA_964412825.1 uncultured Nitrospinaceae bacterium | reverse complement strand
GTCTAAAAACTTGTCCTGTTCCTTGGTCTGTATCTCGGCGGCGCGTTTATCAAGATCAAAAATATTGAGTCGGATTTCCTGAGGTCGCTCCAGAATATTCATCAGGGCTTTGCCGGAATGCACCGGCGGATGGCAGGTCTGTTTTTGACAAAGGTATACCGTTGGTTCTCCCTTGACGGCGGTCTTGCCTTTTGTCAGCGGAAGTTCGCTCTGTGTGGTTTCATTTTCACTCCACAACAGAATCTTGTTGGGCCGATAATCTTCCTGCACGATCGCCTGCATTTCTTTAAACGCCGGATGGTCCTGGGGGCCAGTGAAAATAACTTCTGCGGGAGAAGATGAATACGCATCCAATGCCGAGAGCAAACCAGTATATGCTGGCGGACTTTTTTCCATGAGCGGTCGAAAAGCTTGCAACGCTTCCCCGGCTCTTTCCCGGTACTCGTCCTTACCCGTGACATGTGCGAGGGTGATGAGAGATAAAACGGCGATGGCGTTGGCGGACGGAATGGCTTCATCCGCCGGGTTTTTAAGCCGTGTGATCAACGGCGCCTGAGACTTGCCGGTGATATAAAACCCGTAATTTTCGTCATCCCAAAATTCCTCGATCATTTTATCTGCGACCCGTCTTGCCTTTTCGATCCATGCAAATTCGAACGACGCCTCATAAAGCGACAACAAGCCTTGCAGATAATACGCGTAATCGTCGAGACACCCGTGAATTTTACTTTCCCCGTCTTTATGTATTCTAAGCAGACCTGCATCGTTCCACTGATGATTCCAAATAAATATCGCGCCATTTCGGGCGGCTGTGAGATATTTTTCCTCGCCCAGAGTCGAGGCTCCCCGGCTTAAAGCCGTGATCATGAGCCCATTCCAGGAGGTGATTATCTTTTCATCGGTATCGGGCTTTTGCCTTTTTGCACGGGCCTCCAAAAGCGTTTGCTTGCCTTTGGTGATTATGTGCTGAACTTCAAAGATAGCGATGCCTTCCGCTGCGGAAACTTTTTCCATGGATTCTTTAACGCGCAAAACATTTTTCTTGCCAATGTTCCCCGAAGGCGTGACCCCATAAACTCTGGAAAAAACTTTGGCATGACGCGGCCCCAAAAGATTAAGAACCTCTTTCAATTCCCAGACATAATATTCGCCCTCCCCGCCTGCTGTGTCCGCATCCTGGCTGGAATAAAACCCGCCATCGGGTGCAGTCAATTCTTCGAGAACATAGTCTAGGGTTGCACTCGCTGTGTCTTTATAGATTTCCTGTTTTGTGGCCTGGAATGTTTCTAAAAATAATTTTGCCAGTAGGGCGTTGTCGTAAAGCATTTTTTCAAAATGCGGCACGGCCCATTCTTTGTCGGTGGAATAACGGTGGAAACCGCCGGCCAACTGATCGTTGATTCCGCCTTCGGCCATGCGGGTCATACTTTTATCCAGCATTTCCAATGGTGGTTGCGAGCCGGTTCTCTGCCAATGCCTGAGAAGGAGGGAGTAAAGCATCGGTTCGGGAAACTTCATGCCATTGCCGAATCCGCCAAAATCTACATCGAACCTGGTTTCCAACATCCCCACCGCTTGCTCGATCAACGCAATATCGGGGAGAGTTCCCCTCGTATGCCCGGAGTGGCTTGGATTTATTTTTGTAAGAATCTGGTTCGCGCGCGAAGCGACCTCCGATTGTTTTCCTGAAAACCGTTCATGGACCTCAGTCAAAACGTCGGCAAAACCGGGACGGTTGTATTTTCTGGATGGAGGGTAATAAGTGCCACCAAAAAATGGCTTTTGGTCCGGGGTCAAAAACAGGCTGAGAGGCCATCCACCGTGGCCGGTCAATTCCACCAGAGCTTTCATGTAAACGGCGTCCACGTCCGGGCGCTCTTCACGGTCCACCTTGATATTGACGAACCATCGGTTCATGAGTTCGGCGGTTTGTTCGTTCTCGAATGACTCGTGGGCCATCACATGGCACCAGTGGCAGGCGGAATAACCGATGCTCAGAAAAATAGGCTTATTTTCTTCCTTGGCTTTGCCCAGCGCCTCCGGCCCCCAAGGGTACCACTCCACAGGATTATGCGCGTGTTGTAAAAGATAAGGACTGGTTTCATGGACCAGTCGATTGCTGTATTTGGGTGTTTCCACAGATCAACTCCTTGAGCAAAGGCAAAACCAAAATCACGACTACTTAATAATTGGATGGTCCACAGGATACAAAATGTGGTGCAGAGAGGAAAGCTTTTAAGGAGGAAATAAAGGAAATACAGGGGCTGTCAGTTCACAGAACCGATATGGAAGCCATTGAACACATGAAAGGTAAGGGGGAAATTATTCGTGTACCAATCCCTCGCGAAATTGGTGGTAAAAATCACGGACACTTTCATATTCGTCTATAGCGCTTTCCTCCAGCGCTTTTTTATCGTCAATGATGAAGGAAACCTGGTTGGTGGTTTCTCCCAACGTGATGCCTGAGCCAACCAAAAATGACGGCGCAAAGAAAATTGTGGGACTGAGAAATGAATCCACCACCCGGCCCGCCACATTTCTGGCTGTCGAAGGCCCAAAAAACGGCAGGACCAGGTAAGGACCTGTCGGAATATCGTAGTGCCCCAAAGCCTGATCGAAGTCCTCATTGACATTTTCAATATTATATTCCTGCCCGGCCACATCCAGCATCCCCCCCAGGCCAGCAGTCGTATTGATCAAAACCCGGCTCAATACTCGTCCCGACTTTTCAAAATCCCCCTGAATCAAACTGCTGACTAATTTCACCGGGGAGAGGGCATTGTCAAACGCATTTCTGATCACAATGCGCAAATCCTCAGGCAGGACAAACCGCCATCCCTTGGCCAATGGCTCCATAACATAATCGTAAAGACCTTCATTGAAACTGAACATAAACCGGTTATAGCCAACAAACGGGTCATTTAAAACGGGAATCTCTTCGCCTTCGGCAGGGCCGAAAGGATCTTCCAGTTCTTCGTAAAACTCAACGGAGTGGGCAGTTTCCAAAGCCGAAGCGGTTTGGCCTGTCCCAGCGTTGCCTTCGCCATTCCCCAACCCGCCATTTAAAGCTCCTGTTCCTTGAGACGAGAGGCTTTCTTTTTTTATTTTTTCAGGAACTTCCGGAATTTCATCTTTTTTATGGTTTTCGTGAGGAAGTTGTTTCTCAAGTAATATTGTTATTTCTGAGCTTTGGGCAATGAGGGTCCCGTCAACTTCATAGACAAACTGGGGCATGGAACTTCCAGGATTGTCGGTATTCTGCTGACCGGGCAAAGCAATTGAATAACTTATATTCACAGTCAACAGCACGAACATCCACTGAAGCACGAGACTAAAAACCAAACCTGCATTTTTATTGCGCCAAAACCTAGTAACCATCTTACCGCTCCAATAGAACCTGTTTTTTAAGGTTAACCCACTCTACCTAAAGAGTTTATCACTTTATCCGCTAAACACTAAAACTTTTCAAAATTATATCAGACAATATCCCAAAAGGGAATTTAAAATTACAGTGGCTTACCTTTACGTAAAACATTGAGTTTATTAATGATTGCACGCATGCCTAAACTGACTCACTACCTATATTTTGCATAATGTCCGCACAATGAACACCCTATTATTATTCCGGACGGGGCATTGCCTGGGACAATTCCTCGATTAATTTCTCCGGTAAACTGACATTCGAATTTTGGGCCCGATCCACTACCTTCCAAGCTTCTTTATAGGAATGCGTTTGAGACAACACTTCGATCAGGACTTTGTGGGCAGTAGAATTTTTGGGATCGACTGCAAGCGCTTTGTTCGCGTTTTCTTTTGCCTCTTTGTACTTGTTCAATTGATTAAAAGCCTCTCCCGTATAGGCATAAGCATTGCCGTGTTCGGGGTCGAGCTCGATCACTGTCTTGTATTTTTCAATGGCCTCCTTGAAACGGCCGTCCATTGCCAACGTCAGCCCCCAATAAATGAACGCTTTCGAATTAGTCGGGTCCAACTGAGTGGACCTTACAAATTTTTCAATCGCCGCACTTTTCAAACCCCCTTTAACAAGGGATATCCCCCACCATGCGTAATTATTAGCGTTGTCGGGGTTGGATTCCGATATTTTCTGCGCCAGACTCGCGGCCTCATCATGCTTGCCAAGAGCGTTGAGTTCCATGACATGTTTTACCGAGCTTACGGTCTGAATCGTTTGCTCTTTTTTCATTTTGCTCAGTTTTTCTTTTTGTAGCGCTCTCTCCTGATTTATTTTATCAATGGCTTCATTATCCAGACGGACTTCTTCCATCTTGGCGGTATAAGCCGTAGATATAAACCCAAACACGATCGCTATATTGCAAAATACCCAAAGTATTTTTACTTTAATGGGCATGAAATACCTCTAAAATTTCTAAAATTAATACCCTGAACCTGTTGAAAGCCAGAAGGCTTCAAAAAACTCAACCTGTTGTTCCCTTGTCCCTGCACTACACAGAAAAGAGGAAGTATAGCGTTATAAATTAAGAGGATCAAAGTTTCTTTAGGATTTTTTTTGCCGTGGCGATCATCCTGGGATTTGCGCTTTCAGAATCGGAACTGGAAAGATACGCCTGCAAATGTTTTTTGCTCTTGGCCCGGTCAATTTTTTGATATTGAATTCCCAGATAATAATGCGCCGGAGCGTAGTCAGCATCGAGTTTCAAGGCGATTTCATATTCTTTAATGGCGTTTTGGGGGTTATTCTGAAACCCATGAGCCAGCCCCAGGTAAACTCTGACTTCGCTGTCCCCAATATACCATTCAAGAACCTTCTCCAAAACCTCTCTTGCTTCAGCGGGCCTTTCCGTGGACAAATACAGCTTGGCCAGGGCCACTGACCCAAAAACATAATAGGGGTTCAAGGACAGGGTCTTCCGATAAACCGTTTCCGCTTCGTCATAACGTTTGAGAGCCTGCAATACATTTCCCTGGTTCAAATGGGTCATCACGTGTTCCGGGTCCAATTTCAGAATGGCTCCGTATGACTCAAGGGCTCGCAAATAATCGCCGGAATCAAACGCTTCCATCGCTTGATCCAGAAGCTGATCGATCCTGGCATGACGCTTGATTTCGGCTACCTGACTTTCCGACCTCTCCACGGCGGAAAACTTTTTAAAAATTTTGGATCGCTCGTCCGCGGACCCAGTGCTGATTTTGATGAATGACGGGTCCACCTGAATAAAAGGAGTCAATTGCCTGACCAATACGTCCCGGTCATCTTTATAAATATATTTCGGGGCATTGAATTCAAGCAGGGAATTATCATCGGTGTGAATGGGAGCTTCGCCGCTGAATCGAAGAATCTGGTCCCGGCTCATTATCATCAAACTGAACAGATCCCGCACGCTATGGATACCGATACGGCTGAGGTCTTTTCCGATAGTATCTTTCTTGAGTAAATCGTCCACCCTTTCATACGGCAGTCCATATTCTTTGGAAGACCCGATCAAGAGATAATCGTCTCCCACAATGGATTCCCACATGGTCACGTGAGGAAATATCGTAGAAAAGGATTTGGTGATGGATTTAAAATTTTCCGGCGACATGTTGGTGTGCACCCAAATGCAGACCACTCCTTTTTCGGTCAACCTGTCCTTTAGCAAACGGAAAAAATCCACGGTGAACAAGGCGCCCACTCCTGATATCCAGGGGTTGGAAGGTTCCGAGATGATGACGTCATATTTCTTATCGCTCAAAGCCACATGATTCCTGCCGTCTTCCAGAATGACGGTCAGGCGGTCATCGTCCAACGCATGGTGGTTGAAAGGACCAAAAAACCGCGACCCTTCAATAACTGTGGTCGAAATCTCAACCAGGTCGATGTCTTTTACGGCTGGAAATTGCTCGACGGCTCCCAGGGTGATTCCACTGCCCTGCCCTATCACCAGAACAGATTCCGGGTTTTTCTGGAAAAACATGGGGAGATAACCGGAAAGAAGTTGCGTGCGCATGTCCAAAGCCAGCGAAGCGTCGGTTTTCCCGTTGACGCGCAAAAAAATGTTTCCCGACACCGCAAGCTCCGTGGTCACCGTGGTGTGCGTGCCTTCCTTATAAAATAGAATCCTGTTCGTCTTGTTTTCAGCTTCCTTTAAGTCCTTGATCCGGTACGGCATGAAAGAGCCGCTGGAAATGACTGCCTTGTCCCAGGCGTTCATGGAAATTCCACCCCACAGGCAAGCCAAAAGCACCAGCGGCAGGCCATATAATTTCATGGGGGCCGTCAAACTTTTTGAAAGAGAAAGCAGTCCTCCGGCTAAAAGAATGTTGATGAACACTGCTGTCAGCACCGAGTTTTGAATTCCCAGGATCGGAATCATGAAAAACCCACCGACAAAAGACCCGACAATAGTCCCGACAGTATTGGAGGCGTACACCCTGCCGACATCACTCCCAAGGTTTGACATCCCGCGTGTCAAAAGTTTCACCACAACCGGGAACTGAGCGCCCATGAAAAAGGTGGGGAAAAACAAAAGCGAAAAAATTATCAACAAATTTGAGAATTGAACCGCTGAAAAATCGATGTCCCAATTCTGATAGACCCAGCGATTTATAAAAGGAATTTCGCCAAAAAAAGGCAGGGCCACCAGCGCGGAAATTCCGATCCCAATCTGCAAAAGCCCAAAAACCTTGACCAGATCCTTCATGCGGGTGACCAGACGAGCAAAGCACACGGTTCCAAGCGCAAGGCCCAGAATGAAAAGCGACAATATCAGGCTGAAGGCATAAACTGACGAACCCAACAGTAGAGACAGAATTCGATTCCAAGTAAGCTGATACACTAGGGCGCAAAAACCGGAAACCCCAAAAGCAAGCAGAAGGAACCGTTCTTCCCACAACATCACTCGCGTTTTGTTGTCCGCAGGTTCATTCCGGCCTTGGGACGATTCGTTCAAGCTCTGGGCCGTTCTATTCCAACCAGGACGAAACACCAGAAAAATGATCATGGCAATGCCAATGTTTAGTCCCGCCGCGAGTTGAATGGTGGAGGACAACCCTAAAAGCCGCATGAAAACATAGGCGCTGGTGGCGGCTCCGAACACCGCCCCGAAAGTATTTACAGCGTACAGAGTCCCCACATCCCGCCCGATGAGTCCCGGTTCGCTGGATACGAATTTGCTGAGTATGGGAAGCGTCGCCCCCATAAAAGTGGTGGGGATGAGCAGAATGGACCCGCATATCAAAAAACGATAAAAACTGGCTTCTGTATAGGAAGATCCTGAATTGAGATATATAGATTTAAAAAGAAGGAATGCCCAGTCAATGATGCCAGGGATGGCAAGACAATAGAAACCAATCGCCCCTTCGAGCAAAGCGTAGAGGGCCAGCGGATTGAAAAACCGGTCGATGATTTTGCCACCCGCATAACTTCCCAGAGCCAGTCCGCCCATGAAAGCGGTGAGCACTGTGGCGATGGAATAATGCGTGTTGCCCATGACCAGGGTCAACAACCGGGTCCAAACCACTTCGTAGATCAGACCGGTAGCGCCTGATATGAAAAAAAACAGGAAAACCCAGGTTCTGGATATGGGGTTCACGGAGGACAAATTAAATGGGAAAGCGGATCACTCGGTCACCGTTTTGGAGCGACCGCAACGAAACCCAACGACGGCGTCCTTTCGGCCCGGTGTCGCGGCATACCGCTTGGCAGCGCGAATATCTACCTTCCTGGAATCCCAGGAGCCGCCCCTGAAAACCCGGTTTTTTTTATTTTCCGCACCTGTAGGGTTCATCATGGGCGCGGTTTTATAATAAAACTGGTCGTACCAGTCGTCCACCCATTCGGACGCGTTGCCGGACATATCATAAATGCCATAGACACTGCGACCTGTCGGAAAGGTTCCGACAGGAGACATGAATTCGTAACCATCGGCCTTGCCTGCAAAGTTGGCCCTTTTGCCCAGCACTTTATTTCCCCAGGGATAAATCAGACCGTGGGTTCCGCGCGCCGCTTTTTCCCATTCCGCTTCCGTCAAAAGCCGCTTGCCGGCCCATTTGCAGAAATTCACCGCGTCGAGCCATGAAACGCCGACAACCGGATTTTTAGGTTCATGCAAAAGCGCGTTGTCCCCCTGAAAAAAAGGCACCGACGGTTTCACATAATTAGCGGCTCGTCTGAACTTATCGTAGGACTCGACGGACACTTCGTATTTATCGACATAATAGGCATCGAGGTAAATTTCCTGTTCCGGCTTTTCGTCGAACCCTCCAGAATCGGACCCTCGGGTAAACACGCCTTCAGGAATCAGAACCATCTCTCGGCCATCATCCCCTATAGTGGTCTCGAAAATACTGAAGTCCCGGTTGTCCAAAATTTCCACTTTTTTAATTTTTACCGCCATTTTCTGTACTTTTTTATCGTGTTCAATCGACTTCTTGATTTCCCAGATAATCACTAGCAAAAACAAAACAGTTATGGCAAAACAAAAAATTATGCCAATCATCAGGTTTTTATCTTTCATATCAATTCAATTCGTGGAGAATAAATGTTAGTTTGAAAAAAAATTTGATTATAGTGTAAACCATTATTAAAGCAAACAAAAATAGATCGCCCGGTTCCCATCCAATTAATTGAAAACAGTGCCCCTTTTATCTTGCAAGGGAGAGCGTTGGAACCACAGATGAACACAGTTATACACAGATGGATGCCAGGTTAAAAATATGAATTTAATCAAAGCCAAAGATTTTGCTCTGGCCTGCCTGGAACCCGCAGAGGCCGAGATATTAAAACTATTCCGCACGAAGGATATTGCTGTGGAAAGTAAATCCGACTTAAGCCCGGTGACCCTTGCGGATCGGAATGCGGAAGAAATTCTGCGCACAAAAATTACCCGGAACTTTCCCGGCCACGGCATCATCGGTGAAGAGTTCGGAGAAGAAAACAGCTCTGCTGAATGGGTCTGGACAATCGACCCCATCGACGGAACCCGTTCCTTCATAAGGGGCCTTCCCCTGTTCGCGACCTTGATCGCGCTTCTGCATAAAGGAGAGCCGGTCATGGGAGTGATCTCTCTGCCTGCGTTGGGAGAAACCTCCTGGGCGGTCAAAGGCAAAGGAGCGCATTGCGGAAAATCCCGATTAAACGTTTCAGCCTGCAAAAACCTTTCGAAAGCCATGGTGGCGGTGGCGGACTTTTATTGTTTCCGTCAGAAAAAATGCGCCCGTCTGTTCAATCGACTGGACAAAGAAGCCGGAATAATGCGGACCTACCCCGATGCGTTTGGACATCTCATGGCGGCAAGAGGGGTGGTCGATGTCATGGTGGACCCGCTGGCTTATGTCTGGGATTATGCGCCCTGCAAAATCATGGTCGAAGAAGCGGGAGGCAGATTCGCGAATTTTTCCGGCAATCGATCCAGCATAAGTGAAGAAACGGCCATTTCGGGAAACCCGCGATTGGTTCAGCAAGTGCGGAAAATTGTTGCAGATATTAAAGGCGGTTAATAAGGAAACACAAAAAGAATTTTTTTACCGCAGAGGCGCAAAGATCGCAAAGAAAACAATATTCCTACAAGGTTTTTAAGATTTTCTCTGCGTCCTTGGCGTCTTTGCGGTTAACGACTGGTTTTGTTTTTTTTCCAACGATCTGCTTTTTAAATGGGTTGCCGTCCTTGAAACCCTGCATCAATCTCGTGCCAGAATCGAATTTCCTTTTCAGGGGCCTTCCAGCACAGATAAACTTCGCGCCCATCACGAAGCGATGGGAAGTCCACTAATCCTTCTTTGATTCCCTTAATGACGCATCCCTTAGATTCCAAATCGTTCATGATCCGGTTGAGTTTAAGAGCTGCGCCCAGATATTGGGTTCCCTGTACACTACCGCCGTTATACTTATGTTTTTCCCAGGCGTTTTTAACATCGGGATATTTATTCCTGAGTTCCGACTCCAACCCTTGAATTCGGGGAACATTCAGCAAAAGCTGGGGAATGATGGCATTTGCCTCATCCAGGGTGAATAACCTTTTTTTTGCCATAAATAAGCTCCTGCTCGGTTCTGTTAGGGAAGGCCGTGGAATATTTGCGGGCAACTCAAAATCCAATCAGTCGATATCCCCTTAATTAATAACGATCTCACCCACAATACCTGAATTTTAATGAAGGAATCAATTGGAATAAAAAGGTTAATGTTTTCAATTGATTATAGTAATGCCGAAACAGGGGCTTTGCCCCGAAAACAGCCGGGCATTGTAGCCCTCTGGATTTCAAAATAAAATCTGGTAAACCCGGCATTCGATTTCTCCTGGAAATTACCGCCTTTCCACCGCCTAATTGTTGTTTTTTTATTGACAAAAGGTCGATAAGAAGATAAATTCTGGCGACCTGAATGATCCGCCAATTATTAATTATATTATATAATTTATATCGGCATTATTTAAAACGATTGACAGGTTGACCGGATACACGGGGGGAGGTGGAAAGCGGTTACGTAGCAATTAAGTAATAAATCTCTTACTTGTTACAAAGTATAGATTTTTTGATTTGCATAGAATTTTTATAAGGTCACTTTTCCAAAATTATAATGGGGAGGCAAGGAAATGAAGAAATCAGTAAGTTTAGTTACAGTATTTGCTTTTTTGATGGTTGTGGGCCTGAGTTCAGTAGCGTCCGCAGATGACCTGAGACCTGGTGCTTATGTTCCGGTTGATCAGAGCGTGATGAGTGTTGGTCAGACAATGATGCAGATGGGCGCTAAAGACCGCGCCATGACTTCCGCATTGAACAATATGAGCCGGAGCATTGCAAGCGATCTTGGTTCACATCTGAACACCGACTATCAATTCGGCTCTTCTCAATCAGATCAGTCCTGGAAAGAATGGCGGACTGTTGAGGATGTTGGCGTGGTTGTTGGTCTGGTACCTGGTGACTGTCGTGGCGACAACTCTGATGACGCATACCGCAAACAAATGGGTCAGAACCGAGACGGCTATATGAAAGAGCCTCTGGTTTCTCAAGCAGATTGTGAAAAAGATCACGCAACTGTAAAATAAGTATTATTTTTAGAATAAGGGCGGCTAACCCCGTCTGAGTAAATTAAAACCGATAGAATGTTTTCATTCTATCGGTTTTTTTTTGCCTCTTTTTGATAAACTGAAACAAATCGGAACCGATACCAACTTGAACCATCGTGATCAAATTGCCACACAACAAAACCATCACCCTCGGCCTCATCCAGACGTCCTGTTCGGTTGATCCATCGCAAAATTTAAAGGACGCTGTCCAAAAAATATCCGATGCCTCCTCAAAAGGCGCGCAAATTGTTTGTTTGCAGGAGCTATTCCGGTCGCAGTATTTTTGTCAGGTGGAAAATACTGAGTTGTTTTCACTGGCGGAAACAATTCCCGGCCCTACTACCCATGTGCTCTGTGAATTAGCGTCTAAACTCGAAATTGTAATCATCGCTCCCCTATTTGAAAAACGCACCGAGGGAATTTATCATAACACCGCCGTGGTGATCGACGCCGATGGAACGATCGTCGGAAAATATCGAAAAATGCACATCCCGGACGATCCCTGTTTCTATGAAAAGTTCTACTTCACTCCCGGAGATTCAGGGTTTCAGAGTTTTCAAACACGCTATGGCCGGATTGGAGTGCTCATCTGCTGGGATCAATGGTTCCCGGAAGCGGCGCGATTGACGGCGCTTTCCGGAGCGCAATTTATCTTTTATCCCACGGCTATTGGTTTCCAGGCTTTCGACGCCAACGAAGTGGCAAAACAAGTCTCTGCGTGGGAAACAGTGCAAAGAGGGCACGCCATCGCCAATGGGGTTTTTCTTGCCTCGGCCAATCGGGTGGGCACGGAGAACGCCTTGACATTCTGGGGCCGGTCTTTTATCTGCAATCCGTTTGGCGAAATCATGGCCCAAGCCGGCCCTTCTGCCGAGGAGATCCTCATCGTTTCCTGCGACCTCAAGGAAATAGAAACCACCCGCCAAAACTGGCCTTTTTTGCGTGATCGAAGAATCGACGCATATCGAGGTATTGATAAAATCTTCAACGACCCCAATGACTGACTCTCAATATCCTGCCGACCGTGGGTTCCGAATGCCGGCGGAATGGGAACCGCATTCGGGAACCTGGCTCACCTGGCCTCATAATCTGGAAACCTGGAATGAATCCGTTTTGCCCAAGGTGGAGCAAACCTATCTTTCGATCATACAGGCGCTTGCTCCGGGAGAAACCGTTCACATTCTGGTGAACGACACAACCTCAATGAAATCTGTAAAAAATAAAATCGCCAATGCAGGCATTCCTGCCAGTTCATTGCGGTTTTATGCGATCCCAACAAATGACGCCTGGATTAGGGATTATGGGCCCAATTTTCTGACGTCCGGTGATTCAAAAACCAGGCAAATTGCTCTCAACAACTGGCGATTCGATTCCTGGGGTGGTAAATACGATTGGGAATTGGACAATCAGGCGGGTGACGAAATTGCGCGTCTCTTGAAATTACCAACGTTTGAACCCAGGATCGTGCTGGAAGGAGGCGCAATCGACGTCAATGGACAGGGAACTTGTTTGACCACCGAATCCTGCCTTTTGAACGTCAATCGAAACGGTGGGATGCGTCGGGAGGCAGTAGAGAATATCCTGAAAAATTACCTTGGGGCCAACAATATCATTTGGCTGAAAGGAGACATCGAGGGCGATGACACGGATGGGCATATCGACAACCTGGCCCGTTTTGTCAATTCTACAACGGTTGTCTGTGCCGAGGACACCACCGCCTCGAATTCAAACGAACTGAACGCCAATTACCGAATACTGCAATCGGCGGTCGATCAGGATGGTAAATCATTGAACGTCATCCACCTGCCCATGCCGGAGCCGGTCAAATCAGGTTCTACCCGACTGCCGGCAAGCTACGCCAATTTTTATATCGGCAATCGAGCCGTTCTCCTTCCAATATTCAACGTTCCCAATGATCGAAAGGCAGAGTCAATTCTGCAAAATATTTTTCCCGATCGGAAAATTGTTCCCCTCCCCTGCCGGGAACTTCTAATGGGATTTGGAGGTCTTCATTGCATCACCCAACAACAGCCTGCCTGATTGGGCTTATTGTTCTTTAACATTAAAGGTCCATTTTATTCAGAGAACGTATTCCGCGTTGAATCGGCAAGTAAGCGGCGATCAGGGAGAGAATAAAAATAAGGGCGTAGCAAATGGGAACGTCGATTCCGCCAACAGATTTATAAAAAAATTTTTCATTAAAGTGCACGTACATGGGTCGGCCCACCAGCATCAGAACCAGTCCGACAAAGCCCAGGCTCATGGTCATGAACAGGATACCGCCCGTTCCCGCAGGAATTTCAGAGATATTGTCGTGATTGAACGACGGATAGACTGCACCCAGACCGATTCCCATTCCCACAAGCCCCAGGGTGACCAAAAAGACCCCGATGAAGGAAACCGTCATGACATAGATATCCACTTGTAGTAGATAATTAGAAACCAACAATAAAAATTCAGCGATGAAAAGAAAGGGCGGAAAAAACATCCAGAACTTGCTCCAAAGAAACTTTTTCATTTCTACGGGAGCGCTGTAAATCGCCCACATGCTTTTCCCCTCCAGGCTGGTCGCGGTAAAAACAAATCGGGAGACCAGAGCCGATATTACAAACCCGATCAAGCCAATATTCAAAACTGAGATCACGTTTTTCAAAGCAATATTACTCAATGGCAGGTTCATGATGTTGAAGATGTAAACAAAAACCAATGCGCATAGAATAAAAATCTGCGACCACTGTTCAGGGTCCCGGCTGAAAATTTTCATGTCTTTTTCAAGCAAGGCCCGCTGTGTCGAACCAATGGGGAGGTTTTTCAAAAAAGAAATTCCGGATCTTTCCCATTCTTTTTTGGGCACGGGAGCATGATTTGCTTCCTGCACCAGAGTCCAACCGTCAAAATATATTTGTCGCCCGGTTATCCAAAGAACCGCCAGACCGACCAGCGCCGCTGAGTAAAGGTATAACGACTGCATAAGAGCGTTCTTGAACTCGCCTCCCACCCAGCTTGTCAGCCCATAAGAAATCCAACTGGTGGGTAGAAATTTGTAATCGGGAACTTTAAGGCTTTCCATGAACAGGAGGATCTGCTCATTCGAGACTTCCTGTCCAAAAAATTTTTCAGGGGAGAGAAAGCGCAGGTAAACCACCGCTCCCACTAAAAATATCAACCCAAGGAATGAAAGTGTCTGGTGCGCTTTTTTTGCGGGGAAATAGCGCATCAAGCCCATAATGACTAACGCCCCCAGCAGGCAGGCCAAAATGATGAAGGGCAGTATATTGAACAACAAATAGAAATAATATGTCCAGGGAACCTGAAAGAAGTACCCATAAGCGGAAAAAATGGGAAAAGTAAAGAGCAGAACCATCCAGGAACTATGCATCACCCCTTGCTGAAAACGGGAGAAAATAAAAATCCCCATTCTGATGGGCAAGGAATGAATGAGTTCTAAATCCTTTGACATATAGAAAACTGACAAGGATACAATGAGGCTGGAAAACCAGACCATGACGAAAAGCGTCAGGAAGATGACATTCATCATTTGCGCAATGATTTCCTCGCCGATTTGCATGGGGAGCCCGTCCAGATAACGAACGATGCGCAAAAAAAACACGAAATCACCGTAAACAAACAAAGCCGCCATCACCGCAATCATCCCCCAGCGGATTTTTTTCTCGCGCGTGGGGTGGGCGAAATTATTTTTCCAGGCGGACAGGCGATACCGTTGGAGAATAAATAATTGATCTGTAATTCTGGTCCCGTTTTCCATGAATATTCGTGATTTAAGTTGTGGGAATATGAATCAGGATCGCATAGTCATTGGACATACACAACAATAAATCAATGAGTTAGCTAAAGGAGAGAAGATTCTGCTGAAAATTGCTCGCAAAAGGATTGAAATTCCGCCCCCTTTGGGAGGAGATTCTCGGCATACAAATATCACGATGAATCGGCGATGGACTCGTTTCTCTTTTATAACAGGAAATATTACGACCCGACTTTTTCCGGCAATTAGAAAGCCGGACCACAAATGGTCCGGCTTTCTTTTTCACGAATCAAAATTTTCCGGTTGACCTCATAATTCAACATTTCCGAGACTATCGCATTCTTGCAGACGCTTTTTTGAACTTTGCTTCCTGCAGAGGAACTATTCTTAACATCTCGTTCATCTCTTTCTGGCAGCGATGAATTTTCACCGAAATCAAAGACACGATGTGGTCATCCTGCATCACCCTGAAGTGGGTTCGATGCCCCTTTCGATCCAGGAGTTTTGTCCAGTTTTTTCCGCTGAATGAAATGGTTTTTCCCTGAATTTTCGCTTCAAATTTCTCCGGCTCATCCACTTTCACGTAAAAAGGCTGACGCAGGTTTTTTGCATTGATATGGTAAGTTTGGAAGGCGCACATTTTCAGATCAGTGTAAGAATCCACCAGAAACGATCTCAAATAATTTGTCAGGAATTCAATTTGAGGATCGGAAAATTGACTGAAAGCCGGCATGGCGGTTCCTGCCAATCCGTGCTGAATGGCTTGTTCCATGCGAATGGTGGGCATGCGTTTCATCTCTTCGTAATCTTTGAAATTTCGAGGCTTATTTTCTAATCCATCTGCCAAGGGACCATCTCCTTGCCCCTGGTCGCCATGGCACACCGAACAACCATTTTCCTGATACAACTTTTTACCCTCTTCAATGGAAATAGGGTCTGGCAGATCCGCGTATTTTTCCTGAAGGGGAGCCGCGAAAGTGATGGACGGAATGAATAGCAAAATAAAAATAATAATTTTCATTACTGTTTCCTTAGCTTGGTTTGCATTTTTTAAGGTTTGAGATATTTCAATCGAATATTTTTCGTATGATTTCCGGGAACACAATATCTCCTTCAATTGAGCGAACTCCACTTCCGGATCGATGCTCTGCCCTGAATTTTTCTTTTTCTGGAGTGCTTAAAAACGGATTCGGTATTTTTAAGAA
>CAYPQH010000036.1:13889-16073 GCA_964412825.1 uncultured Nitrospinaceae bacterium | reverse complement strand
ATGTCGATGACTCAGTTTCGCAGTCAGACCAAATACACCATTTTTGACGATCATTATCCTTTCATTGGGCTCGGTGTTCCATCCGTGTTGTTGATCGATTTCGATTATCCCTACTGGCATAAGTTGACCGACACTCTGGACAAATGTTCCCCGGAAAGTATGTTTTCCGTCATTCAAGTGATGGCGGCGGTTTTAGGAAAAATATAGATTGGCTGAGTTATTTTAGAGAGGCGGGAGGAAGTTTGGCGAGTGCCTGTTTGGCTTTTTTATTTTCAGGGTCCATCTGCAGAATAATTTTTAATTGTTTTCTGGCGTCCTGTGTTTTACCCAATTGGCGAGTGGTTTCGTATAGCTTCCAGTGCAGAGAAAGAAAGTCCACTCCCAGAGCGACAGACTGGTCATAGGCCTCTCCGGCCTCTTCCAGTTGGTTGAGGGAAAAGTAGGAGTTGCCAAGATTATAATATGCGATGGCGAACTCGGGGTCCAGAGCGATGGTTTTTTTCAGGTGGGGTATCGCCTCACGAAACCGATCCAGTTTGTTGAGAGCGGCTCCCAGGTTGGACAGAGCCTGAATGAAATTAGGATAAGCCCGGACTGCGTTTTGGAATAAGGTCACGGCTTGCGCCAATTTACCCGAGCGAAAATAATAGCTTCCAAGGTTTGACAACGCTTCCGGAAAATCCGGGTTGATGGCGATGATTTTTTCATAGTTGGAAATCGTCTGCTCGATTGAACCTTTATCCCGATTGACGACCGCCATGTCGTAAAGCGCCAGCACAAAGTTTGGGTCTTCCTGCAAAATATTCTGAAAATAAGCGGCGGCTTTGTCGAGGTCGCCCTGAGCGTAAAGGGCGAAGTTGCCCCGGTAATACATGGCTTCCCTGGAGTTGCGGTCTTCCTCTAAAAGCTGTTCAAAGGTCATTCCTTTCTCTATATCGAGAAAAGGCTGGACCTCATGTATGGGCAATGCCAGGTTGATCGCCCGTCCCTCAATGGTGGCGATGCCCACCACTTTATTGTTCTTGTCAACCACTGGCCCGCCGCTGAAGCCCGGTCCAAAGGAAGTGGTGGTGTAAAGGTAGGCAAAATCCGGATACGCCTGCGGGTGGACCCCCAAAACAAACCCAAAGGTTTGCAGGATATTGCCCTTCACCCGGTTGCCTTCTTCCCCGATGTTTTGCGACAAATACCCCAATGCGCTGGTGTAATCGTACGCTTGAATGTTGCGGGAGTCGCCTATTTCCAGGGTGGAATAAAATCCTTCTTTAAGTTTTAAAACCGCAAAATCTTTGATGCGGTCCACTTTCATTACTTTCTCAACAGGAACGATGCTTCCGTTGGTGAAGATTGCGTCCACTGAAGCGGCGTCCACCAGCACGTGGTAATTGGTGACAAGCGTTCCATTGGGTTTGACGACAAAGCCGGTTCCGGTGGCAATCGTCGCACCCGTTTTACTTTTGCAGACTAAAAGGGCAATGGCGCTTTTGTTGACTTCGTGAGCAAAAACCTGGGAGTTCAGACAGGTAACGAGTAGACAACCTGTCAAAAAAAAGAGCGATTTCTTTAGGATTATTTTGTTCATAAAAAAGCATTCACTGGAACAGATTGATACTCAGCGCGGGGTTCCAAAAACCGGATCAATTTTTGTAATAAAAAAATATGGATTGAAAATATTTTATAAGTTAAACAACATGATTACAACTCATTTCGATTGAGAGGTCGTTTAATTTTATTCGTGAAAACAGGGGCGTTTTCGGTGTTATTGGTGGATTTTTCGGAGTGGGGAAGGCAAAGCCATTGGCGGATAAAAAAAATGCTGTCCCTATTGGGACAGCATTCATTTTACTTCTTAACTTCTGATCCTGCGAGTTACTTTACGGTGATTACAACTGTGGAAGTCAACGCTGGGTCATAAGGAGTATGATTTCCTTTGGCAAACAGAGTGCGAATCGTGTGCATGCCGACGTCCATCTTAATTTCTTTACAGGTGGAACCATCGCCCATGTGGATGTGGTGCGCGTCTTTCCCGATGGGTTTGCTGAGGTCTTTGGGGAGGTCGACATCCACTAGAATATGGTGATGACCTTTACCGTCATTAACGCCCTTTTTTGCCGGTTCCACTTCCACGCCATGAACTTCCAGACAAACTTTAACCGGGCTTGAAACGACTGCGCCGTTTGGGGG
>CAYPQH010000036.1:0-13789 GCA_964412825.1 uncultured Nitrospinaceae bacterium | reverse complement strand
GGATGGTTGTAATGGAGCGGGGCATTTTGATTTGCCGGAAGGTTTTATCGCTTTGAGGATACGCCTGCATAAAAAAGTTTGCCTGCCTGTGTGACCGCGCCATTGAACCTGAAGTTAATATTTCGCCTATTTCCCTTGACATCAAAATGATTGTTAAATAACCTCTTTTAATAAATCTATCATTTTTTGTGACTAATAAAAATAAGCGAAAGGTTGGACAGACAAAGTGGTCTGTTCCAGATCACTTTTGAACCTATAGGAGGCTATGATGGTTGTAACGGGAGAATGCAGACTCCTTCACACATGCGAAATGTGTGAATTCAATAATGAGACTGATTGTAAGGCCGACAAAAACGAACACAACCGTTGGCTCGTCAATAAAAGGATGAATGACATTAAATTCAAACTGATTGTCGGCAGTAACAAAGGTGGCGTGGGCAAAAGTACGGTGACGACGAATCTTGCCGTCGCGCTTGCCGAAAAAGGCTACAAAGTGGGTCTGGCCGATGCGGATTTACATGGTCCCAATATTCCCAAGTTGTTGAACGCCGAACACGTCCGGTTAAAGTCCACCGATGAGGGGATCGACCCTTACGTGACAAAGAATGGCTTGAAGGTCGCTTCTCTGGGGTTCCTGATCGAAGACCCCAATATGCACATTGCCTGGCGCGATGCGGTCAAATACGATTTTATCATTGAGCTGTTGGGCAATATCAATTGGGGGGAATTGGACTATTTGCTTTTTGATCTACCTCCTGGCACCGGAAACGAGCAAATCACCATCATCGATTTTATTGGAGATGTGGATGGCGCTGTGATCGTGACCACTCCCCAGGCGTTGGCTGTGCTCGATGCCAGAAAGATGATTTCATTTGCCAGAGACAGTAATGTGCCGATTGTGGGTGTCATCGAAAACATGAGCACACTCACCTGTCCTCACTGCGCCAAGGACATTGACGTTTTTAAAACCGGCGGAGGAGAAAAACTGGCAGAAGAACTGGTGCTCCCGTATTTAGGGAAAATCCCGCTGGACGTCGATATCACGTTAAGTTCGGATAGCGGCGAACCGGTTGTCTTATCGAAACCCGATAGCGTCGCCGCCAAAGCCTTCCTGGACCTGGCTGACAACTGTCACAAATTTCTTAACCCGGAAGCCTCTGTGAAGGCAGGATGAGTGCTAAAAACATTCTTAATTTGAGTCGAAAAAAAGAAAAACAATCAATTGCGAAGGGGGTGTCAATTGAGGGATAATAATTATGTAAAGTGATCGAGAGCTGATTTTGCCAAGGCGGGGGATACTTTTTAAAAATGGATCGTTCCCCTGAACTGCTGTGAACTTTAAAAATTAATTTCAACCCGATATTTGATTGTGAACTCTATGGATTCAATTTTTTCGATGAATATCCGCAAGCTGTTTTCCTTGTTGTTGGCAATAACGCTATTCAGTGCCATCCCTGCCCATTTGTTTGCCGATCCTGCTCCGGTCCAACTCTTCAGCAACAATCCCGTTGTGGCTGTTGTGGACGGCGAATATCTCATGATGAACGATCTGAAAAATGCGCGCATGCACGATGCCATGTATCAGCTTCATGAAATGCAGGCCCGGGCATTGAAGGAAAAAATTCTACAACAGCTCGCCAAAAAGCACCCCGAGTTTTTTAAAGACGATGTGCCTTCTGTGACAGAAAAAGACATTGCCCGTTTTTACGAAAAGACTCCCGGGGTCAAGGGGCTGGGCAGTCCTGAAAAAATGCGAGACGAAATTCGTGAATACCTGATTAGGACCAACAAGGATTCTTATATAGAAAAACAATATCAGTTTGCTCTTAAAAAAAAGTGGGTCAAAGTACATTTGAAGCCGCCCAGTGATTTCAAGGTGGTCGCAGAGCTGAACAGCGCCATGTTGTGGGCCAGGAAAGGTTCCGAAAGTTCGATGAAGGTAATTCTTCTGGAATATTCCGATTTTCAATGTCCATTTTGTAAACGGGTTCAGAAGACTTTGAAAGAACTTCGCAAGACTTATTCCACAAAAGTTCAGTTTGGTTACCGTCATTTTCCCCTGCCGTTTCATAAAGAAGCGACCATTCTGGCGGAGGCGGTGGAGTGCGCGCGCGATCAGGACCGATTCTGGGAGATGCAAGATGTCTTGTATGACATCACCGACGACTCTTTCGTATTGACCGAAACCGAACTCGTTAAACTTGCCAAACAGGCGGGCGTGAAAAACCTGAAGGATTTTCAAACCTGCTCGCAAAAGAGAAAATACAAAACCCGAGTTGCAGAGGACATTCGCGAAGGAGCCCTGTTGGGCATTCAAGGCACGCCAACGTTTATTTTGGGACTTTATGATCTGGAAAACGGGACTGTGTCAGGGGAGATGTTTTCTGGAGCGGTTTCTACAACTAAATTCACTGAAGTCATCGAAAAATATCTTTCCCTATCCCGTGCCGAAGCCAAGCTGGTTCGGTAACGCGCTATATCTCGTTCAAGCAGTTTTTCATTCTCAATCCAGCCGTGTAGAAGGAAAAGCGTCCGCATGTTCTTGACCGGCCCATTTCAGCGACCCCTATTTTCTATCCTGGCAGGATGGCTCGTTGTTGGTCTGGCTTTTTCTGCATCTTCCGCTTTTGCGTTTCAGTCCCTGGAAGAATTTTTCCGACCCAGAAGTAAGATCAGCCCGGTAAATGTGACGGCCATAGCCGATCCCCTTTTGGCAAGTCCAGGAAAAACCTTCGATCTGTATTTATTGGTGACCCTTTCTAAAGGATGGCATATTTATTCTCTAGAAGCAGTAGGTCAAGGCGAATCGTTGGCCACTGAAATTCATTTTGAAGAAAATATTTTTCAGGCCACCGGGAAATGGAAGGAACCCAAACCCACCATCGCTCTGGATGGAGCTTTGGATAAAGTGGTGAAAGTCCATACGGATTCCGTCCGGTTTCGCCAAAACCTGGCCGTCCCCGACGATTTAAGCCCTGGGGAATATACGATTTCAGGTCGAATTGAGTTCAGGGCCTGCGACAATAAAATATGCACCCTGCCCCGGGAAGCTGGTTTCAAAACCCGGTTTCGAGTTTCTCCCGCCAATAACGGTCGGTAATTCCTACAAAAAAGTTAGTTATCCGTTTGTCTCCCTACAAAAGCGGAGTTTCACTGAACGAAACGAGCTCTTATCGGTAGTTTGTCGTCAATTTTGGGTGAATAGGTACTCTCCTCAATGCGAACCTTAGCTCTGTCCACACCAGCGGATGTGTTTTGTTTAGGATCAGGCGCGCCCCAAATCAAGTTATCATTTACGCGTAGTCGAGTGCGGCAACAGTTCTTTTTGCGGGTCATTCTTTTAAGTCGTTTTACTGGTTTTGGCGCTAGGGCGGTGGGGTGAGGTTTGACTTTAAGCGTGCGTGAATTCCATGATGTCTTACCGTTGTATATCTTATCGGGGCCACTCGTGTATGCTCCTCCAAATTTGATACTCCTTGCTTCACTTTGCATCACTATGGATAAAGTAATTATCCCGGCCAAGGCCATTGCGAATACCAGAGTTGTTTTTTTCATTTTGGTTTCTCCTTTAGTATGTTTTTGGCTAATTAGTAGTTGATCGCAACAAAGATAATGGGAGTTGCAATGGCAATAAAAAGTATTGTAATTTCCGCTAAAATTGATTTTAAAAACATTTTGTTCTCTCCCGAAAGTTGAAAACTGTCTTTGCGAGTGATGCTTCCTTTACGAAAGCCGGGGTCCCGCACCCCTTATGCCTATCTGTAATTGCACCCTGCGTGCCAAAACGAACGGTTTTATTTACAATAAGTTACGATAATCAATCGGTGCTGGATGAATGGATGGATGCATGGACTATGCGAGGTTCATGCATGGGGAATGGGGGAACCGGGGTGATGAGTCTATTTTGGAAGGGGTGAAATGGACTTTAAATCAAGGAGTTGGACAAACGGGGAGTGACTTCGACGATCGAGGGGATGAGGAAAGGCTAATTGCGGCCCGTCCCATAAAAATATAGTGAACCCACCTGAAGCGGGATGCCTTTTCTGTGAGGGCCTTTCTTGCCAGCCCTTTTTACAGAGATTATTTTACGTTACTGGTTATTGTATTGGCTCAATGGTCTTTGCTGGCCTTGGCTTTGACGCTGCTACGTTTACCGAATAACGCATCGGCCTCATCGAAAAATAGAATATTGCCACGGTCTTTCCCGGCGTTTGATAATTGTCCCAGGTTTTTCTCTGTTTCCCCGATGTATTTGCTATTTAGCCTGGGGGATGTTTTTTTATTTTTCAGTCGTTGTTTAAAGATAGGCCGCTTTAAACGCATGGTACGGTCAACGGTTTTCCTTCCCCGAATTGATTTCTTGCCTGTGTATTCACCGCCCTTTTTTACGGCGCCGCCAAATTTCTTTGAGATGTTTGTTTTTGCACCCATGCTCTCTGCTTCGGCGAGACTGACCGTTCCCACAGAAAATAGGGCAGAAAGAAAAATCGCTACTAATGATACTGTCGCCCGGGTTGAATGGGACTCTTCCACTTTGTTTCTCCTGTAGATTTAAGGTCAGGAAGATTATTTCACAAAAAGCGGGACTGGGGGAGGGTTGTATTATCCTTCGCATTCTTAAATCCCTGATTTGCCGTTTTAAATCATGGTCAATATATTTCCATGAGTTAATTGCTGTTTCCTTCCCAAGTCAGAGACAAAATAAGATAGAATTTATTGAGAGAAATATAAAAATGGAGTCATTGCCCATATATTTGTCCAGATAATATATGTGTGACCGAAATTCATTTCTATAACTACCTGTTTTTACTGCCATAAGTATCATGGGTTCTATTTTATGCAAGTGATCACCACACATCTGAATGCTGATTTTGACTGCCTGGCTTCCATGGTGGCCGCGAAAAAACTATATCCTGAGGCGAAGATGGTTTTGTCCGGGTCTGCGGAAAAAATGGTGCATCAATATTTGCAGAAGATGAACTTAGCCTCCGAGATTTCAAAGATAAAAGAGATCGATCTCGACAAGGTTTCATTGCTGATACTGGTGGACACGCAAAACCCCGCCCGAATTGGCGTTTTTCAATCTTTGATCCAAAAACCCGGTGTCGAGGTTCATGTTTACGATCACCATCCTGAAGCGGGCAATGAGATCAAAGCATCGAAAGCGGTGATAAAAAAACGGGGTGCGGCGACCACGGTTCTGCTGGAAGTGCTTGCAGAAAACGGGATCACTCTGAGCAAAGAAGAAAGCACTCTGATGGCTCTTGGAATTCACGAAGACACGCATTCCCTGATATCCGTTTCCACCACAGCTGAAGATTTATCCGCTTTAGCGGGACTTGTCCGGTCGGGTGCGGATCTCAATGTGGTGGCTGAATTCATTCAAGTGCGATTGAACCGGGAACAGTTGGACGTATTGAACGATCTCATCCGAAATATCGAATTGTTGAATATCAACGGAGTGGAAATTGCGCTGGCCACGGCCACGGCGGATCATTTTGTTGAAGATTTGGCCTATGCGGTCAGCCGGATGATGGAGTTGGAAAACCTTTCCGCTTTGATTGTGCTCGTTAGAATGGACCGGCGGGTGTATTTGATCGGACGCAGTCGGACCAAAGCTCTCGACCTTGCTGACCTGACCCGGGAGTTTGGCGGCGGCGGCCATGCCAATGCCGCCTCTGCGAGCATTCGGGAAATGACTCTCGTGCAGGTCAGGGAAAAGGTGTTGGCGATTCTGGATGAAAAGATGGAGCCCCTTTCCAGGGTCAAAGACATCATGCAATTCCCGGTGCTCACGGTACAGAGGGAAGACACGATTCAGACCGTTGAAAAAACATTGACCCTGTTCAACTTGAATACGTTGCCGGTGATCGAAAATGACATTCCGGTTGGGTTGATCACGAGGCAAATCGTGGAAAAGGCTCTGCACCACAAACTAGATGAAACCCATGTCGAAGATTTAATGGTCCAGGAATTTTCAGTCACCGCTCCCGATGTTTATTTTAAAACCATCACTCCTATCATTATTGAGGAGAAGCAAAAGCTCATTCCCGTGGTTGACGGCAACAACGGCCATCTGGTGGGGATCGTCAGCCGGGGAGACCTGCTTCGTGTCCTGCAGGGGGATATGATTCAGGGCAAAAACCCCGCAGGCTCTGGGTGGGGCCGGGACAGCAGAGGCTATAAGAATGTCAAGAGCCTGTTGAAGGAACGGTTGGACAAAAACGTGATGGCTTTAATCGAAACCATTGCCCGAATAGCCGAGGGGCCTGAGTATGGCGTTTATGTCGTGGGCGGGTTTGTCCGTGATTTACTGCTTGGCATAAGCAATCTGGATATTGATATTGTGGTCGAAGGAGATGGCATCGTTTTCGCTGGTGAGTTGGCGGCTGAACTTCAGGGAAGGGTGAAGAGCCATGCCAAATTTGGCACGTCTGTCATTATTCTGGAAGACGGGTTTCGTATCGACGTGGCCACGGCCAGGATGGAATATTATAAACATCCGGCGGCGCTTCCCACGGTCGAGAAAAGTTCCATCAAAGCCGACCTGTTTCGCCGGGATTTTACGGTCAACTGCCTGGCCATTCAACTGACAGGGAAAGACGCCTTCGCTCTCATCGATCATTTCAACGGAGAGCGCGACCTCAAAGACCGAATGATCCGGGTGCTTCATAATTTAAGTTTCATCGAAGATCCCTCAAGAATGTTCCGAGCCATAAGGTTCGAGCAACGCAATCGGTTTCAAATTGGCAAGCAGACGGTCGCGTTCATGAAAACCGCGATTAAAAAAAGACTTGTTGACGAGTTGAGCGGTTCGCGCCTGTTGAATGAAATTATTCTCATCATGAAGGAAAACCAGCCGGTGCCCTGCATCCGACGTATGCGGGAATTCTCCCTCTTACAGTTCATCTCCCCGAACTTACTTCTCGACACTCGTGCTCTGGAAATACTGGATCGGGTGGACGGGGTTTTGTCCTGGGCAAAAATGGTGCCTTTCACAAAGTCTCCCGAGACCTGGTTTGTTTATTTTATGGGTTTGCTCAATGATCTGGACACCCCGAATTTTGAACAGGCGATGGAACGGCTGGACGTTTCCATGCGTTTACGAAAACGGCTGGAACTGGATTTGGAGACGTGCCGGGAAGCCAGACGGCTTTTGGCGATGGCGAATGATTTGTCGCCGACAGAGGTTTACGATATTTTTTCCCCGCTTTCCCCGGAGGGGATCATTTTCTTATTGTCAGCGCTGGCCGATGACAGGGCCAATAAATACGCCACTCTATTCGTGACCCAATATCAGGAGCAAGCTAAATTATCGCTCACCGGAAATGATTTGATCGCGATGGGCGTGAGCCCGGGACCTGTGTTTCAACAAGTGTTCAAGGCCTTGAGAGATGCCCGGGTGAATGGCCAGGTGAATTCCAAAAAGGACGAAATCTCCCTGGTGGAAAAGCAGTTCCTGCAATGATTTATTCACCGCGATCCTGGATTGTTTAAAGAAACAAGGGGTGTGATATACTTTAAACCACAATAATATTCGTTCTCTATGGAAGCATTTTTAAAGGGGTTCCTGTGGCCAGCGTAGAATATTTAATAAAACAGTTTTTGACTCCAGATCGAAAGCACCTCGATCTCAGCAATCAGAATATTGGCGACAAAGGCGCCGTTACTCTGGCTAAATCGAAAAGTCTGAGACGGCTCACGAGGCTCAGTCTGCCGAATAATAATATCAGTGACGAGGGCGCGATCGCCATTGCCGAGTCGGACAATTTCAAGAATTTGTCCGATCTGGATTTTTATGGAAACGTGATTGGCGACGACGGAGTGAAGGCCATTGCCACTTCAAAAAATATGTCAAAATTAAAAAAGCTCAGCCTTTATGGAAACCTGGTCGAGGATGAGGGCGCGATCGCTATCGCAGAATCGGAAACATTGCCCAAGTTGAGACATCTTTTTATGACCTCCAACCGGGTGCGGCGCAAGGGCCTGGAAGCTCTTAAAAAGAGTAAATCGCGGACTCGCCTGTGTCATCTTTACATTGACGACATTGAAGATTTCATGTATCCGGAAGATTTTGAAGATGATGATGACGCTTCCAACTGGGATGAGCTGGAAGCTAAGGGCAATAAAAATGGAAGTGACGATTCGGAAGATTGAGGTTTATGAGCCGAAAACAATTTTATCATTTCGTTCGGCCCCTAATGATCTTAGTTCTTTTATCTGTCCCGTTTACGGCAAGCGCTCAGGGCATTGACCAAAGAGAACCCCTCGATTTTGAAAAGATATTTAAAGAGGGTTTGCAAAGAAGAGGAAAATTCCTGGACTTGTCGGGAAAGAAAATCGGTGATGCAGGGCTGAAAGTACTCAGTCAGCAAAAATGGTTGCAAAAATTAACCAAAATCGAATTGCGTTACAACGACATCACCGAAGAAGGCGCTCATATCCTCACCCAGTTTCCCATCCTGCCGAAACTGAGGGTTCTGGTTTTAAGGCATAACTTCCTGGCCGATAACGGCGCCGATATACTTTCCAAAGCAAAAAACTTTCCTAATCTTGTGGAAATTCAGCTGGGTTGGAACGAAGTGCGCGACCGGGGGGCGGTGGCGTTTGCGAACACAAAAAACTTCCCTAAATTGCGCAAGTTGGACTTGAGGGGGAATTTTTTGTCGGGCGAAACCAAATCGGAATTGAAAAAAACCCTGGCTCACCTGAAAGCGCTTAAACTGTATTAGGAATACTTTTTAATTCCTGGCAGGAAAACTTCAGCCTGACTTTTTCTTCCCGCGTAGCGGGTCAAAACCCCATCACGCCGGAATCTTCATCGTAGAAAAACTTTTCCCCATTGGGTCCGTGGTAGGAGATTTCTTTCACTTCCCAGAGCTGTTTCTTTTTGACATCCGCTTCGGCGGCGCGGAACCTGCCATTGTCTTCGCGTTGCAGAAGAAGAAACTTGTTATTGTTATTGGAAATTATTTTCCAAACGAAAAAATCACTTTCTACGGTTTCTTTTTCATAATCGATGCTGATGATATTCATCCAATCGCTCCATTCGCCACAATATTTTTAAGCAGGTCAATCAATAATGTATATTTGCCGCGATTTCCCTTGCTTTGTCAAGTGTTTGCTTCTTATTTGCGACGGTTAGGTTATTGAGGAGCATATGAGCGAACCTGAGGTTGATATCATTTTTCATCTGAATCCCATGTTCAGTCTGTTTGACCTCGGTGGCTTTCTTCACCTTCTTAGTGTCAATTTCCTTGAAAAACTTTTCCAGATCCGCTGTCTTCAGGCGAATGGAAGGAGTTTTGAGGCCTTTTTCGCCCAGGATGATACTTTCCGGCCCAATGGTATCCTCCGGGCTGATTTCCTTGACGATTTTAATTTCGGGAACGATCCCATGTTCGGTAATGTCTATCCCTGACGGGGTGAAGTATTTGGAAGTGGTGAGCCGCAAGCCGGACCCGTTGCTGATCCTGAAAATGGTTTGCACCGATCCTTTACCGTATGAATTCTCTCCGATAATCAAGGCTTTCCCGGAGTCCCTGAGAGCGCCGGCAACGATTTCGGACGCACTGGCGCTGTGTCGGTTGATGAGAATCACGACCGGCATATGGAGCAGACTGTTTTTATATTGCGCCCGGTATTCCTTGTAATCTCTTTTTTTCCGGCCTTGCGTGTAAACAATCATACGACTGCGGTAAAGAAAATGGCTCGCAACTTTGACCGACTGATTCAGCAGGCCACCGGGGTTGCCACGTAAATCGAGGATAAAAGCCTTCACTCCGTCTACTTTTGCCTGTGCCAGAGAATCCTTCAGCTGGTCATTGGTCTGCTTGGAAAAGCTGTTGATTTTGATGTAGCCAATGCCCTTGTCAAGGGTCTGG
This sequence comes from uncultured Nitrospinaceae bacterium, assembly GCA_964412825.1. Lineage (GTDB taxonomy): Bacteria > Nitrospinota > Nitrospinia > Nitrospinales > VA-1 > JADFGI01. The sequence goes on along the minus strand of CAYPQH010000036.1, from coordinate 3,905 downwards.
TATTCGACTGTTTCGATAGAAATGATTTCGCGCGTCAAGGTATAGGTGCGGACATCATCTTCAACAGGGCGCTTCAGGGAGAGGGTCACCTTGGTGTTGGGGTATCCCCTGAGAATTTCAGCCAGATCATGGATTTTCATATCCTTGATAAAACGCCCATTGACCTTGGCAAAGATGTCGTTTGGCAAAATCCCCGCACGGTGGGCCGGTCCATTTTTCATGGTTTTGACAACCATGAGTTGTTCGTCCTTTTGGGTGACGATCATACCGAGACCGCCGTACTTGCCTTCCGTATCCCGCATTGATTTGTCAAAAGAGCTTTTGTCCAGAAACTGAGAATAAGGGTCCAGGGAGTTCATGATGCCGATCACGGCGGCGGTTTCCAGCTCTTCCTTGGTGTATTTCCCATTCGATTCGTCGAGCAGGAAATAATAGACCTTTTTAAAAGAAGCCAAATCGTGGGCCTGATCGTAATTCAGGTTGTATTGGACTTCGAATTTATTGCCCTTGATCATTTGGCCTGTCGAGGTTTTTCGTACATTGAGACGGTCCTGACCTGCGGTGACCAGCATTTCATCAATGGCGGCAGAAAATAATCGTTTAAAATCAGGAGGGTAGACGTATTTGTCCGCGATCAAGTCTATGACTTCGTCAAATAACTCCAAATCCTTGTTGAAAAAGCCGGCGTGGGCATCGGATATCAGAAGGCTTTCCACCCTGGAATTGCCAGATGGGATAACAAACAGAACCGTCAATAGAACAGCCCCAATACCCGCCAAAAACCTCTTATTGGTGATTTTGGACATAGAACCAGATCCTCATTTCAGTCGTCGTGAGATTGCGTTAAGTGTAAATTAATCAACCGGATAACCGGTTTTTATGGATGATTAATTATAACTCAAAACGTCTTGAAAGATAAGGTCTAAATTTTTAGTCATTGCTTCCACATCACCTTTCGACATGCTGGGAGTCACTTTTAATACGCCGTTGATGATCAGGGTGGGGGTTTCGCTGGCGTTGTATTTTTTGGCTAAATCCAAGCAATTTTGGACTTTAGCCTTGATTTTTGCCGACAGCATCCCGGTTTCCATCTCTTTTTCGATGCCATGGTCTTTGGCCAGAAATTTAATCACCCGAGTCTGAAAAATATTGATATTCAGCTTAAAATTAGTGTCGAAAAGCTCCTGAGTGAACTTTTCCTCCATTCCCAACCCGTCCGCTATATAAAACGCCATTGAGGGATAGGGGGTCTGATTGCCCCAGTAAATGGGAAATTTTTTGTGGTGCAGTTTGTCCTTGTATTTGGACTTCAGGCCTTTAGAGGTTTCCAGGAAACGATAGCAATGACCACAGGAAAAGTTAAAAAACTCTTGTAACTCAATGCTTTTAGCTCCCTTGAGCGTCTTCAGATCACCGATCACTTCATATTCGCCACGGATTTTATCCCCCGCCAATGCGGAAACCGGAATCAGGATATTGAGTGATAATAAAATGGCAAGAACGAATTTCATGTGCATCTCCTGATTATTGTTTAATGACCCTTAGGGGTATTTTATATAAGATTTTACGTTAGGGTTAATGTTTTATTGTATCCCAGTATTTATCGAAATTGAACCTGGGACTGTGATTTTTGACGTGGCATTTTTTGCAGGCTTGTTTCGCGTCTTGACCGAATCCCGGTGCTGGCGCCTCTATATGCCTCAGTCCGGGTCCATGACAGACTTCGCATTGAACGTTCATGAGATCGGGAGTGTCGATTTCACTGACAAACCCTCCCGGCTCATTCCATCCAACGACGTGGCAAATCAGGCATTCGGGATCAAAGGCCTTGTTGATCTTCCGCAGGGTGTTATAAGCGTTTCCATGGCGCGAATTCTCCCAGGTAGAGTGGGTCTTGGGATGACAGGTTTTGCAAGCCGTATCCGTTGCGAACACTTTTTTCTTTTTGTTCTTACGGGCGGATAAGGAGGCGAAGAACATGTCTTCCACTTCCTTATTATACTGATCGTATAGCTGAACCATTCCAGGGTCCAGATCAATCTTGGAGCCTAAGGGAACCATTTTTTGCTCAAATGACTTCCTCCCCTCGGAGTCCAGAGAGACGTTCAACTCCCCCATTTTTTGTCCCCTGGGGCCGGGCTGGACGAAAATTCTGCCGTTTTTACGTACGGGTTGCATGTCGATGAGATCCGTATCTTTTTCCATATGGCCGTTGACGATCACATCCACACCCGCAACATCCAGGAACGCCAAGGCTTTTTCGCGCTTCATGTGAGTCAAAAGGACAACAAGATCGGGCGGCGCTTCAGCATCCAATTGACGCAATTGCGATAGCACCGCTTTTTTGGCGTCGATGATTTTGTCCTGCGCATGACGGCTCCCGTCGAGCAGGTCTGGGTCGGCCACCGCTATGATGGCTACTCTTAAACCATTGCCGAAGCTCTTGATCCTCACTTTGGCAAGCGGGTCCAGATCGACATTACTCAATATCCAGGGAAGGTCTTTTTGTTCCCTGAGGAAGGATTTTCCGTAAACAAAATCGTGATCTCCAGGCATGATGGCGTCGTATTTCATTTTCATCATGGCTTGCAGAAGGTATTTTGCTTTCACCTTACCTTGCCGGGTGGGTTCTTTGAAATTGTCGCCCGTGTCCACCAAAAGTATATTTTCCGATTCGGCTCGAACCCCGTTCAGGTAATCCATCCGCCTCTCGATGCCGCCCTGATCCTCCTCTTTGGCACAGCCGCAGGGTTTCAGTTCGCCCAGCGTATTGCCGGAATAAATAATGCGGATCTGACCGGACCTCTTTTCTATTCGATCTCCCTGGCGATCTCCCTGGGAAGCGGCCATGCAGGAAGTGAAAAAGAAGAGGGTCGCCCAAAAAATCAGGCGTCCGGTTGTCCGGGGCCTGAACGAATGGGAAGGCGTGGGTATAAAGTGTAGTAATATTTTTCGCGTGAAAATTTCGTTCATTTCGGCATCGTCTTTTTATTTGCTGATTCACAAGGTTATCTAATATTTCCCGGCAAAGCAATTCATCTTAACCCGGTTCGCACCACAGTAGGAAAAGTGGAGTTGCGGCTTTTAGCCGAGTCGGTTATTTATCCGAAAAGCTTAGGAGCCTGCAATCATCCCTGATAAACTTCATGCACTATGAGAAAATCTGAAATTCACATGCATTCGACATTTTCGGATGGGGAGTTCAGCCCCACAGAACTGGTCCGCATCGCTCGGCAAAACAAGGTTTCGATATTGTCTCTGACCGATCACGACACTTTCGAGGGCATCGAAGAATTTGTGCAAGCGGCTGAAGGTACGGAAATCTCCGCTTTTCCGGGCATTGAAATCACCACCCGATATCGGGATTTTAACGTTCATCTGCTGGCGTATTTCAAATCGCTGGATTCCATCGACCAGGAGCTTTTGGACACCGTGGCCATCATGTCTCGGAAACGGGTGCGCCGGATGCGTGAGTTGATCGACCGAATCAATAGCGTGATTCCAGAAAAGTTCAAAGGTAAAATTCTTTTCGAGAATGTCAGGAAAGCGGCGGAAGGCGTTTTGGCCCGTCCCCACCTGGCCCGTGAAATGGTCCGACTGGGAATCGTTTCGACAACCGGGCAGGCTTTTGAGCAATATCTGGTCGAATACAATGTGGAGCGAGAAAACATCGAAATCCAGACCGTCATCGCCCTCATAAGGCGATGCGCTGGCGTCCCGGTGCTGGCGCATCCTGGGGAACGGACTTATTCCTTGTATCATCCTGATAAGGGAAGAGATTATGCGGACATTCCCGCCCAATTGGAAGAATTGATATCCTTTGGTTTGCTGGGTTTGGAATGCATTTACCCCTACCATGAAAAAATCAACAAAGTCGAATTTTACACGAACCTTGCAAAAAAAAT
>CAYPQH010000035.1:11128-16137 GCA_964412825.1 uncultured Nitrospinaceae bacterium | reverse complement strand
ACACCGCAGATTATGTTTTCGGGCAGACCAACGTCGTGGAGGAGTTTGAACAGGGAATTTCCCCTTATGGTTGTTTTGATATGTCCGGCAATGTCTGGGAGTGGTGCGTTCAACTCTACGCCGCCAAACACACCACCCAGAGAATTGTCCGGGGCGGGTCCTGGCTCAATTACCTGATCCATTCCAAGTGCAAATTCCGCAATTCGTTCGATCCTTCCGAGAGGCATCCCACCGTTGGTTTTCGTTGCGTATCCGGCCCCAGGCTCACTGAAATTGAGGATGAAGAGGAAGATTGAAGCCGATTGTCCAACCGGTTTCGGCCCAACGAACCCCAAACAGCTCCCCCAAGCCCATTATTTATTTCCCCAGGATCCTTTGAAAAACCGCCCCTTTTTGCGAATCCTATAGATGGAAAAAAGTTTTCCTTGACTCTATAAATCGTAGTATTTATCATAAAATCAATCAGTTAAGTCAATATTGGAGGGCCGAAAGTCTCTGTTTTCTTAAAGGAGACTTGGGGAATATTGGGTCCCTTCATGAGTAAATTGCTTAGATTTACAGTTGGAACCTATTTAAGTTTGGATAATTCAGTTTTTCCAAAAACTTATTGGAGATCGGTTTTTTGAATATCGAAGGACTCGCTAAAAAAATTCTGTGCATTGACGAGGACCCTGACGTTTCCAAGGAGATTATGGAAACGGTCAAGCATTCCTTTGATTCCGGTATGGTCCAGGTGCTGAGTTCGGCCACGAGTGAGCAGGGGCTGCAAAGAATGCAGAAGGAGCCTGCAGACATTGTTCTTTGCAATGCTCAAATGGACGGAGATAGGGATGGGTTTGAAGTGTGCCGGGAAATCAGAAAAAAATATCCGCAATGTGCGGTGATCATTATGTCGCCTTATGATATGGAAACGGATCATGCCAGCAAGGCTCTCGAAGCCGGGGCCGAAGCTCATCTCTCCAGACCGATTAGAAAAGGCGAATTATTATTTGCTGTGAACTCTGTATTGCGAGTGGCCCGGCAGGACAACACCATCTATGAAAAAAATCAGCAACTGGAAGAAGCCTTAGGCCAGCTGAAAACATTTCATAAAAAAGTCGCCAGCCTGAACAATGAACTCCAGTCCGATAAAAGATGCCTGGGAACGAATCTTCAGGAGATGAAGAATTTAAATACCCAGTTGGAAGAAAAGAATACCCAGATTTCTTCTATGGTCGAAGAACTCGGTCACCGTTTTGATTCTGCCGAAGCCCTTCTCGTCAATATTATCGAATTGCGCCAGCCCGAACACCGTGGACATGTGGAACGAGTGGCAGAAATTTCCATGTTCATTGCCGAGAAAATGGAGCTCACGGATTACCAGATCCGCAACATCAAAACAGCCGCCAGATTGCATGAGCTGGGAATTGCCGCTCTGCCGACTCTGGAGAAAAGGATCGAAGCTCTGGATGAAGGAAAAAACCGGTCGCATACGAATCATCCTTTGGTGGGCGAGATGCTACTCAAAGGATTTCCAGGGTTCGAGATGGTCGCGACTATCATTCGGCATTTACATGAAAATGTCGATGGGTCCGGGTTCCCCGATAAGTTGTACGGAGACCGGATTCCTGTTGGTTCGAGAATCGTTTCCGCCGCCAGTTATTTTGACCATTTTAGAATTTCCAATCCCGATGACCATGCTCAGGATGCTCTGGCTATCATGAATCCACTTTGTGGAAAATTTTTTGATGAGCAGGTGATGGATTTTCTGGGAAAATTCGCGCACACCCAAATGAGTCCTGAACATAATATGACTCTGGATTGCTCGGTGTTTGCCCTGGTAGAGGGAATGGAGTTGGCGTCAAACATATATTCTGAGTCGGGGATCAACTTGTTGATGAAAGGGACGGTCTTGAACGCGGATATTCTCAATAAAATTTTGAAGTTTCATGCCGTCGATCCTATTGACGGTGCCGTAAAAATCAAACAACCCACTTAAACTATGGATATTGCAACTTTAGCGGGAATCGTATCAGGTATCGGACTGGTTTTGGTGTCTATTCTGATGAACAGCGGGCTGTCCCTGTTCTGGTCGGCTCCATCAGCAATGATTGTCATTGGCGGGACAATGGCGGCCATTTTTATCGCATTTCCGATGAATGAAGTGCTGAAAGTGATGGGACTGTTTGTCAGGGTGTTCATGGTCAAAAAATCAGACCATTATCAGCTCATTGAATCCATGGTCGATGTTTGTAACGTGGCCCGAAAGGGTGGCGTGCTGGCCATTGAGTCCAAACTCAAAGACATCGACAACGAGTTCCTGAAAAAAGGGTTGGAAATGACTGTGGATGGAAAAGATGAGGCTACAGTCAACGCCTTGCTCAAACGGGAAATCAAGCAGATTCAAAAATCCCATAAAGACGGTTGGGAAATATTCAATCAAATGGGGGCTTTTGCCCCGGCTTTTGGCATGGTTGGAACCTTGATCGGTTTGATTCAGATGTTGGCCGATCTGTCGGACGTGGATTCGGTCGGTCCCAAAATGGCCATTGCCCTGATCACCACTTTTTATGGGGCAGTCCTGGCCAATCTATTTTTTATTCCCATGACCGTAAAGTTAAAGCGTCGTAGCGCTTCTGAAGGTTTGGAAATGAGTCTGGTTCTTGAAGGCATTTCCTATATTCGTAAAGGAGTGAACCCTCGGTTCATGAAAGATGTTCTGGAAAACTACCTCGATTCCTACCACGGCAAAAAGGCCGGTAAGGACGATAAAAAACCTGCAAAGAAATAACTGACTATGGCTGAAGAAGCGGAAAAGAAAAAAGAGCCCGATCCTGCTGAAGAAGAAGACGAAGAGGAGGAGGATGACGGGGGGGAGGGAATACCGGCATGGGTCATGACCTTTGCCGACCTTGTCACCCTGCTCATGGTTTTTTTCATCCTGCTTTTTGCCATGGGGTCCATTGAAGATGAAAAATGGCGCCTGGTAAAAGAATCTCTTAAAAGCGCGTTGGGTTCGGACTCTATTCCTGAGTCGGGAACAAGGCAGGGGCTGGATGTTATCACCACTGCATTGAATGAAGAGAGCATCCAGGCTGTTGATGAAGTCGGTGCGATGGTGGCCAAGGAAATCGAGGAAATCGCCTCAGAGGTGGAAGAATTCGTTTACAAAAATAAACTGGCGGGCCAGGTGCAAGTTTCCTCAGACGAGCGGGGAGCGGTCATCACGGTATCCGATATCGTCTTGTTCTCTCCGGGAACGGCCACGATGAGTTTAAAAGGCTCCGATGTGATCAAGCAGGTATTTGATCTTCTCAACCAGTTCAATTACAAAGTGAAAATTGAGGGGCACACCGACGACACTCCCATTCATACCGCCAGATTTCCTTCCAATTGGGAACTTTCCGCCTCCCGCGCCGCAGAAGTCGCGCGTATGTTCGTCGAATCGGGTTTTTCTGCTGATAACCTTTCGATCGAGGGGTTGGCTCAGTTTCGACCCAAAGTGCCGAATACCAGTTCTACAAACCGTGCCACTAATCGCAGGATAGAAATCGTTTACCAACGGGGAAGCATCCGTAAACAGATGGTGGATGTTATGCGAAGAGGCGGATAACTCGCCACCGCAAGGGGGGGGGCTTGCTCACTCCGCTCTTCCTTAAGAGGGCGAGTTTGCTCACGACGGGCCACGCTTTCTGGTTTGGGTTCGACCTTTTAACGTCGCTCGGCACAATCGTTTTCCTCATTTGCTATAATCTTTCCTCACGGTTTCTTTCTTTTAATAGAGAGCGATTGAAAATCTAAAAAGGTTTTCATGATGAATATTTTGACTGAAAATACGCCGCAATTTTATATGCGCCGGGCTTTGGAACTGGCCGAAAAAGGGCGGGGGCGAACGTCTCCCAACCCGATGGTCGGTGCGGTGCTGGTAAAAAATGGCCGCGTGGTCGGTGAAGGATGTCATCGGAAAGCCGGGATGCCGCACGCTGAGATAGAAGCTCTCAGGCGGGCCGGGAAAAATGCCAGGGGAGCGGACTTGTATGTCAATCTTGAGCCTTGCTGTCATTTCGGGAAAACCCCTCCCTGCACCGAGGCCATACTTTCCGCCGGGGTGCGAAAAGTCATCGTGGGGATGCGCGACCCAAACAGGTTGGTGAGTGGAAAAGGTTTTCGTCAATTGAAAAAGAATGGCGTCCAGGTGGTGACCGGACCCTTAAGAAAAGAATGTGAACGGCTGAACGAAGTTTTCATAAAATTTATTCAGACGGGAAATCCCTTTGTTGTGTTAAAGACGGCAATCTCCCTGGATGGGAAAATTGCCACCAGCTCAGGAGAATCGCAATGGATCACAGGTGTGAAGGCCAGAGAAAAAGTTCATCAGGTACGCAATGAAATGGACGCGATCGTGGCCGGTGCGGGAACCATTGTGAAAGACGATCCTTTTTTGACCACGCGGCTTGGGAAAAAGTCCGCCGTCGTCAAACACCCGGTTCGTGTTATCTTGGACAATGAATTTCTGGTTCCCCTGAAATCCAACGTTTTCAAAAATGCCGACACCCAGCGCGTGCTTTATGCCACAGGCAAGAACCTTCCCGCCTCACGGAGAAAACAGCTGATGCGCCGGGGAATTGAAATTCTCATCCTTAAGGAAAATAAAGGCAAAGTGGATCTGCAACATTTGATGCGGACTTTGGGAGATCAGGACATCTCCTCCGTGCTGATTGAAGGGGGAGGCGAAGTCAATGCCAGCGCTCTATCGGCAGGCATTGTGGACAAGGTCATGGTTTTTATCGCGCCCATTTTGATTGGCGGAAAAGGCGCTCCCGGACCTTTGGGCGGAAAAGGTGTCCGGCATCTCAAGGATGCGTTTAAAATAAAAAACATGACCGTGAATCAAATCGGCAATGATTTTCTTCTGGAAGGATATGTTCAGCAGGCTACTTAATAAATGATTCAAGAGACTATTTTGAGGGAATTAAAAATATGTTCAGCGGGATAATTCAGAGTCTGGGGACAGTTGAAAAAATCATTCG
>CAYPQH010000035.1:0-11028 GCA_964412825.1 uncultured Nitrospinaceae bacterium | reverse complement strand
AAAATATGTTCAGCGGGATAATTCAGAGTCTGGGGACAGTTGAAAAAATCATTCGTTCGGATGAAAAAGCCGAGATGGTGATTCGTACGGAACCGGATTTTAAGGATTTTGAATTGGGTGAAAGCATTGCCGTCAACGGCGTTTGCCTGACCGTTCGAGATTTTGGAGAGCATTATTTTGTCGTGGATGTCAGCACGGAAACCTTGAGCCGGACAGGTTTTAAGGAAATCAAGGAAGGGGCAAGGGTCAATATGGAACGATCGCTCACGCCTTCGCAAAAAATAAGCGGTCATTTTGTTTCGGGTCATGTGGATCAACTGGGCAAGGTGGTGGACATTGAACACAAAAGCGGGGAAATCCTGTTTCGTTTCGAACATCCCAAGGAACTCGAACCCTATATTATCGAGAAGGGATCGATTGCCATTGATGGGGTCAGCCTCACCGTCTTTTCCTGTCAGGACAATCGGTTTTCAGTATCCGTTATTCCGTTCACTCATACCCATACCAATATGAGCAAGCGTAAAATCGGTGACCTGGTAAATATCGAATGTGATATGATTGGAAAATACGTTTATAAAGCTTGTGAGACCCTTTTGGGCACCTCCGCGACAAAGCAAAAAGTTTCGCTGGACCTGCTCCGGCAAAAGGGATTTTTGTAAGGCTTACCTTGCAAGCGTATGCTCAACTAGACAGTGCCGTCCGGAATGACTTGGCTTCAAGTAAAAGAAAATTGTTAAGGAAAGAATAATGAGTGAAAATTTTAGTAGCATAGATTCAGCCATCGGCGATTTAAAAGAAGGCAAAATGATCATCATCGTTGACGATGAGGATCGGGAAAACGAAGGCGATTTAATGATAGCCGCAGAAAAGGTCACGCCAGAGGCTATCAATTTCATGGCAAAAAATGGGCGTGGTCTGATTTGCCTGGCTCTTACAGAAAAAAGAACCGAAGAACTGGGATTGACCATGATGGTGGAGGACAACCAGTCCGCTTTTGAAACACCGTTCACCATTTCGATAGACGCCAGAGCAGGAGTGACCACCGGAATTTCCGCCGCTGACCGTGCGAAAACCATACAGGTTGCCATTGATCCTGCGACTGTAAAAAAAGACCTGGTAAAACCGGGCCATATTTTTCCTTTGCGTGCCAGGGACGGGGGTGTGCTGGTGCGCATGGGGCAAACGGAAGCTTCCGTGGATATATCCCGACTGGCAGGTTTGTCTCCTTACGGCGTTATCTGTGAAATCATGAATGACGATGGAACCATGGCCAGGGTTCCGCAATTGACTTTGTTTGCCAAAGAGCACGGCTTGAAAATGATCACCACCAAAGACTTGGCGGAGTATCGACTGCAACGGGAAACCCTGGTGGAAGAAGAAGTCTCGACCACCCTGCCCACGGAGTTTGGAGATTTTAAATCCGTGGTCTTTAGGAATGTTCTGATCGATCAGATCCATATCGCGCTGGTGAAGGGGAACATCAACCCGGACGTGCCGACCCTGGTCCGCGTGCATTCCCAGTGTTTGACCGGCGACGTGTTTGGTTCCTTTCGTTGCGACTGCGGCGACCAGCTTAAAAAATCCATGCAAATGATCGGGGATGAAGGTCTCGGAGTTTTATTGTATTTGTATCAGGAAGGGCGCGGCATCGGGATCGTCAATAAAATGAAAGCGTATGCCTTGCAGGATGAAGGCAAAGACACGGTGCAGGCCAATGAAGCTTTGGGTTTCAAACCCGATTTGCGGGAATACGGCATCGGAGCGCAGATCCTGCAAAAACTGGGGTTGAGTAAGATCCGCTTGATGACAAACAATCCCCGGAAAATTGTGGGGCTGGAAGGCTATGGGCTGGAAGTGGTGGAACGGGTTCCCATTGAAGTCAGTCCGAGAAAAGACAACATCAAATACCTCAAGACCAAGCGGCAAAAAATGGGTCATTTGATAAAGAACATATCTTGAACAGCGGATTGTAAATAGGGAATGATGAATGGCAAATATTATTGAGGGCGGTTTGAACGCCGAGGGATTTAAAATTGGCATTGTGGTCAGTCGATTCAACGATTTCATAACCGGTCGTCTGATGGATGGAGCTGTTGATACCCTGGTCCGTCATGGAGTTGCGGACAAGGATATCGATGTGGTCAAAGTGCCCGGTGCATTTGAAATCCCCATGACGGCGAAAAAAATGTGCGCCGGAAACAAATACGACGCCATTCTTTGCCTGGGCGCGGTCATTAGGGGAGCCACTCCTCACTTTAACTTTGTCGCCGGTGAGGCCGCAAAGGGAGTGGGAAATTTGGCGATGGAAGCGTCCATCCCCGTATTGTTCGGAATTCTGACCACGGAAAATCTAGAGCAGGCGATCGAAAGGGCGGGCGCGAAATCGGGTAACAAAGGGGCGGAAACAGCTCTCGCCGCCATTGAAATGGTTAGCTTGTACAAGAAAATTTGACCAGCGTGACGCTGGACTCAGTATGAATGTGCGATCAGTGCCAAAGCTAAAATAGTTCAACTCTTAGAAGTCCCTTTACTAGGATGATTTAAAGAATGGGTAAACGAAGATTTTCAAGAGAACTGGCCTTAAAGTTTCTTTATCAGCTTGAATTCAACGAGTCTGGTTTCAAAGACCAAATGGACTCTTTTGAAGAGCGGCTTTCCTGTCAGGAAGAGGTCAAGGAATTTATGGAAGAGCTGGTTTCTAAAGTGATCGACAATATGAAAGAGATCGACCTCACCCTGAAAAAATACAGCGAACATTGGACCCTTGACCGGATGACGGTGATCGACCGAAATATTTTGCGCCTCGGCGTGTGCGAATTTAAATACAGTCAAACCATTCCCCCAAAAGTGGTCATCAACGAAGCGGTAGAAATCGCCAAAAAATACGGCAGTGAAGAATCCCCGGACTTTATCAATGGAATTTTGGATAAAATCTACAAAGAAATGAACAAGGGCATTGTTCAGTCACCCATAGGGTGACCTTGTTTTAGCGTCTCAATGCGATACCTCATATTCTCCGACCTGCATAGCAACCTCGAATCGTTACAAAGCTTTTCAGAAATCATCCAAACCATCGACCACGATAAAAAAGTTTTTTTGGGCGATCTGGTGGGTTACGGCGCGGACCCCAATGCCTGCGTGGAATGGGTTCGGGAAAATGCGGACATCACTCTAAGCGGCAATCACGATTACGCCGTGCTGGGTAAAACCGGGCTCACCTACTTCAATCCCTACGCCTATCAGGCCTGCCTCTGGACTCGCCAGGAATTGACACCGGAAAATAAAGATTTTCTGAGAGGACTTACCTGCGAAAAAGTGGAAGACGACATTCATTGGGTCCATTCATCGCCTTTTGAGCCTGAGAAATGGCATTATGTGATCTCCCGCAAAGATGGGAAAGCCAATTTCGATCATTTCTCTACTCAGCTGTGTTTTCTGGGGCATTCGCACCGCCCTGTCATTATTGAGCAAGAGCAGGGTGGGGCGTTCACCGATTGTATTTCGCCGACAATATCGGAGCTGAACCCTGATAGCCGCTACATCATCAATGTGGGCAGTCTGGGGCAACCACGAGACGGCAACCCCAAACCGGCGTTCGTGATTTATGATTCCACCCGAAAAACCATCGACTGTCAGCGCTACGAATACGACTTCGCCACCACGCAACGAAAAATTCGCGCAAGCGGTCTTCCTCCCTTTTTGGCCGATCGCCTGAGCAAGGGCATGTAAGTCATTGATTTTCCGCTTCTATCCATATTGACCCCATTTTAAAAAAATGTTATAGTTTAAAACTGTAATGAAATTAGACGGTTAAGGAAGGTTTTTCAGCTGTTTTCATGAAGCTTTTCACTTTTTGCATCGCATTGTGTTGTGTTTTTTTCACATTACAAGCGAACTCTATTTAATGTCCTTTTTTACTTTAAAAAAAACCACAGCGTATTTATTGATTGTTGCCGTTTTGTCTTTCGGAGTTTTTACCGAAGCCGTGGCTAAGGAGTCTCGTAAGCAATCGGTTTCGGCAATGTACCAGAAAGCCCAAAAAAGTTATTATTCGCTGAAAAGGTCAAAGAAAAAAAGAGCCTTTCGACATCAGTGGATGGCTTCTATCAAAAAGTTTGTTGCGGTTTACGAAAACTATCCTTCCAGTCCCTACGCATATAAAGCTCTGTTCAGTGTGGCCAGGCTTTATCAGCAACTCTATGGAGTTGCGAGAAATCCCAGCGATCAGGACAAGGCGTTGCATTTTTACTACAAGGTGATTTCTGAATTCAAGGCGGATCGGTTGACGGATGACGCCTTGTTGCATCAAGGTAAAATTAATTTTGATAAAAAAAACTATTCCGAGGCATTGGCTTCGTTTGAAAAAATTCTCCAGGAGTTTCCCAAAGGAGATCAGTTTGTTAAGGCAAAAAAGTTCAAGCGGGCAACGGTCCCATTTGTACAACCACAGCCGGTTATTAAGGCAAAGGCTCGCACCAGAGAGGCAGGGCTTGTCCTGCTCAAAAATATCGACTACAGCCAGCAACCCAATTCAACTCAGGTTGTGATTCATACTGGTGGTCACACGAAAATAACTCAGAATCGGTTGCGCAACCCCGACCGGGTGTATTTTAATTTTCTGGATACCAAACTCGATAAACACATCAAAAAAGATATCGAGGTCGGGAGTGATACGCTCAAGCGATTGCGTGTCAGTCAATTCAATCGCACCACCAGTCGTCTGGTATTGGAAGTCCCCAGGAAAATAAAAACAGTCCTCACGCAGAAAGACGGAAAAATCATTGTCGAATTGATTGCTCCGAACAAGCAACCCGTAATCATAGCCAAAGCCAAATTAATTGCGAAACCAAAATTAACGGCGAAACCGAAGTCAATCGCAAAACCAAAAACGGCGTCCATTCTCAAACCGGTTCGAGTTGCAATTCCCCCTAAAGCTAAAAGATTTGCCCGAAGGGATGCTCCTCTCATCGTCATCGACCCTGGTCATGGCGGCAAAGATACTGGTGCGAAAAGCAAGCAGGGTCTTTTGGAAAAAGAAGTGAATCTGAAAATTTCCAAGCGCTTGAAAAAAATTCTGGAATCCCGTTATGGCTATCAGGTGATCTTGACAAGGACGGACGATACGTTCATTCCATTGGAAGAAAGAGGGGGGATGGCCAATGAAAAACAGGCCGATTTATTTGTCTCCGTTCATGTCAACGCGGCAAAGCGACTCTCGGCTAACGGAATCGAAACTTACTATCTGGGCAACGCGAATAGCGATCAGGCTAAGGAAACCGCGGCACGTGAAAATGGTGAATTGGTGCATTCCGTAAAAGACAATCAGGTACAGCAAATTTTGGCCAGTCTCATCAGCACCACAAAAATCAACGATTCCGCCATATTGGCCGGTCACGTTCAGGAACGTCTTCACAGAGGGATTAAAAAGAAATACTCTAAAGTGAAAGATCTTGGCGTAAAAGAAGGCCCTTTCTTTGTGCTCCACGACACCAATATGCCAAGCATTCTTGTTGAGGTGGGGTTCATAACGAATTCGCGTGAGGAAAAAAGATTGCGGAAGTCAGCCTATCTGGACCGGTTGGCCGCCTACATCGCCTTGGGGATTCATGAATTCAAAAAGGACAGAGGCCAAACCATTTAGGGCGTACCAAAAAAACAACCTGGACGATGTACCAACTCCTTGTTAAAGGGCTTGGGTTGCAAGGGTTAAAAGTTATAAATTATAAGAGTTTTCACAAGGTTCAACCCCATGTCCGTTCCGGTAGTGGTTATCATTGGCAGGCCCAATGTAGGAAAGTCCACTCTTTTCAATAAACTCACCCAAAGAAAAACCTCCATCGTCAACGACACCCCTGGCGTGACCCGGGATCGCCTTTTTGGGCGCGCGGAATTGATGGGTCGCCCCGTCATTGTGATAGACACTGGAGGGATCGAACTGGAAAACGCGAATGAAATCGAACTTCAGGTCAGGGAACAGGTGGTGGTCGCTGAAGATGAAGCCGATTTGATTATTTTAGTGGTCGATAAACAACATGGGCTCACCTCTCAAGACCGTAATATAATCCAGAAAGTAAGAAAAGCCGGGAAGCCTTTGTTTCTGGCTGTCAACAAGGTGGACGAGCCTGCCCACGAAAAAGAAATCGCAGAATTTTTCGAGTTGGGGATCGAAAATACATACCCCGTTTCATCCGAACATGGTCTGGGGTTGTCGGAGCTCATTGAAGGTCTGGTCAAAGCACTCCCTCCCGAATCTATCCAAGAGGAACCGGTTCCAGATGCTATCAAAGTTGCCATTGTGGGCAAGCCCAACGCAGGCAAATCCTCTTTGATCAACAAACTGTTGAACTCCGATAGATGCATTGTCTCGGCGATTCCCGGTACCACCCGGGATGCCATCGACACGTACTTTGAGTATCAGGGTAAAAATATTGTCTTCATCGATACCGCAGGAATCCGCAGGAAAGGCCGAACCCGAAACGTGCTTGATAAGTTCAGCGTTATCATGGCCCTGAAGGCGCTCGACCGATGCGACATCGCGGTTCTGGTTTTGGATAGCCACGATGGTGTGTCGGAACAGGACGCCACCATTGCGGGCTATGCCTTTGACAGAGGGAAAGGGTGTATTATAGTAGCCAATAAATGGGATTTAATGAAAGAACCGAGAAAATCTTTTCCTGAATTTGAAGAACGGGTGCGGAAAAAATTCCGGTTTCTTGAGTTTGCACCTTTATTGACGACTTCCGCCATAACCGGGCAGGGTTTGAACAAACTGCTTTCGAGCATTGGTCATGTGTATCGGGAGTATTCTAAAAATATTACCACGGGCAGATTGAACGATTGTTTCGAACGGGCAATCATAAAAAATCCGATGAGCAGTTACCGAGGTAAATTTTTGAAGATGATGTACACCACACAGGTCAAGAACTGTCCACCCACGTTCAGATGTTTTGTTAACTATCCACAAGGAGTTCATTTTTCATACAAACGGTACTTGACCAATAGTTTGCGTAAAGTATTTGGCTTTTCGGGAACTCCTGTCCGCTTGTTATTTTCGGGGCGCAAAAAAAGGGATTGACACCTTGAGCGGAATTTTTTCAATACGTTGCGTCGGTGTCAGGAAATATGCTTGGGGAGAGAGTTCAAACTTGAAACTTTGAAGCCCACTATGCCCAGAGATTTGAAATGAAAAAATACACAGTTCAAGAAATCAGAAATGTCGGACTCATTGGTCATGGGTCCTCCGGAAAAACCTCAGTTGCAGAAGCCATCCTCCATACATCTGGTGTGTCCGATCGCCTGGGAAAGGTGGGCGACACTTCCTCAGTAATGGACTACGATCCCGATGAAATAAAGCGCGGGCACACCCTGAGTGCTTCCCTGGCTTTTTGCGAATGGGAAAAGCACAAAATAAACCTCCTCGACACACCAGGAGACAATAACTTCATCGCCGATACGCCGGCTTGCATCCGGGTGATCGACTCGGCCGTCGTGGTCATAGGCGCGGATGACGGAATTCAGTTTTATACCGAAAAGGTGTGGAAATGGGCGGACGAACAGGATCTTTTACGTATCGTTTTTTTGAATAAGCTGGATCATGACCGGGCCAATATTGGCCCAATATTAGAAAACCTGAAAAAAAAGTTTAAAAAAACTCCAGTTTTCCTGCAAATGCCCGTAGGGAATGGTGAGAGCTTTACAGGGATTGTTGATCTAGTCGAAAGCACATATCATTCCTATGAGAAAGAGGGCGATGGAAAAAGCAAGGTGGGTGATATACCGGCAGATATTAAGGACAGCGTCGAAATGAGCCGGGCGGAGCTCACCGAGGCGATTGCGGAAGTGGACGATGAACTGATCGAGGTTTACCTGGAGAAAGGGGAGCTTAGCGATGAGGAGTTTCATTCGGGATTGAAACATGGAATCGAGAGTGGGTCGTTGATTCCCGTTTTATGCGGGTCGGGAACCCAGAATATGGGAATTGACCTTTTATTGAAGGCGGTCATCGATTACCTGCCTTCTCCTGATAATAGAGAGCCTGTCATGGGGAAGGCTGTCAAAGATGGCTCTGTGATAGAGCGTCAGCCAGACCCAAAAGAGCCTTTTTCATCTTTGGTGTTCAAGACCATTGCCGACCCTTATGCGGGGAAATTGACTTTGTTTCGGGTCATTTCAGGCTCCATCAAAGCGGACTCCAACGTGTTCAATGCATCCCGGGAAACCAGCGAAAGAGTCGGACAAATATACATGCTTCAGGGCAAAAAACAGGTGCCGGTTTCCGAAGTGTCGGCAGGGGATATAGGAGCTGTGGCGAAGCTCAAGGTGACTCAGACCAGCGATACCCTTTCGGAGCAAGAGAACGCCATCGTCTTCGACGAAATCCAATTTCCCGTTCCCGTTTTCTCTCAGGCGATTTTACCCAGGACGAGAGCAGATGAAGAAAAAATCAGCACAGCTCTCCATCGAGTGACAGAAGAAGATTTTACTTTGAAAGTCGAGAGGAACCCCCAAACACATGAACTTCTCGTTTCGGGAATGGGGCAGTTGCACCTGGATGTCATCATCGACCGGTTGAAAAAAAGATTTGGTGTGGAGGTCGAAGCGAAACCGCCAAAGGTTCCCTATTTGGAAACCATTCGCGGAAGAACCAAAGTACAGGGAAAATATAAAAAGCAAACGGGAGGCCGGGGGCAGTTTGGCGACACCTGGTTGGAAATTTCTCCCGTCGAAAAGGGCGGGGGATTTGTTTTTGAGGATAAGGTTGTGGGTGGAGCGATTCCAAAAACTTATATCCCTGCCGTGGAGAAGGGAATTCAAGAGGCAATGTCCCATGGAGTGATCGCGCATTACCCCATGGTCGATGTGAAGGTCAAACTTTTTGATGGATCGTACCACAACGTCGATTCTTCGGAGATGGCTTTCAAAATTGCGGGCTCTCTTGGATTTAAAAAAGGCGTGGTGGATTGCAAACCGGTTCTGCTGGAGCCCATCATGACTATGGAGGTCATTGTTCCCAGTGAATACGTTGGCGATATTATGGGAGACCTCAATTCCAGGCGGGGAAAAATTCAGGGGATCGACGCGGATGCCGATAACCAGACCATTCGCGTGTATGTTCCCATGGCCGAGGTTCTTAATTACGCGGCCGACCTGCGGTCCATTACAAGTGGAAGGGGAGTGTTCGTGATGGAATTTGATCATTACGATGACGTTCCCGAACATCTTGCCAAAAAGATCATTGAACAGGCAAATACTGAATTTGCAAAAGAAAAAGAAGGACATTAGAAAAATCGCTGGAAGGTTGTTCTCATTTAATTTAAGTAAGGAATAAAATTTGTGGAAACTTTTGAACTCAAACCAAACGTAGTGAAATCTGATTTAGTGGAGCAGGTTTATAAAAAAGTGGGTTTCACGCGTCAAGAGGCTGAAGAAGCGGTTGATGTTTTATTTAAGGAAATCAAGACCGAATTGGCTAACGGGGAGAGTGTTCGAATTGCAGGGTTCGCAAGTTTTTATTTGAAAAACAAAAAAGCCAGAAACGCGCGCAATCCGCAAACGGGGGAACCCATCGTCATCCGCTCCCGTAGAGTCCTGACTTTCAAGCCGAGTAAGCAATTGTTGACCTCTACCGATTCCCCCATGAACAGCTAAGGAAATAGCTGATTCAATAAACTCACAAGAGGTGGACTGGCGCTCTCTATTCTGGCTTTTGAAAGAATGAATGCCCCTTAGTGAAGGCAGGGTTCCTATAGCTCTGATATTTTTCCAGTCATTTCATCTTGCATTTATACTTCATAAAATGCTTTAATAAGCTCTTGTAACTTCCTGATTTATTTATGAATATTGATGTGTCTGAGGCGGAATGAATGGATCATGTGATTCCTGATAAGGTGTTTTTTAAAATCGGCGAGGTGGCCGAGATTGCGGCTGTGGAACAGCACGTTTTGCGTTACTGGGAGGATGAGTTCGACACCCTTCATCCCGATAAAAACCGGTCTGGACAGCGGTTGTACCAGAAAAAAGACGTGGAAATTGTATTGGAAATCAAGCGTCTGCTGTATGAAGAAAAATTTACCATTGCCGGCGCGAAAGTAAAATTAAAGAGATACAAAAAGAAGGGTTCGCCGCAGGAGATTAAGGAGGACCGGGAAAAATTTCAGCAATGGAAACATGAAATCAAACAGGATCTCAATGAAATAATAAATATCCTGGGCAACAATAAACCCTGACTTGTGTTTCCTGCCCTCATTGTCAGCCTTCCTCACATTGTCAGTTCGCTTTTTCAGTTTTCTTGAAAACATCATCAACTTAACTTCAAAGAGGATTCGCTCTTGTCCTTGTCCCTTGCAGACGGATTCGCGATCCTGATTTTTTGGGCGATCGCCTGGCATCGGTTTCGCCGTCAGTGCGGTGGTTCCATGCCCGAACTTCCCGACGAAAAGCCAATCCTGCCCGATGACGCTCCGATGGTGTCCATTATAGTTCCGGCACGAAATGAAGAAAAAACTATCGAACGGTGCGTTCGGTCCCTGCTGGCGCAGGATTACCCACGGCTCGAGGTCATCGTGGTGAACGATTGTTCAGAAGATGCGACCGGTTTTGTATTAGCCCGAATAGGCAATGAAAATTCCAGACTCAAAGTGATTCAGGGGAAGCCTCTTCCCGAAGGTTGGATGGGCAAGGCTCACGCCCTCACTCAAGGGTATTCCGAGGCAAAGGGAGACTGGTTGCTTTTTACCGACGCCGACACCTGTCATGAACCGTATTTACTGTCGCGGATGATGGGAATGATATTGCCCGGCCCGGTTTCTCTGGCAACTGCGGTGGGTGAGCAGGAAGAACCGGGGATCGGCGTTAAGCTGATCAACCTTGCCGTCACCTCCTATATATTCATGGTGAGCGATCGCAAGGGGCTTGCCGATTCCAAATCCCGGCAAAGCCTGATCAACGGTCAGTATGTCCTGATGACCCGCGAAGCTTACGAAGCCGTGGGCACGCACAGGGCGGTGCGTGAGTATTCCAGCACCGACG
>CAYPQH010000034.1:4858-16150 GCA_964412825.1 uncultured Nitrospinaceae bacterium | reverse complement strand
CTTTATCGCAAAATGGAATCGACCGCCGAAAAATCCACACAGTCGGATTGGAAAACCATCCAGCAATATTTAAAACAACCGCCGGATTCTCAATAGTTTTTAAAAAGCCAGAATGGGCGATGGCATACAAACGGACAATAGCAGTCAAAAATGCTTTTTCCTAAATGCATCCCAATAAGATCGAGTCCATCTGATCGGGTTTTCGCCATTTAAAATTATTGAAGCGGACTCTCCAAGTAGATTTTCGCCATTTTTATGACCCGGAGCTAACTCGCGCGCACGATCTGGAGATATGCTAAATATTGCTTCCAGGGCATCCGAACGAAAATAGTACTTTTCGGAATTATCAGCAAGTATTTGCTCCAGTATTGGAAGAGCTTCCTTGTATTTTCCGATACCAAGAAAACTTATGGCATAACGACGAAGACGCATGTCTTTGTCTGGTAAATCTTGTAATACAAGCGGCACAACGCGGTGGCCGTTGAGAATCAAAGGATCAATCAATTGAACTTCCGCCCTGTCACGGGCTTCGTAAAAATCTTTAATGGCGTCCTCTGGCTTGCGAAGAGGACCTTCCGAGACTGCCCACCCGACAACAGCACCCAGCGACAGAAAGATAAGAAGGATTTTTTTCATAGTTATGATTAAAACCAAATATTGTCCGTTTTTGGTTGCGACTTCAACCGGTCAACGCAACACTTTATCTTTATAGCAAAAAGGCTTCATCTTGGTTTTTCCGCGACGATCTCGAACCCTAAAAAATCTATGGAAATTTCGTGACCTGGAAACTATTCCGGCGAAGATCTTCCGCTGATGGGAAAATGGGCCGCCAAGTCACAAGCCGATCGTAGCCTGTCCGTGTCCGTGGCGGGTACTCTCGGACCCACGAATTACAAGCTGATCCCGATGCAACTTGCAACCCGCAGGGGTGAAGACTGCTCAGAGACAGCATACGATCCTGCCACCGGCAAGGTCCGTTGCTCTACAGTTAGCGGCAACCCGTGCGCTTGCGACTGAGAAACCGTGCTGGCGCAAGGTTCACCACCGATGCACCAGGATGGGGAAAAATTTCATTCTTGTTGAGAGCAGGTCCCGTCATCGACATAAACCACCCCCCACATATTGACTCCTCCTGCTTCCACGTTTGAGAGGACCAAGTCAATCGCCGCACCGGTGCCTGCAACTCCGATTGCCGCCGCTGTTCCAAGACCAGGTATCAACCCCGCGGCGGTGGCGGCAACGAGAGTGCCCACCTTGAGCAAATCATTCATGGTGGAACGCATACATAAATCAGCATTGTCACGCACAATGGAGTTTGCACCGGCTTCGATTCTAACAGGCATATTTTTACAGGCGTTCTCCCAGCTATACCCATCAGGGATTCCCCATAGAACCGATGTATACTGACGGAGATCCCTTGCACCTGAAGGGGTCCCCTGCGCACTCAAGGAAATGTTCACATGAACACAACCCTTGTCAGCCCAGGCTCCCCAGTTCAAATCACTGTATGTTATTTGACAGGAACTGTCCTCGATATCAAACTCCCCCCACATGCGGGTGGAAACACCCAATGCTTTAGACTTCTTACAACGATCCGGTATTGAAGAAGCGGGGTCTTCTCCCTGGGTCAACGTCAATCGATCATTCAAGGCTTGTGTATAACTGCCCCTTGTATAGGGAATGCCTGCGGAAGCAGAACAGGCCGCTTCCCAGGACATGTTGGCAGGAATACCCTCCAAAACAGCGGACCATTGCCTTTTGTTGGGCTGAGTACAATGATCTTTCTTAAACGCTCCCCATTTTAATTGAGGAGCCACTTTTTGCGCATCGCAGGATGCGTCCCTGATATCCACTTCACCCCACATCTGTGTTTTTGTTTTGCATCGATGAGCACGGGAAAGCCCGGGATCGGAAGGCAAACCCGCAATGCCCTTTTGCCTGTTCACCGGAGTCGACCGACAAGTGACTTCCCAGGAATGCCCAAAGGGTATGTCCCGAAGAACAGACGAATATTGCCGATAACCTGGTTTTGAACAATGGTCTCTTTTCCATTTGCCCCATTTGGGAGCCGCATCGCTGACACCTGGACTCAACAGAAGCACGACCAAAAAAAACACAGCCATCTTGAAAAAATTATTAGCACGATGCACGTTGGACTCCCTTTTTCAGATCATTAAAAATCCGCTCAAATTACAATGAAATCATCCTTCCAAATCTTCAGAAATAATATCACGTTGAGGAAAATATTCATCGAGATAAATCCAGCTTATAAATTAAACAAAATAATTTACCCAACTTTACCAGGAAGGTTTTATTTTGGCTTTTCCGCGACGATCTCGAAGCCTAAAAAATCGATCGAAATATCTTCTCCCGGAAACTGGCTGTAGGCATCGGTTTCGTCGTGATACGAATTAAAATCAAAATGAGTGACTTTAAAGCCAGTCTGTCTCGTATCCTGAACCAGGGTTTCGCAGAAATCGCCTTCGATCGCCACCAATGTTTCCAGGTAACCGGGGATTAATTTTCCTTTGAAGTCGTGTTCTTTTTTTAAAATTCGATGTTCCAGATCGGTGTCTAAAATCTGCAACGCGCCTCCGGGAGCCAGTCCCTTATAGGCCCAGCTTAAAAACTGCTGGCGTTCTTTCCGTTGCAGATGATGGAGAAATTTATTGGCCCAGATTCCGCCCAAGGGCGGCACTTCAGGCTCGTTCACTCCAAACTCGATGTTTAAAATTTCGACATTTCTTTTCCTGGCCAGACTTTTGTAATGCTTGAGACCTTCGGTGATGAAAGGCTGATTGTCGGTTAGAAACAGTGTGGGGCCATCGGCGGGCCACAAATGAATCATGTTGAACCCGGTCAAACCGGTCGCAATGTCCATGATAGGGTGAGTCGCGTCCTCGGAAATTTCAGGGAGTGTGTTGTCCCACGGGAAATTTCCTGTTTTGAAAAGGTAGAAGCTGTAACTTTCACTCAATAGTTTTATGATTTCAGGGTCGTCAAAATATTGCGGATCCTTTTTTAATGTCCGGGTCAATTCCTGAAACAACAATTCCATTTTTTTGTTCAACGCCTGAATAGATTCATGATCGGCAGACCGGTCTTTGCGTAGATTGACATTGATGTGATCGAAATTCAGGAAAACCGCAGGGCGCTCATGCTGGACATAAATCAGGTCCGCAAGGTCGAGCATCAACTCCGGGTAGGCCACTCGCAGGAGAATATTAAAGCAGTCCTGATTTTCTTTTCCCGCCGGAGTTTCTGGAAAACCAAGTGAACCATTCAGGTGATCGAAAAAAGCCCGCACCCGCTCGACTAATTCAGGAGAGCTTGAATTCTGCAAGCCCAGATAGGCACTTCCTGATTCCGTGACCAAAGGAAGCCGGTCCGATGTTTTTACAAATATAGGAGTCGTGGCGTCGTTCATATCGAGAAATAAAATTTAGTGGTGTTTTCCATACGTGTCCAGGAAAATGCCTTCACGGCCAGTTCCAGCCTGCCCTGCCCAGAAGATAAAATGCCACAAGAAAACAGGGAAGAAAATAAGGCACCACGGGCAGGTGATCTCCACTCAGAATCAGACTGGAGGACGCGATGAATCTAAAACCGGACAATATCGCCAGGGTTTTGATCCAGGTTGTTTTCCGGTCCAGAATTTTTTTTGTCAGAAACAATATCAACAGCAGAACCAGAGGCCAAAAAATCGCTTTGGGAAATCCGGGCACAAAAGGCGGCATGAACCCCCAGGCCAAAGCAATGTAGATCGCGTTCAACCCCAAAAACCCGACCCCCGCCACCTGATATTTTCTGAGTTTAGCGTCGGTGATTTTTTTCGCTACTTCGATATCCAAGTCCGTTCTACCTTATTCTCTTTTGTCGTTTTCGGAATGCGTCCCCGGCTTGCAGTTTCCCTTAGGGTATGATATTCAACCAGCTTGGGGGCAGACTGATTCTTCCCTATTTACTACTTTTCGTCGGACACTGAGATGCTTTCCGTTCAAGAACAATTAACAATAATTCGCCGAGGGGCGACCGAAGTCATTGATGAAAAGGAACTCGCCTTGCAATTGGAGAAATCCATTAAAACAGGCCGTCCGCTTCGAGTCAAGGCAGGCTTCGACCCCACGGCGCCGGACCTTCATCTCGGTCATACGGTTTTGTTGCAGAAGATGAAGCAGTTTCAGGACCTCGGCCATGAGGTCATTTTTTTGATCGGTGATTTCACCGGCATGATCGGCGACCCGACGGGGAAATCTGAAACGCGGAAAAGTCTCACTCCCCTAGAAGTCAAAATCAACGCCAAAACTTATCTGGAGCAGGTGTTCAAAATTCTGGATGCGAACAAAACCACCGTGGCCTACAACAGCGAATGGATGAATGCGTTTTCTTCTGTCGACATGATAGGGCTTGCCGCCCGTTACACAGTCGCCCGCATGCTGGAGCGTGACGATTTTCAAAAACGCATGGCCAACAAACTCCCGGTTTCGATCCATGAATTGATGTATCCCCTGATTCAGGGTTACGATTCGGTGGCGTTAAAAGCCGATGTCGAATTGGGTGGCACGGATCAAAAGTTCAACCTGCTGGTGGGTCGTGACATGCAAAGGTCGTATGGAGTGGCCCCGCAAACCGTCCTCACCATGCCTTTGTTGGAAGGAACGGATGGGGTGCAGAAGATGAGCAAGAGTCTCGGCAACAGCATCGGGGTGCTCGACCCTGCGGGCGAAATGTTTGGCAAAATCCTGTCGATTTCCGACGAATTGATGTGGCGTTATTTTGAGCTGTTGAGCGATATCACAGGTGAGGAGCTTGGCTCCTTGAAGTCACAGGCTAAAGCGGGCGAGTTGAACCCTAAAAACGTCAAAGTGCGTCTGGCGAAGGAAATAGTAACGCGTTATCATTCGGCAGAGTGCGCGACCAATGCGGCTCAGGAATTTGACAATGTGTTCAAGAAGAAAAATATCCCCGATAAAATTCCCGAGGCTAAAACGTGGGGTGAGGATGCGCGGTGGATTTGTAAAGTGCTGACAGAACACTCTCTCACCGAGAGCACGTCAGCGGCCAGGCGGTTGATCCTGCAGGGTGCGGTGACGGTGAACGGTCAAAAGGTTTCTGATAAAGACCACCAGCTGGCGGGAAACCAGGAACATCTCATCAAGGTCGGCAAAAAAAGATTCTTAAAAATCACCGCTAATTGACGGCAAAATCCGATCCGCTGGCGTT
This sequence comes from uncultured Nitrospinaceae bacterium, assembly GCA_964412825.1. Classification (GTDB taxonomy): domain Bacteria; phylum Nitrospinota; class Nitrospinia; order Nitrospinales; family VA-1; genus JADFGI01. The sequence continues at coordinate 10,927 of CAYPQH010000034.1, read as the reverse complement.
GAAATGCACTTTTCTGTTTTGTTTCCAACAATCTTCATTGCTGTCTTCACAGAATGGCTTTTCCTCGCCATAGCTGATCAAGTGCATTCGGTTCTCCTCGATACCCTGCGCAGACATGAATTTTTTGACTGCAAGCGCACGGCGGTCTGCCAACGCGAGATTGTAGTTGTTAGTCCCCCGTTCATCGCAATGCGCTTCGATCTGCACTTGAACATTGGGGTGTTTGTGTAAAAAGGCAACGTTATTCTCCAGAGCTTTTTTGGAAACCTCGTCCAGAACAAATTTATCAAATAAAAAGTGGACGTCCATCAATTCCGCTGTTCCAGAAAACTCCAGCACTCTCGCTTCCTCGACTTCTTCGCTCTGGATTGCATCCGGGGGGAAATTGGCGAAGGGTTCGTCTCCAAAGGATTCTTCCTCTTCAAAGGGGACCTCGATGACTTCATCCAATGGATAGGCAACCTCCACAACTTCGTAAGTCGGCGCCTGGGCCAAAGCCAGTACATCATCCAGAGGCGGAATTGCAATGTCCACCGGCTTGTAACGAATGGACGCTCCTAAGGGAATCGACCGCATACCGGATATAACGATTCCGGTGGATGTTTCCCGCCGGGTGCCCAACACCTGCAATTCAGCGATCACATGAGGAATCATGGGTTCGCCTTCGGAATCGACCTCATACCACCTGTCGTCACCCTTGGTGGGGGTGATATAAACTTCAAAGCGGTCACCGGGAATCACCTGGTCGTTTGAACCGCGATCGATATAAATATAATCATCCAACCCACCGAGATAATGCTCGCGCTGAAAAGCAATCACAAAGCCCTTCAGGTTCAACTCTCCCTTGGCTTCGGGAAAACGTGGCGGGGCGTTCAGCTTTTCGTAAGGAGTTACATAATCGCCGTTATGGATTGGATTATAAGATTCCCTGACAATGGCTTTGGATGATCCTGGGATGGATTCAAGAATCTCCAGATAACCCAGTGGTTCTACCAAATTTCCGATGCGCTTCCCCCATTTGGAAAAATAAGTGGGATACGGTTCGGCCAGGGGTCTTTGGTATTCTGGAATTCCTTCCCTTTTGCCCCCTTTAATAATGGGATGAATGATGAGCCGGGATTTGGAAAAAATAGTGAGTAATTTACCTATCTCCATGCCATGTTCGGTGCCAAGATCGAGATAAACAATTTCACCGGTGCCGAAAGATTCGTGGTCGCTCAAATTTTTCAGTATAGTGCCCTTGTGGGTTGATTCTGGAATAATGTATCCCGCCTGCCGCAATTTTCTTTCGGTGAACTGAAGTCTGCTGTCACTTGGGTCCTCGGTCACTCCTTCCAGAACCTGAACATGTCCGGGGGCCAGTTGAGCGACTTCTACAGGTGTGAAAGCGGGGGCCAGTGCGACGGAAGCTTCTTTCGTTCCTTCCAATGGCCCGGCTTCGGTCATGGCGGTCATTAAAATGGCAAACAAAACCAATAACCCAAATGGTATCAATGATTTTTTAGTTTCGAGCTGAACACAGTCCGTAGAAAAGCGTGTAGACTGTGTGTTCAGAATTGAATTTGAATCTGTTGCCCTCATACGACCCCCAAAATAAGTTATGGCTTTGTTTTTAAATATTTTACACCATAATTGTCTTTTTTTATAACGAAAAATGACCGGTTTGCTGAGATATCATTTTTTTCCTCTTTTAAACCCCTAAATCAGACAAAATCATTCGAGGGTGACAAAATTTGTTAGAATAGCTTGAATTTATGTAAAATAAATCGAAATCTTCCTTGACAAGTGGGGCGGGTGGGTGAAATAATTCCCGCAGGAATATCTGTTTTAAAAGCAGATGCGTTAACAATTAACCCATTGTTTTTCAATGGGTTTGCTTTTGCGATCAAGTTAAAGACTAGGGAATATTATGAAGCGAACATATCAACCCAAAAATATTTGTAGAAAACGCAGACACGGGTTCCGCAGGAGAAATTCTACGGTTGGAGGCAGGAAAGTATTGGCCAACCGAAGAAGAAAAGGACGAAAAAGGCTGACAGTATAGCCGGTTCATGAGCCAGTTTTCGTTTCATAAAAGCGAGAGATTAGCCAAGCGGCCTCAGTTTGAAAAGGTGATGTCCAAGGGCATTAGGAAGAGAATCGGTTCCATTTGCATTTTGTTCCTGCTTCCCAATGGCTTGACCAGAAAACGGCTGGGCATCATCGCTTCCAAAAAAATTGGCAATGCCGTCATCCGTAACCGGGCCAAGCGAAAAATTCGAGAAGCGTTTCGTCGTATCAAAGATCGCATTAATCCAGGAATGGACGTTGTGGTTATTTCTGGGAAGGATCTGGTTCCCCTTTCTGTTTGTACGCTCGAAGAAAGACTATCCAAACCTCTTCTTAATCAGCAATAGTTTTTTCTAATCCCGCCTCATCGACAAGTCTGAGAAAATCAATGGCAAATTGGCTTCTAATCAGGATCATTAGAATCTATCAAAGATGGGTATCCCCGTTTCTGACCCCATCTTGCAGATTTTATCCGACCTGTTCAGAATATTCGGTCGAGGCTTTGGAGCGGTTTTTCATATTGAAGGCACTGGGCCGGATCATTGTGCGATTGCTGAAGTGCCATCCTTATCATGATGGCGGAAAAGACCTTTTGAAATGATCGACCTCAATTGCGGAGATTTTTAATTGGAAAATAGAGTATTACTGGCATTCATATTATCCCTTCTTGTTTTCGTGGGCTGGGGATATTTCCTGGAGGAAGTTCAACCGCCTCCAAAAAAAATTGAACAGGCAGAGAAACCCGCTAAAAAAGCGATTCCCGCTCTTCCTCCGCCGATTCCAGTGCCGAGTCAACCCTCTACTCTGCCCACTCCAGCAGGGAGCATCATCCCAAAACCCGTGCCGGCGACACCCGAGCAACCCAAGTTGCCCGGCAATGAAGTTTTAGTGAATGTTTTCAACGGACGTGCAAACCTGGTTTTTTCCAGCAAGGGAGGAACTCTAAGAGAAGTCATTTTGCCTGAATATAAGGATGACAAAGGCAATATCGTCAATCTGGTCGAACATCAGGAAGGCGACAAATGGCCGCTTTCCCTGGAGTCGACGGATGACGGAATATCCTACATTCTGCAAAACGCCTATTACGATGTCTCCGCCACAACTCTGACGTTGACCGAATCCATTCCCACAGGCACCCTCCAGTTTCACCTTAAGCATGAATCGGGACTGGAAGTGATTCGCGAGTTCACCTTCGAGCTCAACAGCTTCACGGTGGAAGCAAAAACACAAATCATTCCCGGACCGTATGGCGCTAATAATTTTCAATACCGTGTTCTGTGGGGCCCGTCGCTTGGCGGCAAAGTAGAGTCGCAGACGGACATGTTCGTTTTTTCTGGGCCCACCACCTTCGTGAATAACGAGCGCGTTGAGACTCCCGCTGAGGATGTCAACGGCATGGTCCATCACACGGGCAACGTCCAGTGGACAGCCTTCCAGAATAAATATTTTGCCGCGGCTCTCATCCCGGTGGAGGGCGTAAAATCGACTTTGGTCCAGAAAGTAGGCGATCAGCTTTATGTTGGGCTGGACTTTGAATCGGTTCAATCGGCGGTCACCGCAACCCACCTTATGTATGCCGGTACAAAGCAATTGCAGGTTCTTGAGGGTTCAGGACACAAGCTGTTTCGATTGCTGGATTACGGATGGTTTGGCAACAAGGTGGCTTTTCTGGTCAAACCCCTTCTCAAAACCCTCGAATACTTTCATGGCATCACCGGAAACTACGGCTGGTCGATCATTTTCCTGACCTGCATCATCAAACTGATCTTTTTCCCGCTGACCCATAAAAGTTTCAAGTCCATGAAGGGAATGCAAAAAGTTCAGCCTTACGTCAAGCTCATTCAGGAGCGCAACAAGGGCGATCGGCAAAAAATAAACGAAGAGATGATCGAGCTTTACAAAAAGCATAAGGTGAACCCTTTGGGAGGTTGTCTGCCCATGCTTTTGCAGATTCCGGTCTTCATCGCTCTCTATCACGCTTTGTTCTTTTCAATTGAGTTGCGCGGTGCGCCGTTCATGGGCTGGATACAAGACCTCTCGGTCAGCGACCCTTATTACGTCACACCGGTCTTGATGGGAGTCACCATGTTTTTTCAACAACGGCTTTCCCCATCCATCGGCGACCCGGTCCAACAAAAGATCATGATGTTTTTACCCATCATCTTCACTTTCCTGTTTTTATCCTTCCCTGCAGGATTGGTCATTTACTGGACGGTGAACAACATTTTGACAATTTCCCAGCAATATTATATCTACAAAATTGCCAAAGACTGACCTGCTACGCGAGGAAGAAAAGCCCGCCAGGCGGGCCAGCGTAGCGCTGGACCCAATGTAAACGAGCGATGGGTTTATGGCTGACTACATCCTACATAATGCTAAATTTTTCATCCAGCGGATCTCGTGGGCGCGTGAGCATTTGACCTTTGCCTTCATGCCCCTGTGATATCCTCTTCCTTAACCTTCATGCCCCCTAGGGGTAGCGAGCGCCAGCCCCTCTTTTCATCCCGATGAGCGACACCATCACAGCGATTGCCACTCCAATGGGAGAAGGCGGTATCAGCGTGATCCGCCTCAGCGGAGCGCAAGCGCTGACGTTTGCCTCCTCTCTGTTTCGTCCTGCCTCAGGCGCTGACCTTAAAGAGTTCATTCCCCAGCGCGTTTACTTTGGAGAAATTCTGGACCCAAAATCTCAAACTGTTGTCGATGAAGTTCTGCTGACTTACTTTAAAGCGCCAAAAAGTTTTACCGCAGAGGATGTGGTTGAAATCAGCGCTCATGGAGGAATTTTTGTCACCACTAAAATTCTGGAACTCATACAGGATCAGGGCGCGCGTCTCGCAGAGCCTGGAGAATTCACAAGACGCGCGTTTTTAAACGGCAGAATCGACCTGTCTCAGGCGGAAGCGGTGACCGACGTGATTCACGCCGCATCGGATCGGGCCTTAAGATCGGCAATGGCTCAACTCAAGGGAAATCTTTCAACACAATTGAATGCCTGGTACGAAAGACTGCTCGCCGTCCTCGCCCAACTGGAAGCCTCTATCGATTTTTCAGAAGAAGGGTTGGAGTTTCAAAAAAGAGAAACGACTCTCAAAGAAATTCAAACGATACAAAAGGACTTAAAAACACTCATTCAAACTTACCGTCAGGGGAAAATTTTCCGTGAAGGAGCACAAGTCGTGTTACTCGGAAAACCCAATGTAGGCAAATCCAGCCTGCTCAATGCCCTCTTGAACGAAGATCGCGCCATTGTAACCCCCTTGCCAGGAACCACAAGAGACACTCTCGAAGAGCGTGTGCGAATTCACGACATTCACATCAATATCATCGACGCGGCAGGATGGCGCCAAAACCCGGAAATCATTGAAAAAGAAGGTATTAAAAGGGCAAAAGCGGCGCTTGACCGGGCCGATCTCGCGCTGGTGATTTTTGACGGCTCCAAAGCTCTGGACGCGAACGATGACCTTCTTGTCGGGGAAGTGAAGGACAAACCGCATCGAGTTCTGCTCAACAAATGCGATCTCCCTGAACAGCTGGATGTCGCTACCCTGAAAACAAAATTGCCTGATCAAGAGTTCATTCGCGTGTCTGCAAAAAATGGGACCGGGTTGAGCGAATTATGCGAAAACATTTATCAGTTCGTGATGGGCGATTCTTCTCTCAGTGAAACGCTGGTCATCACACGCGAAAGACATCGACAATGTCTGGTTGAGGCAAACGACGCGTTGTTAAAATCATGCGCGTCTATTGAGCAGGATTTGTCGGAAGAATTTGTGGCGGTGGATATCACGATCGCAATGGATCGTCTCGCCGTCATCTTAGGAAAAACATTTGAGGAAGATTTACTCGATCAAATTTTTGGTGAGTTTTGTATTGGAAAATAATTTTTCGGTGAAACTTTTTTTGCATGCTCTTATTGAGTTTAAAAAAAACCACTCGGGTTTTTTTTGACAATCATTTTGTTACGGATATAATAACTTTTAATTTATGAATATAAAGTTCCGTACAAATTCCTTCCAA
>CAYPQH010000034.1:0-4758 GCA_964412825.1 uncultured Nitrospinaceae bacterium | reverse complement strand
CGGATATAATAACTTTTAATTTATGAATATAAAGTTCCGTACAAATTCCTTCCAAATAGTAGGCGAGAGCAAACCCATCCGCGAAGTTTTTCAGTTGATCGAAAAGGCCGCGCCTTCAAACAGTACAGTCATAGTTTTTGGCGAGAGCGGCACTGGCAAAGAAATAATCGCGCGGGCTTTGCATGCTAAGAGTCTGCGCGCGAACAAACCTTTTGTCGCCGTCAATTGCGCCGCCATTCCCAGTGAACTATTAGAGAGCGAATTATTCGGTTACGAAAAGGGCGCGTTCACCGGAGCCGGCGTCACCCGCGTTGGACGGATGGAAATGGCCAATGAGGGAACGGTTTTCCTCGATGAAATCGGGGACATGCCGTTGAACCTTCAGGTCAAGCTCTTGAGGGTGTTGGCGGAACGTGAAATCGATAGAATCGGCAGCGCAAAATCGATCCCCATCGATATCAGGGTGATCGCCGCCACTCACAGGGACCTTGAGGAGGCGGTAAAAAACGGAACCTTCAGAGAAGATTTGTATTACCGGCTGAATATTATTCCAGTTGTCATGCCGCCTCTCAGGGAAAGAAAGACCGACATCCCCCTGCTGGCCAAGTTTTTCCTCGCCAAATTCAATCGGGCTCAAAACAATTCCGAAAAAACCATCAGCAATGAAGCCATGGCGATCCTGATCGCTTATAAATGGCCGGGAAATATTCGTGAACTGGCAAATTTTATCGAGAGAATGGTGGTTCTCAGTCCGGGTCCTGTCATCACTCCCAATGATTTGCCGGATAAAATTCTGGGCGAACACCCGCGAGGAACCTGGAACACTCTCGAAAACGCAACACTTGAGGAAAGTCCGGCTCAGGTTTTACAAGTGTCACTGAGAAAAACCTATTCCATGAGTTTGCCTGAAGAAGGAATGAACCTTAAAAAAGCGGTTGAAGATTTTGAACGGGGATTGATCTTAGAGGCTCTCGAAAAATCGAATTGGGTAAAAAACAAAGCCGCCACTCTTCTCGGCCTGAACCGCACCACGCTGGTTGAGAAACTGAAAAAAATGAACCTCACCCGCGAGACCGTTTCCTGATTCCGGGGTCGAATTTCCCTAAGAAGCAGCGGAATCAAAGACTTTTAAACTCACTCATTACTCTATTCTGGCTTCCGCCAGTTCTTTGCCGATACGAATCGCTTCTTTCACAAAATGCTGATACGACTCATCGGTGTCTTTGTGCTGGGTTTGTTTGACGATTTTCTCTCCATCCGCGTCGATGACCATGTCCAGAACATTCACTCCCGGGGTCACATGATGCTTTCTGATCTCTATTTTTATTGTATTGACTTCCATTGAACCCTCTCCAAAAATATTTTAATTGTTGTGAAGGAGTCATTTAATATCATTTCAGAAAGAAGGGGTCAAGAACCAATCGACTGGACCCCTGATCCTGAGAGGAGGTCCCCATGCGAGACATGCGGGTAAGAGAGGTTAAATTCGAAAATTGATGAGGCGTCCGGTGGCACGCTCGTTTTGCTTGAGCGCAGCGGCCAAAGTCTTTACGGCGGTTTGGGTCAGGACCAGTCCACGTTGCAAGTCCGAAATTTCCTGGGCCAGATCGGTATCCGCCAAGGCAGATTCGGACCGGGTCAGGTTTTCTATGGTCGTTCCCAGCCCGTTGGATGTGGTGACCAGACGGTTGGCCACAGCCCCGATCTCCCCTCTTGAGGCACTCAAGCTTGCAGATGCCTGATCGAGATCTCCCAATGCCTGTCTTGCGCCATCGGCGGTGGAGATATCGGTCTGATCGATCTTAAGGGATTGGGTGTCGGTGGGCTCGATAACGTTCAGGTTGATCTGATTTTCGGGCCCACTGCCGATTCCAGCCTGAATATCCACCTGAGTGGCAGATTGAGGGCTCAATGAGCCGTCTAATAATTTTTGGCCGTTGAATTCGCTGGATGCCGAGATTCTGTCGATTTCGTTCTTTATCTGGGTGAACTCAGCATTCAATATTTCTCTTTCAGTATCCCCAATCGTTCCGTTTGCCGCTTGCAGAGACAACTCTCTTCCTCTGGCGACCAAGTCGGAAATGGTGCTCAATCCCCCCTCGGCGGACCGGATAAAGTTTGACCCGGCGTCCACGTTACGGGTGGCTTGTGACAAGGCGCGAATATCCGAGCGCAGCTTAGTCGCGATGGCATTGGACGCGGGATCCTCCCCTGCCCTGTTCAAACGTCGACCGGAGGCAATTTTCTCAAGGGACCGGCCCAGGCCGGATTTGTTCTTCTCGATAATATTGAGAAGCTGGTTCGTGCTACTTGAATTGAGGGGTCGAAACATAGATTCTGGCCTCGAAAATTCCGATCAAATTTATTGGAGTTATAACCAATTAAAAAGTTTAACCGGCTTTATTTCTTTGTCAATCGCAAGTCGCGAGAGGAGCGGTTTGTCAGACCTTTATTGAATGTTGCAATGGCAGAAGACAATGATTAGAATATGCGTCATGCAGGATCCGATAATATATTCAACCAAAGGGATCTGATGAAAATACTTGTGAATGGTATTGAAAAAAACCTGGCCTGCGATGGGAAAACCCTGGGAGACCTTCTGGATCGTATTCTAGAAAGTGAACCTGAATCGGGAAATTGTTTCGCAAATATTCGGTTGAATGAAGAAAACGTGTTGGTGGATTCCCCGGAAATCAGACAGACTTTGATTACCCAAATCGAGACGCTGGAAACCGAGACGCTCTCCTTAAATCAAATTCTGGAAAAAAATATTGCCAATGCTGAAAATTATCTCAAAAAGCTGATCCCCGGAATCCAGAAAGCGTCTGATCTGTTCCGATCTGGAAACGAACAGGAGGCCAATAAATTTCTCATCAATATTATCGATGGAATGGAATGGTTTTCCCAGGTCACGGATTCCATCTCCAAGGCCGTTGACTTCCAATCCGCAGATGTAATGTTTGAGGGAAAAACTTTTCAGGAGCGGCAAGACCATCTTGTCGAATTGACCCGGCAAATGGTGGATGCCAATCAAAATCAGGATTGGGTGCTCATTGCCGATTTACTTGAATATGAAATACTGCCTTACTACGCCGATTGGGAAGAACAACTGCCAAAAATCTACCGCAGGAACAACTGAACTCAAGATAATTTCCTGATTTTTGGAGCTCTCCTTAATAAGGGATTTTAGAACGGTTTTCCAGCATATTGATCTTCCCACCCCCTCCCACACGCCCTTATCTAATTGATTTTTTTAAATTTAGCCCTAAACTGCAACTAAAGTTATAGAAAATTTTTCCGACAAGAAAAGCGTATCCCTATACCCATTTTCAATCCATGTCAGCTTTCGGGGTCTAAGGGTGTGTGTTTTTGAAATAGTGATGATTTTGATCAAAATCATCCTTAATTTCTTATCGATGGAAAAACCTGAAACTTTACTTATGGTTTTTCAAGAGTTTTGGTCATTTTAGGAGGAATGAATCATGGCACAAGTCAGCGAATCGACCACCAGTCTTCAAGAGGCCGCCCGGTCTTTGCAATCCCAGAGTCCGCGTCAAAATGAAGAGGTCACACAGAACAGAGAAAAAGCGAGAGAAAGTAATTCCCAAAGTGAGGCCCGTCAAACAGAGGACCGGGTTGTCATCAGCCGCGAAGCCCGGACAGGAAATAGCACCGCCCGGACCGAAGAACGCGGAGCCGCACAAAGATTGAACGACCTGGATAAAACCGCAGTCTCTGGAACACGCGATGATGAAGGGTCGAGTGATCGGGCTCGGCTTGAAAATACTTCTGGAAATAATATTCAAGAAACCAGTACCCAAAGAAATCGTACCGAATCCAGAGATGCGACAGAAGTCCGCGACCTGATAAAAAGTGAGGCCCGCAGAAATAAAAACTCCGAGGTTCAGTTGAGAGAATTTCAAAACCAGGACAAAAATGAAATTCAGATTGGCCCCAAGAAGGTGTCCCAGTCGATTGAGGAAATCAAAGGCCAGCGAGAAAGGTCGGAAGCGTCACGTGAAGTCGTGTTTGAAACTCCTTCCCAAAAAATCATTCAGGAGGTCGCACCCGCTAAAGCAGAGCAGGTCAGGTCTCAGGATAAAATTGCTCGGAGCGATCAGACCGCAAGCAACTCACAACCCTCAAGCCCGTCCAGCGTTCAAACAGAAACCGGACAAAATGTCGATGACTTGATTTGACCGGTGAAGCCGTTTGACTTGTTAAACAATCCGGAAAACGGTATTCTAACTTCACTCGATAAATAATTGAATGGCGCCTTGGTTCGGGCTTGAAAGAAAACTGGCTCAATTTAGGAATTGTTTCATCCCCCGGGTTCGGGCAGAAATCTTCTTGCGGTGGCATGAATTTGAAACACAACGATTCGACAGCATCCCTTCTGGAATTTTTACGGATTGAAAAAAATTGCTACGATCAGGTTCTAGGTCTACTGAAAGAACAAACGTTAGCCATTGAGCAGGAAGACGAAAAAAGGTTGGATGCGGTCATAGAAAAAAAAGACTCTTTCATCCAAACCGCCAGAGCCAACGAAGCCGAGCTGGAAAAGGCGGTGACCCGGCTTTCAGAGAAAGAATTGGCTGAGACTGGAAAACAGGCGGAAAAACTGAAAACGGAAATAGAGTCCGTTTTGGCTAAAATAATTGACATGGAAAACAACTGCCTGGTGGAATTGAAGGCGAGAAAGTTTTTAGCTCAGGACAAAATAATCGACCTCAAGAAAAAAAGAAGCCTGTTGAAGGG
>CAYPQH010000033.1:8300-16366 GCA_964412825.1 uncultured Nitrospinaceae bacterium | reverse complement strand
GCTACCGGGTGCGGAGGTCAATTCCGAGGTGTAAAAAGTTTGAATGGAATCCAGCACCAATACCGCCGGATCCACCCGGTCGATCAAGCGCTGCACTTCCTCAATGCAGATCTCCGGGCTGATGAGGAGATTGTCCGACAAAGCATTCAGCCTTTCGGCTCTTAATTTGATCTGCGCTGGAGATTCTTCCCCGGATATATAAAGAACTTTTCTCCCTGAGCGGGCGATACAACCCATGCTTTGTAACAAAAGGGTGGATTTTCCGATTCCGGGATTGCCGCCGATTAAGGTCAGCGACCCTTCCACCATCCCGCCCCCCAGGGTACGGTCGAATTCGCTGATGCCTGTGGTCCAACGATTTTGACTCAAGGGCTCGACGGTGGTGATCGGTTGCACACCGCCCTTCCGGTTGCCGCCGGGTGCGGCCAGTGAATTTAAGGATTTTCGACCGCCGCGCACGATCTCTTCAGAAAACGAATTCCATTCCTCACACTCTGGGCATTTCCCCAGCCACTTGGGCACACGATGACCACAACTTTGACAAACGTATTCCGATACAGGTTTGGCCATTGAGAAAATAAATATAAAAAATGTTATTGAGTTATTTCTTAAGAAATATGAATTCCCGGAGCACGTGCATTATAAGGCACGGATTATTTAGAGGAAGGGAAAAAATTCCGGCAAACTTATTTAGAAGGTCGCGGAAACCTGGGACGCCTTTTTTTTAGCGGGAAGGGGTGGAAGCAGAACGCTTCCCAATATTCGACAATGTTTTACGGATAGCATCGTTTCTGGAAATATTCACATTGGCTTTTCGCGATAATTCCGCCAGTAGTTTCTTAGCCTCCGCCTGGTCTCTGAGCGACTGCCTCTGAGCATTGATAATTTTTTCCTGGGCTTTCAAAATCTGCGCCTGAGTTTTTATGACCTGACTCTGCGCCTGCTTGAGACTTTTCTGAGCTTTCAAAATCTGCGCCTGACTGGGGTCGATTTGGCCCTTGGCCTTTGCCGCATTGCTCATCTGGGCCTGGACTCTACTCATTTCAACTTGCACCTTATTCAACTCCACCTGAGTCGTGAGTATCTGATTCTGAGATTGCTTAATATCCCCTTGCCCCGCCAAAACCTGAGTCAGTTTCCCCTGCTCCGTGGCCATGACTTTCAGAATATCGATCAATTTAGTCAGCTTCTGATTGGATGCTTCGACACCCGTCATCCCTCCTTCGATGGTTTTAAGCGACTGCCCCACGCTTTGCAGGGACAGGTTCATCGCATTACTGTTAGTGGCAAGTTTCGTGGATGAGCTGATGAGTTTGTTGATTTTTTCTCCATTCAGGGCATTATCACCCTTCATTTTCTCCAGACTCTGCTGAAGGGAAGCCACTCTTTCCTCTGAGGAATGGGTCTGCGCTTGTATTCCCTTGAGGCTTTCTGCCAGTTTATTTATTTTTTCACCAGCCACCATCAAATTCTGATGAACCCCTTCCACCTTCTGATTCATTTGTAACGACCCATTACCGACCTCGGCAACAAGAGCCTGCTGAGCTTGCGAAAGGGAATCTAATTGCAGGACCAGAGCATCTTTAAGTTTGAGGACATTATTGTTCGTCGCATCCACATTGAGAGAAAGACGCTCAACATTCCCCCGTGTCACTTCTCCTTCTTTCAAATTCTTTTTCAGTATTTCCACCAATAATTGATTTTTAGCCTCTAAACTTTCCAGCCCTGCAGTCAAGGTCTTTTTATTTTCTTTATTCGATTTCGACATTCCAGTGAGGAGCTGAGTGCTGGTTTTTTCATTTTGCTGCACGATGGTGGGGATCAGGTCTGACTTGATGACTTGTTTATAACTATCAAGGTTCTGCTGTTGAGCTTTCAATTGTTCGACAACTTTGGCGAATGACTGGTTGTTGGACTGGACCAGCTCTTGAAAAGACCCTTTGTTTATATTGGCTATTTTATCCATGTCCCCGGCCATATGGCCTTTCAGCTGATCGAATTGAGTCGCAAGGTTGGCTTGAAATTTTTCGTTGGCTATTGTTTGCTGATTTAGCTGGGAGGTCACTTCCGCATTAATTCTGCTCAGTTGCTGATTGACATTTCGGATCATATCCTGCTTGATTTGCTTCTCAATATCCGCCAACTTCCTAATGGTTGCCTCAAAACGCCCGGTGACTTCCGATTGGCTTTGCTCAACCGCCCCCTGGAGGCTGGGGATTAAACTCTTAATTTCATCGACCTGAAGGGACAGATCCTGTTGGGAGTTTGCCAAAGCCTTCATCTTTCCCGTTTCCAGGGTAACCAACCGGGAGTTGATTTTCTTTATATCCCTGAAGATCCTTCTCCAGTTCTCCTCGTCATTATCAAAAACCCCTGCATAGGCTACAGGGGAAGCGAAAAACAGACTTAGAAAAATGATGCCGATCCGTTGGAGTTTTTGGTTTTTCATTGAGAATGATCTCGGTGGAGTGGATAAAGAAGGGTGGCTAAAATACAACCTCAATTCTGAGGGTAGAAGCTCCTGTGGGGAAAATAGATAGATCGCAACGGAATTTTTCCGTTGCGATCTCATTCTATATAAACTATCACAATGACTCTAGGCGACCAAAGGCTGGCTTATTCAGCAACCATGAAGTGTGCCCTTCGGTTTTTCCCCCAACAGCCTTCGTTGGTTTCGCCACAAAAAGGTTTCTCTTCACCATAACTGATAACATGCAGTCGGCTCTCAGGAATTCCCAACGAAGCCAAATACCGCTTCGTAGAAACTGCGCGCCGTTGCCCAAGCGCCAAGTTGTAGTTATTGGTTCCTCTTTCATCACAATGCCCTTGAATTTCTACTTTAACACTGGGGTGCTGTTTCAGAAAATCCGCATTCTGCTTCAAAACACCTTTGGAACGCGAGTCCAAGTCAAATTTGTCGAACCGAAAATGGATGTCTTGCAATTCGGAGGTCGGGCGAAAGGAATACAACCTGGCTTCCTGAATGCCTTGGTCCACAACATTTGCCCCGGCACCATCTTCAACGAAAGGGTTGTAAGCATCGCCCCCTCTGGAAATAACAGGCGCTCCGTCAACTGTACCGGATTCGGTCAGATTTTCCTCACGGACAAATTCCGATCCATTGGAGCCATCATAAGACCCACCAGGAAATCCATCAGAAGATCCAAGCGAAGACCCATTGCCATCTCCCGCATCGGCAAAGTTTTCCTGCCCCGCATAACCAGACTCTCCAGACCCGGTGCCATCAAACTCGTGTTCCGGCGCAAACTCTTGCGTTCCGTAGGTTCCTTCCGCAACTTCCTCCAATCCACTATCCGCCACAGAACCTGTCGACTCAATTTCCGGAGGCATGAGCTGTTTTGAACACGACGCTACAAATGCGGACATTACAAATATTCCCAAAACCCTGATCCAAAGTTTTTTTCCTGACATAATTTCCCTCGTTTTCATTTAATTAGACACTCTTATTTATGTATCTTTAAAAATTAATTCGGCTACTTTGACGAAATATTACAAAGAATTCAAAATCCGTGATTTCCAAAAAATATTTCCCATTCCGCAAACCTCGCAGACAATAACTTTCCATAAGAATTACACTTATTGTACAAAATTTCCCACCCCTTAGCAACAGCAAACTACTTGATTTATATCACAATATACTCCATCCCCCTGCCAAAGGAGCCGTAATCGCCAAGAATATAAAAGCTTCTGGTAAGCACACGTAAATGTAATTTCTTTAACCAACAGCTTGATTTTCCTTCTGTTTACTTTCGAGTGTAAGGAGCCCAGGCGGGGCTGTACCCCCCGCCCTTGACAAAAGTCAATTGTCTGGTTTTTCCCCCATTGACCGGTTTGACGAAAATCTGTAACTGCCCTTTCTGTTTATGCCGGTAAACAATAAATCGACCATCGGGCGACCAAGAGGGCTGTTCGCTACTGCCTGGACCAAAAGTAAACTGCTTGCTTTTCTTGGACTTGAGGTCGTAAATTTTTATTTGAAATTTTCTACCGACACGCGAGGTGAAGGCAATTTTATCACCGCTGGGAGACCAGGCGGGATCGTCATTGTAACTGGCGCCAAAAGAAACTCTTTTGACACCTCCTTTGTCTCCAGATTTCGCGGACATGATATAAATTTGCGGGGCTCCTGTCCCGGATCGGTCGGAAGTGAAGGCAATCCGCTTTCCATCGGGCGACCAGGTGGGGGAGGTATCGATATTAAAATGACGTGTCAATCGTTTGAGGCCAAAGTTTTTCTCTAATACATAAACTTCCGAGTTACGGTCCTTACTCAAAACCATCGCGATCCGCTGGCCGTCAGGCGACCAGGCCGGCGCAGCATTGAGACCGGGCAGTTTCAACAGGGTTCTTCTTCTTTTCCCAGAGGCAGAAATCATCATCAGATCCGGGTTGCGTGCCGCATAAGACGTGTAGACAAGCCAGCCCCCATCGGGTGACCAGGCCGGAGTCAGAATAATGCTTTTTTCATCCGTGACCTTGCGCAATCCATAACCATCGAAATCGATGGTATAAATCTCCTTGCTTCCTTCGATTTGAGATAAAAATGCGACCTTGGTTTCCGCAATACCCCGTTTTCCCGTCAATTGCAATACAACTTCATCGGCAAACTGGTGAATGGCTTTCCGCAGGAACTTTCGAGTCGATGTATATCTTTTCCCCAATAGAAACCGTTCGTTGACGGTGTCATACAGTCGAAAAGTGACATTGAACGATTGATCCCTTGGATTGATTTTGTACTGGGTCTTCAGCAACCATTGGGTGCCCATTTCACTCCAACCGGCATAATCCACCGTTTTCTGGTTCTGCTCCAAAAGCGCCATATCTTTATAAACATCCTTATCAATCAAGGTAAAATGTTCAGAAAGCTGTAGATCATTTTGCAGAATATCTCGGGCCTCTTCCCCCAACCCTTCGGGATCCTCATATTTTTCTGCCAAACCAAATTCGGGAATAGCAATATTTACTTTTTTACGGGTCTCCCGCTGCAAATCGATACGAATTTTGGGCTCTGCCAGAACGACCGCAGGAAACACCTGCAACCAAATAACCAACGCTAATATGAGTTTAGGAATCATGTCTATTTTTTTCCGGAATGTATTTGAAGTGGATGCTGATACTAAGATTTGAAGAATTTATTTCTTTTGGAAATGCGGGAAAAGGTTCCGATTCGAGAATAGCGCGCAAGGCCAGATTATCCAGCAACTCCACTCTGGAACTCTGTTGGAGTTCGGGCCGGTCGATATTGCCTTTGCGGTAAATATTAATGGAAAAAACAACCAGTTTATTATGATCCTGCCCTAAAGGATTCTTCCAGTTTTTGTAAACCTTTTCCTGAATCATCCCTACATACCGGGACAAAGCATCTGCACTGGGCTTCCCCTGATTTGGAGACGAAACAAAAGGCTCACCGGGAGAAACAACGACTTCCACATGGACCTGCTGGGGAGCGTTTACTTTTCGAATATCGCTTTCGAACGCCTCGGATGATGATTGGTTAGCCACAATATCCGGTTTGATTTCCTGCGGTTCATAATTCAGAGATTCCAGTTTCTGAATAATAGGATCATACGCCTGGGATTTTTCCTGAGTCGGAGCAGATTCTGACTGTTGAGTTTCCGCCGACGCATTCACCTCAGCGGGCTTGGATTCCAGTTTGGCCAATTCTTGCAGAAGATCTACCGCCGATTTTTCGTCCGTTTTTCCTCCCAATTTTATCGTATTCGGTGAAAGAGAAGCAAATTCCAACTCCTTCAAGCGAGTATCAATTTTCTTTTCGGGTATGCTTTCCTTGACCTCAAACTTTTCCTTCATCTTTAAATTTTCAAATTGATCCAGGGGATCTTCGCTGGGAAGAGGCTCTACATTCCTGGGTTTGAACTCCACCTTTTTATTTTTCAACGTATCCCGTTCGTCAAAAGTTTTCTCTTGAATGGGCTGATTTTTTTTCACCTCAGGGCTCTTAATGGCTGCCTTGGGAACCAGTTTAGCAAGCTGGTCCAGCTCATGGATAACCCCTTGAGGTTTTTTATCCAGCTGATTCAGCTTTTCCAGCATCTTTTTCGAGGCATCAGGAGGAACCTTTTGGGCCTTCGGCTTGGGCGGTAACTTAAGAGCCTGTTTCACCGGCTTGACTTTCCTGGGAGGAGGAACGGGTTTAGGCTTGGAAATCGATTTTTTCCGAGGCTTATTTTTGCGAGCCATTTTCCGCACTGTTTTCTTGTGACTCGTAGGAACATCAACCAATTCAACCACAAATGCCGGGGTGATGATTATTTCTTCATAAGTAGATTTGGGAAGAAAAATGACCAAAGTCAACAACAACAGATGGCCAAAGACGGAAGCCACCAGCATTTGGTTAAAATCCCACGACTTCGCGATTTCAAGCCTCATGATCCCGATGGGTCCGTAACCATACCTATATTTTTGACACCCGCCCGCTTGATGGTTGCCATCACCCGCATGACGAAACCATAGTTGAGCACTTTGTCCGCACGCAAATAGACACCACCATTTTTGTGCTGTTGAAGATAGTCGTTAATATTCTGGGTTAAATCCACAAGGTTACCCAACTCCTCTTTATTCCAAAATATCTTTTTATTGCCCTGCAGGGAAACTGTGGGGATATCCTCGATTTTCACAGGAGCGATCGACTCCTCAGGCAATTGCAGCTCCACGCCATGTTGCAGTAAGGGGGCCGCAATCATGAATATCACAAGGAGCACCAGCATAACGTCTACAAAAGGAGTGACGTTGATTTCCGCCATCATGGGTCGCCGTCTGTTTCGCATCCTTGTCTCTCCAAATTCATGTTATTCAAACGGGCATCAGGAAAAATCAAATGTTCTGTCACGCGCTTGTTCCCGCATGAAGTTTTTTTCAACCATGTAGATGTAATCATGCGAAAAATCATCCATTAAGCTGGTGAACAGTCGAATTTTATCGCTGAGATAATTATAAAAAATAACCGCAGGAATCGCCGCCGCCAGACCTGCCGCCGTGGCAATCAGCGCTTCCGCAATTCCTGGCGCTACACCGCCAATGCTGGCGGACCCCTGCATCCCAATCGCCCGAAACGAGTACATGATGCCCCAGACCGTCCCGAACAAGCCGATAAAAGGAGCCGTGCTGCCTGTCGTGGCTAAAAAATCCAACCCTTGCGATAAGCGGGTGATTTCCCGGTTAATGGACTTATTGAGAACCAGGCTGATGCCCTTAATGTCTTTAACTGAAAGAGGCTCTCCGTGGGCAGAAGGCGATTCTCCCCGCCGGTCCCGTTCTTTTTTTGCCAGATCCTGAAAAAGAAACAGCTCCCGATAACCGCTCAAAAATACTCTGGCAATGGGGCTGTAGCGAAGTTCTCTGGAAAAATTGTAAATGTGCGTGAGGTTCTCGGATTTGGAAAAATTAGATAAAAACCGCTGATCCTCTTTTTTCGCTAATTTATACACAAAAAATTTACTGAGAATGATGGCCCAGGAAACCATTGAAAATATCAAAAGGATCAACAAAACACCCTTTGCCATAGCACTGGACTGCATCACCAACTCAACAATACTTAAGGAGTTATCTGTTACTGAGTTTTCCACGAGGTACCTCTGGACGGATTCAAGGGGGGGAAATCAAACTGTAAATCTTTAAGTTTCAACAAAATATCATAGAATTTCAAATATAATTTAAACCTTTTTCGTTGTCAAATCAAATGAATCGCAAAACCATGCAAAAATCGCCTCACTGGGCGCTCCAGTCGTCGATAACTTGCGGTTTTTCAAACTTTTTATAAAAAGAGGATGCGTTTCATCTTGCAGATATGACTTATCTCACAATTCCCAAGAAAATCGAACAACTCGGCAAAGTATAAGTAGTTATGAGAACAGGCCGTAACTCCCAGGGAGGGAGAATTCATCGTCTATTCATGGTTAAGACGCTTCTGTTGAGTTTCCAGACCGGAGCAGAGGTAAAAACCAAGGGGGGAAGTGAAACTTCGCCGACACAAAAGCGCCTGACGATAAAAAATTACGAACTGAAGTTTTCAAGGAAGAGGCGTT
>CAYPQH010000033.1:0-8200 GCA_964412825.1 uncultured Nitrospinaceae bacterium | reverse complement strand
CAAAAGCGCCTGACGATAAAAAATTACGAACTGAAGTTTTCAAGGAAGAGGCGTTTTATTTTTTGACCCTTTCCAGATAATCTCCAGAGGTTGTGGAGACTCTAACACGCTCTCCCACTTGAACAAACTGCGGAACATTGACCACCAGCCCGGTTTCCAACGTCGCCGGTTTGCCAGACCCGGAGGCGGTAGCGCCTTTCAATGGAGGCTCGGTGTCGATCACTTCAAGGTCCACAGTCTCTGGAAACGATATCCCTATCGGACCTCCATCGCAAAACTCGATCTGGACGCGGGCATTGGGTAATAAGTATTTTTTAGCGTCCTCAACAAACTTTTCATCAAAAAAGGTCTGTTCATAAGTCTCACAATTCATGAAACAATATCCAGACGCATCGCTATACAGGTATTCCATCTCCGATTGTTCCAGAACCGCACGCTCGATCGCCTCATCAGCGCGAAACTTGATTTCGGTTTGCGTTCCATCTTTGATTTTGCGCAGCTTCACCTGCATGAACGCCCTTTTATTTCCAGGAGTCCGGTGCTCTGCCGTCATCACCCGGTACAAATTATCGTTGTACTTAATGATAAATCCCGGTCGAATTGCGTTACCATTCACATAAACTGCCATACAGCGCACCCTTTATTGAAAGACTTGACCTGACACAACAGGTAAAGACAAATAGTCGGATTAATTTAAATTTAAGGTTGATTATATCCGGGCATCCCTCGGAATCAAGTAAATAAAAATCCGAAAAATCAACCTGTCATCCCCGCTTCCCTGATGAATTGTCTTTTATGTAATTCAAAATCCCGTTTTTTTCAGGCCAAAGAAAAAAGGGAATACTGGCTATGTCCTGTATGCCAGTTGATCTTTGTTCCTGAAAAATATTTCATCACTGAGAAGGAAGAGATTGACCACTATCTGAAGCATGAAAACAGCTTGGATAACGCAGGCTACGTTCAAATGTTCCAGGAAAAAATCCAGATCATCCAGAAAGTCTGTCCGGGAGTTCAAACCATATTGGATTATGGCTGTGGCTACGAGCCCGTTTTGCAAACCCTGCTGACGCGCGCGGGCTATGCCGCCAAAGGGTACGACCGCTATTTTTTCCCCGAGTCCGATTTTGGCGGCACCTTCGATCTCGTCGTATCCACCGAAACGTTTGAGCATTTCAAGGAACCGGAAAAGGAAATCGCTCGTTTGGTCACGCTCATCAATCCGAGAGGTTATCTGAGTGTCATGACCCGGCAGGTTCCGAAAAAAAATGAGCTTCCTTGCCGCGAATCCTTCGACAACTGGTACTATAAAAGAGACCCCACGCACATTGTCTTTTATTCCAGCAACACTTTCACATGGATCGCTGATAATTTTGGAATGGACATCATTTTTAATAACGAGAAAGACTTCATTGTGCTACAAATGAAATCCCATAAGATCTAATTCGAATCCAGTTTATGGCAATTTAACGCATCAACAATACCCCCTTAACTTATTTACAAAGAGGACTCATGGCAGGCGAATATATTTTTACGATGCAGGGCCTTTGCAAAACCTACGGCACCAAAGCTATTTTCAAAGACATCCACCTTTCCTTTTATCATGGTGCCAAGATTGGCATCGTGGGCGAAAATGGGTCTGGGAAATCCACTCTGCTGGGAATCATGGCGGGAGAGGACAAGGAGTTCGAGGGGCAAGCCGAGGCCATGAAAGGCACGAAAATCGGTTACCTTCCTCAGGAGCCGGTTTTGAGTCAGGATAAAACCGTGCGCGAAAACGTTGAAGAAGCTTTCAGCCATATCCAACAAATGATTCAGGAGTTCAACGACATCAGCGCCAAACTTGCGGAACCCATGGATGACGACGCCATGCAAAAAGCGCTCGATAAAATGGGCCGCCTGCAAGATGAGATCGACGCTGTGGACGGCTGGGAGCTAGACCGTCAGGTCAATGTCGCCATGGATGCTTTGGTGCTTCCCGCCGACGACCAAATCGCTTCGACATTATCCGGCGGTGAGGCAAGACGAGTCGCGCTCTGCAAACTGCTGCTGCAAAAACCCGACATGATTCTGCTGGACGAGCCTACCAACCACCTGGATGCGGAGACCGTTCAATGGCTGGAAGAAACCCTCGCCAATTTCCCCGGCAACGTCATTGTCTCTACTCACGACCGCTATTTCCTCGACAACATCACCAAATGGATTTTGGAACTGAACAACGGTAAGGGCATTCCTTTTGAGGGAAATTATACGTCCTGGCTGGAGCAAAAGGCCGCCCGCCTGAAGCATCAGGAAAAAAATACCTCCAATCTGCATAAACGCCTGCAAAAAGAACTCGACTGGTTGCACACCAGCCCCGGCGCACGCAGAAAATTAAACAAGGCGCGGGTACAAAATTACGAAAATATGCTCACGAATAAACAGGAGATTCAGGAGAACTCTCTGGAAATTCAGATCGCCCCCGGCCCTAAGCTCGGCGACAAGGTCATCGAGATCAATGGCGTGACTAAAGGCTTTGGCGACAACCTGCTGATAGAAGATCTTTCTCTCTCCATTCCGAGAGGCGCCATCGTTGGCCTGATCGGGCCTAACGGAACGGGGAAAACCACTCTGTTCCGTATGATCGTCGGCGAAGAGAAACCGGATGCAGGAACCGTCGAATTGGGATCGACCGTGAAACTATCCTACGTCGATCAGCACCGTCACGAACTGGATGCGAACAAAACCGTATTTGAAGAAATCACCGACGGCACCGACCACATTGAAATCGCCGGCAAGACGGTCAACTCAAGATCCTATGTGGGCCGGTTTAACTTCAAAGGCACGGACCAGCAGAAAAATGTCGCCAACCTGTCCGGCGGCGAGCGCAACCGGGTGCATCTGGCAAAGCTGTTGCGACGTGGCGGCAACGTGCTCCTTCTGGATGAGCCCACCAATGACCTGGATGTCACCACCCTGAGCAATCTTGAAAATGCCATTTTGGACTTTAGTGGCTGCGTCCTGGTGATCAGCCATGATCGTTGTTTCCTGGACAGAATCTGCACGCATCTCCTGATATTTGAAGGCAACAACAAGGTGCGCTGGTTTGAAGGAAATTTCGATGAGTACCGGGAAAAACACAAGCAGGAGCTGAAAGGCAAAGAGGAAAACCGCCGATCGAAATATAAAAAACTAACGATTCATTGATTCGCGAAACTCCGTTTCACCCTGCCCCTCTGCGTCCGCAGGGATGGGCAGTCATGGCATCTATTTGGCAAATTGGCGTATATAGTGGATCAATTGCCAGACCTGCGTTTCCCGCAATTCCGGGAAAGCAGGCATCCCCGTTCCGGGCGACCCGTTTTTGATGATCCAAAACAACTGACCGTCGGGAATGGGGTTCATGGTTTCGGCGCAGGTGAAATTGCGTGGCGGAGGATACAATCCTGGCGCCATCATCCCAAACCCATTGCCAACCACTCCGTGACAAATTTTACAGGCGGTGGGCTGGGCTTCCACACGAAATAAAGATTCTCCGGCATCCAGGTTTTTTTGCGTAGGCTCCAACGGATTTTTCAACTGATAAATATCTTCCGATGCCTGAGCCGTCACCCGCTGTTGCGGACAGATTCCTTTGCCGCCAAACCCCATACTATGATGGTGCATTCCCGGCCCTCTGCCATGCCGCATCATCATGGGACCTGCCAAAACCTGCGCCACCGTTGCCAATATTAAAGTTAAAATCGACAAAACAAAAATGGATTTATGAAAAACGTTCATGCGCCTGAGTCCATTTCCCTTTATTTGCTTTTTTGGGAAAATTGCCGAATATAAAGCACCAACTGCCAGACTTGCTTATCACTCAAAGCCCCGAACGACGGCATCGGGGTTCCCGGCGACCCATTTTTTATGATCCAGTAAATTTGACCGTCGGGAATGTCATCCATCGTGTAGTAGCAGGTGAAATTTCTCGGTTTGGGAGACAGCTGCTCAAAAATAACTCCCATCCCATCGCCGCCGAATCCATGACACACCTTGCAGGCCGTTGGCTGGGCGTCAATTTTAAACAGCGCCTCGCCCGCCTGCAAATTTTTCGGCGTGGGGTTCAGGGGGTTGGTCATCTGATAAAAAGCTTCAGGAGCCTGAGGAGTGTTGCGCATCTGCGGGCAAATCCCGGGAAGGGGTTCTTCAAAGTCTCCGGGAATTTTGTGAGCCCCCCCTTCATGCACCACCTTCAGAATCATCCCTTCAGGAAATATTGCATCCTGAAACTTCAAAGTCTGCGAATTGCCTTTTTGTTCCATCTCCAGCGCAAGTGTATCCGTTCCCTGTAAGGAGAGAATCGCAAAAATCGCTAAAAATAAGGCGACCTTCCCCACCTGCTGTCTTGCAATTTTGTTAACCATTTCTATCAACTCCTTCAATGGGATTCAGGGGAACGGTTACTTCCGCCCCAAATACCTGATGAATTGAATCACATTCCAGCCCTCTTCCTCAGAAATCACATTTCCAACCCGGATGGGCATTCCCGTTCCAGGGCTGCCATTCCGCAAAATCCACATCAGTTCACCATCCGTGCGTGCTTCCTGCCATTTTTTATTGGTGAAGTTGCGGGGAGAGTGACCGGGAATCCTGGCTCCAGTCCCGTCCTTACTGTGACAGGTCACACACAACCCTTTGCCAAAATACACATGCCTTCCAGCTTCAATGCGTTCTCTGGCTACCGGATAAGGGCTTTCAATCTCCTGAATTTCTTCCAGCATTTCTTTTGGAACTCGTGGTTCGTAAATATTCGCATGAAACGCAAACGCGTTTGCCCCCCCTGTCAGAACCCACAAAGTTGCCGCAACTCCAAAATATTTCACCAGTTTTTTCATCATATGCTTTCCTTAAACACACCGCACCGCCTTCTCCCTTGCCGGGAGAAGACAGGCGAATACGATGTCATCGTTCTTTAAAAAATATCAATTGCCAAAAGATCCCGCCGTTTCAGAAATTCCCGTCTTCTTGAAGAAGTCAGCCGTCAGGCGGTTTATCTTCGCCGAAGAACGAGATTCTTTTTCTGCTTCGGCGATTTCTTTACCCATCTGTCCATGCAACGCTTCCCAATGGCCGATGGATTGCGCAATCATGACCGAACCGTCCGGGATAGGAGACCCTTTAGGCCATAGATGAAAAATAATGCCATCGGTCTTGCTCACATATTCAGCCAGTCCCTTCTGTGCTTTCGGGTCCGTCGGGTTTAGAATCGCCACGCGACCGGTGGCTATTTCCTGTGCATGATCGTGCCAGTTCTGCTTGTGCGACCATTTAGGAATCACTTTTCGCGCCAGTTTTTTAGAAACCATGTATTCGACTTCTGTCATGCGGGCGTTTTCATCCGTAGATTCAAATAAGATGCACTGAATAATATCTGCATTGATCGGTTTGCAATAATGATGAAAAGGGCCGATCACCTCCCCATCCATGATATGTGGAGCTGTTACATGTATCGTGTATCCTTTGAGAGGGTTCGGGGGAGCGTCTCCGGCAAAAGCTGGCGACGAAACCAATCCCGCGAGAACCAAAACCAGAAAACCCATTTTAATATTGACCATTTTTGCTACCTCCTTTATTTGTATTACCCCTATAAAGACGATCAAAAATTAAACAAAATATTCGCGCAAATCCCCTCCTTTCCCCCGAAAAAGGAAATTCATTTCCAAGCTCCCAGAAAATCATATTTATCCGATAACAAAATAATAAACCGCTTAAACCTTCTTGACCACCCCCTAAATAGCAGATGATTGAAAAAGTGTTTTGAATTGCTTTAGCTGTCACCCTAAGTCATTTGTTTACAGTTCGGCTGTGAGGTTGCCACAATCAGGAGGGGTTGCGAGAAGATGAAAAACATCGCAAAGTGCCGTGTAGAGGGAGCACAAAACCATTAAAAAATTTTCTACGAAAAACAACGAGTCAGGAGACCGGCCCCCGGATCAGGCGCAGAAAGGCATCGGCGCCACTGATCTTATCTTGATAACTCGCACCGCCCTCATCTTTCAATGAAACGACGACGGCTTTACCGCTTTTTTCCTTATTGGTCCAGGTGCTCCACCCGGCCCCGGCAGGAAACATTCGGTCTATATAAATTTTATCGCCGTCTTTATCCACATTCCGCTTGCGGCGCTCATAAAGCGTCTGGGCTTCTTCGGGCGTGGGCAGACGCCAGTCGGAATAACCGGCAAAGTTTTTATTATTCATGCGTTGCGAATATTCCTGGGCGTTGTACCAGTTGACCCATTTGCCTTCCCGTTGCCAGGTATCTTCTTTCATCCACATCAACCCTGTCTTCACATCCAGAATGGTGCCATCGCCATAATCTTTGAATCGTTTGTCAGCCGATTGGGCAACGGGTTTTTTATTTTTCAGACCATTGGCAAAAAGCGGTGTGGCGCAAATCAGCACCACCAGAAAAGTTGAGAGAATCTTCAGGGTCAGGACTCTTTTTGGGTGTTGCATGTGAACCTCCAAATAAATTCTTTAACCAAAAATCAAGATCAGTGACAGGGATTGGGATCGCCTCATTTTACAATCTCCCGGCAGGCAAATCAAACGGGCAAATCGTCTTGACAGCCCCCCTCCATCCGGTAGAATAAATTAAAATTTCCCTTTAAAAGGAACTCACCCATGATACCACTTTGCCGACCGTTGCATCCTTCGATCTTTAGAGGAATCTGGATTCTGCTCTTCCTCCTTCTCATCCCCACTCAAGGAATCGCCAAAGAAAAGGATAAATCCCGCTGGGATGGTAAATACGACACCGAAACCTATATTTTCGGAAAAACTCCCATCCCGTTTCTGACAGAGAATCTACATCTGCTTCCCAAAGGCAAAACCCTCGATATCGCCATGGGCGAAGGCCGCAACGGGGTCTATCTGGCGACTAAAGGCTTCGATGTTCTGGGGCTGGATATTTCCGAGAAGGGACTGCAAAAAGCCCGGCATCTGGCTCAGGCTCAAAATACGAAAATCGAAACACGGGTGGTCGATCTGGAAACGTACACCCTGGAAACAAATGCCTACGACCTCATCATCTGCACCTACTACATGCAACGGGATCTGTTCACGCAGTTCATGAAAGCCCTCAAACCCGGCGGCATGGCTCTGATCGAAACCTATAATATGGATTATCTGAAATACGCGAAGTTCAACCCCAAATGGTTGCTGGAAACCAACGAACTGCTAGAAACTTTTAAGGATTTTAAGGTCATCCGCTACCAGGCCTTCGATGATGGCGAGATTGCCTATTCCAGCATCCTCGTTCAAAAACCCTGAACTTTACTTAAGTGAATTCCACCGAGAAGTTGTTTCTCACCCTCGCCAATGCCTTTCCCCTTTGGGTGTTGGCAGGTGCCGCTTTGGCCTTGTGGGAACCCGCCACCGCCCTATGGTTCCAACCCGACTGGATACCGCTGTTCCTCGGCATCATCATGCTGAGTATGGGCTTGACTCTGGACTTCAAAGATTTTCAGCAGGTGATGAAAATCCCCCGCCCCATTCTTCTCGGCGTGAGTCTGCAATACATCATCATGCCTGCACTAGGATACGGGTTGGCTAAAGCCTTCAATCTGCCGGTTGATTATATGATTGGCATTGTTCTGGTCGCGTGCAGTCCGGGAGGTACCGCATCCAATGTGGTTTGTTTTATTGGCCGCACCAATGTCGCCCTGTCGGTCAGCCTGACCACATTTTCCACCCTGCTGGCTGTGTTCCTGACGCCGGTGTTGACCACTCTATTGATCGAATCTTTATCCAGAGACCTGACCGGAACCGCCATTGAAGTGGACACCATCGGCTTATTGACCAACACCCTCAAAATCGTGATCCTGCCGGTCCTGCTCGGAGTTTTCCTGAACCATTATTTCCACCGGGCAGTCAAAAAAATAAATCCGTACACGCCACTGCTCGCCGTGCTTTCTATTGTGTTCATCGTGGATTTTATTCTGGCGGCCAAAAAAACCGCCATCATGGAAACCGGATTGCACTTGCTGATCGTCATCCTCACCCTGCACGTATTGGGGTTTGCGCTCGGCTACCTGTTATCTCGTATGCTGAAGTTTGAGGAAAAGGACGCGCAGACGGTGTCCATCGAGGTGGGCATGCAAAACTCCGGGCTGGCCACCGAGCTTGCCCGCAGTAATTTCCCGAACTATGCGCTGGCCACCGTTCCGGGTGCCATTTCGGC
>CAYPQH010000032.1:0-16441 GCA_964412825.1 uncultured Nitrospinaceae bacterium | reverse complement strand
CGGTGGTGAAAATCAAATCCGCTTGAATGGGTTCTGTAATTTCAAGCGGCTTGATTAAAGCCGTGATGCCAAGCACCATGAGTACGTTAAAGATATTGCTACCGAACACATTTCCGATGGCCATTTCTCCATGTCCCCGTTTTGCGGCCATGATCGAAGAAACAATTTCCGGCAAACTCGTACCCACGGCAACGATGGAAATGCCGATGAACCACTCGCTGACCCCCAGGGTTTTGGCAATGGCAACGGCGCCATCGACCATAAACCTGGCTCCGGAAACCAAAAGCACCAGCCCGCAAATAATGAGAAGGAATTGAAAGAAGATTCCCTTATTCGACCAGAGACCGATTTCCCCTTCCATTTCTATTTCAGACGCCTCTTTTTTACGAAAGGAATTCCACAAGTGCAGGACCAGCAGAAGAACCATGAATCCCCCCTCCAGCGCTGACAAGCGAAAATCCCAAATCAGAAACATGATGAGAAAAGTTGTCAGCAAAAAGGCAGGGGACTCTTCTTTCAGACGTTTTTTACCTATGGTGAGGGGAATGAGGAAAGCCGTTAAGCCAAGGACAAGCGCAACATTGGCCACATTACTGCCGATCACGTTTCCCAGCGCCAATTCGGGAGAATTTTTGAGCGCCGCAAAGATGGAAACCGCAAGCTCAGGAGCCGAAGTCCCGAAACCAATGATTGTGGCGCCTATTATGAATGGGCTGATCCGATATTTTTGCCCAAGCCGAATGCTTCCGGTGATTAATAAATCCCCGCCGTAATAAAGTAAGGGCAGGCCCAGGAGCAACTGAAAAAAATTAATCAGCATGGTGTTTTTTTGATGGGCGAGGTGCTAAAGAATTGAAAGAAAAGCAAACGTTCATTTATAAATGAGGATCATTAATAATTGATATTTTGGGTCCTTGTAGCCGTCAACCCCGTTCAATAGGGGATTGACTCATAGTCCAGTTGACAGCCTATGAGTTGGAAGGGGACATATTAAAAGCGCCTCTCTTGAGGCGCTTTTAGATAACCGGTTTGGTAGGATATTTTCAACGTTTGTTCATCGAGTCATCCAGGTTATTTTTTACCGCTTCCTTCTTCCATTTTACCGGCGGCGCCTGCGGGATTTTGCATATTTTCCTGGATGGCTTTTTTCTTGGCGCTCATTTCTTTTCTATGACGCTTGTAAGAAAAACTTCCCTCTTCTTCAGCTTCTTCGTGATCGGATTTATATTCTTCAGCTTTTTCCACACCCGATTGCACTGCGGACGATCCGCTACCTTCTTCCAGCTTTTGGTGTTTGGCGGAGCCTTCCTCATAGGCATCGTCGTGTTCGCCTTCATGGGCGAAAGCTGACGAAGAAAGGATGATGAAAAAGGAAAATAAAATTGAAGACAAGATCAGACCTGATTTTTTCATGGACGGCTCCTTAATAAGATACAAATAATGAGTTAATCTCCTTATATTATAGTTAACCACGAATTGACAGAGTCGCAAAAATAAATTTTCACGGTAGCGAAAGAGTTATTTTTAAGTTATCCAGGGCACTGAAATTCGGATAAATATACAGGAGGGCAGGTGGCCGCAACCGGCCACGGTAGATGATCCCCCTCAATTTATTTAAAGGGGGCGTTTACTTAGCGAATAAAACTGTCGTTAAACCCGGCTCTTCCGACTTTCTTTTGCACCATTTTTGACTGACGCATGCCGTCGAAGGCTCCGAGTTGTACCATATAAACGATACTGCTCACTTTACTCACTCTTGAACTGGAGAGGAAACCCTCAAAACTTAACTTGTCTCTTAATTTTTCGGCCTGGCTTGCAGTCGCAAATTTTCCCAGGACGATGGTGTAGGAATTGTCGTCCAGTTCTTCCATGACAGAATTAAATCCCTTGGACTTCAGATCGTTGAACGCCTGACTGCCGCTCTCCTTTGTGGAGAAACCACCGACAAATACAATGTGCTTTTGCGCTCGACCGCTCCTGATCTGGATTGAGGGTTTAAAGCCTTTACTGTTTAACTGTTTGACAAGGCCTTTGGCGTTGTTTTCAATGGAAAATGTGCCCATTTGAACGAAATATTTTTTAGCGGCAGGAGTTTCAGGCGTTTGTATTTTTGCGGGTTGAGATACCACGGCCTTTACGATTGGCTTGGATGTGGGTTCTTTTGGAAGCTCTTTAGCGATGAGGGGTTCAGCGACGACGGGTTCTACCTTTTTTATAATTTTTTCAACTGGGGCAACAACCGGGGCCGCCTTCGCAACTTCAGGCTCAACGTTATTGGTTATTTCTGCGGGCAGTGCTTCCGGTTCTGCAGGTGCGACCGGAGCAGGTTTAGGTTCAGCCACAGCTATTTCCTCAACGGGCTGGGGTTCTGCCAAGTCGGGGAGAGCCTCGCCAGTGATATTTTTTGTGAAAGTGGTTGCGCTCACTTGCCAGTATATGAACCCGATCAGCGCGACTCCAACCAACGAAATGGATAAAAGGCGTGTATTTTTAGACCGGACTTTTTTTTCAGCCTCAATTTCCGCCTCGATCTCAGCATCTTCAATCAAGGAGTCAATGCTTTTATGGTAAGTTTTATCTTGTTCAAGCTCTTGGTCTTCCATTGTCTGAGACATAAAAATCCTGGGAATTAATTAAAGTTTAAATTAATTTTATGGTTCAACGTAAAAAAATTCCTTAGTATGGCCAATTTGAAAAATTTAGTTTTAAATCTTTGTTATTAAGCTGGTTTTACAGGAATGGTATACTCATGGGTGTCACGGTGAATCGATAATGATTCGCTTCAACCCATATACTGGCAATAATTATATCCCTGTTTATTTTACGAGTCAATACCGGATGATGAGTTTTGTTGAGTCAATCTTATTGAAAAAGAGAGGGTTACTATGGTGGTGATTCGATACGCCGGGGTTCCGTCTTTGTTTTCCCCCGCTTCGGATGGGGGAATTAAATGACGATCGGAAACAATGTGGATCTGTCTGTCAAAATGGAGGGGTTGGAATTCACCAACCCGGTCATTGCGGCGTCGGGTACTTTTGGGTATGGACTGGAGTATTTGCCGTTTGTGGATCTGGACCGGCTGGGGGGATTTTCTACCAAAGGCTTGTCGCTGAAACCGCGCATGGGCAATCCGGTTCCCCGAATGGTGGAAACCGCGTCGGGTATGTTGAATGCCATTGGATTGGAAAATATCGGTCTTGATAAATTTCTCAGCGACAAACTTCCCCTGTTGGAAAATTATAAAACCCGCATCCTGGTCAATTTTTTTGGAGACACGAAAGACGAATATATCGAAATGGCCACCCGCCTGTCGGATGTGCAACGGGTGGACGCGCTGGAGATGAATATATCCTGTCCCAATGTGGAAGAGGGCGGCGTTCAGTTCAGTTCCGATCCCGCCGTGGTGCTAAAGCTGGTGACTGCGGTCCGGCAGGCGACGAAGAAATTTCTGATCGTCAAACTTTCCCCCAACGTGACAGACATCACCGAAATTGCGAAAGCCGCCGAAGAAGGTGGGGCGGATGCGCTTTCTCTCATCAACACGGCGATCGGCATGGCCATCGACCTGGAAACTCGTAAACCCTATCTGGCAAATAAAACCGGCGGGCTCTCTGGCCCCGCCATCAAGCCGATCGCGCTGAACATGGTGTATCAGACCGTACGCGCGGTGAAGATACCGGTGATCGGCATGGGCGGCATCTCGACTACGGAAGACGCGCTGGAGTTTCTATCCGCCGGAGCCACGGCTATTC
Source organism: uncultured Nitrospinaceae bacterium (assembly GCA_964412825.1). Lineage (GTDB taxonomy): Bacteria > Nitrospinota > Nitrospinia > Nitrospinales > VA-1 > JADFGI01. Next base: position 12,689 of record CAYPQH010000032.1, on the reverse strand, counting down.
AGATCGGCACCGCCAATTTTATCGACCCCGGTGTCACGATGAAGGTCATCGAAGGAATTCGCCAGTATTGCCAGACGCATGCGATTAAAAAGGTGGGTGACTTGAAGTTGGTGGAAGATTAGATCGGATCAATCCAGATAAACCCTTGGCACGCGTTTGCCCACGTTGCAAAGAATTTCGTAGGAGATGGTCCCGCACCGTTCGGCCATTTCATCGACGGTGATCATTTCATTTTCCTGTTGCCCGAACAACACCACTTCGTCTTCCGGTCGCACGCCCTCGATATCTGTCACGTCGATCAAACTGAGGTCCATGCAGATCGTTCCCACCTGCGGCGCCCGTTGCCCCCTCACCAATACATCCATATTATTTGACAAAGCGCGATTCAGGCCATCGCCATAACCAACAGGTAGAGTGGCTATCAGGCTTTCCCGGTCGGTGGTGAATTGCCGGTTGTAACTCAAGGGAGTTCCTTTGGGTATTTTGCGGAGTTGCAGGATTTTGGTTTTCCACTGCATGACCGGCTCCTTGCGGAGGGCCAGTTTGCTCACGCCGGGCGATGCTGTCTGGTCTGGGCATGAATTTTTTTCGCTTAGTCCGAGTGTTCCGTAAAGGCTGATGCCCGGTCGCACCATGTCCAGATGACTGGCGGGAAAATTCAGGATGGCCGCAGAATTGGCGGCGTGTGTCATGGGAAGCTCGATGCCTTTCGATTTCAATTGATCGACTGCCTGGTTCAGGCGATCCAACTGCCGAAGGGTGAATTCGGGGTCGGCTTCATCGGCGGAGGACAGATGCGTGAAGATTCCTTCCACACGCAGGTTTTTCAGCGATTGCATTTGTTCCATAAAAGCTGGAAGCTTGTCCGGGTTCATTCCCAGTCGTCCCATCCCGGTGTCTATTTTTATATGAACGCCGACCGTTTTGCCCTGTTTGTTCGCTTGCCTGGCAAGCTCATTGGCTAAAGGAAGATCACTCACGCCAGTGGACAAACCGTATTGGATCAGGTTTTTTGCTTCATCGGGAAAAATGCCCCCCATTACCAGAATGGGCGCGTCGATTCCGCTATAACGCAATTCCACGCCCTCCTCTAAGATGGCCACCCCCAGCCAGTCAATCCCCGCTTCGACAGCCGCCTTGGCGCAGGGTATCGCGCCGTGTCCGTAAGCGTCTGTCTTCACCACCGCCATGATCTTGACTTCAGGCTCAAGGAGAGAACGAACCTTGCCCAGATTGTGTTTGAACGCGTTGAGGTCGATTTCCGCAAAGGTGGCGCGATGAGTTGTCATGATGTAATTTCGAATAGGATAGAATTAATCTCCCCGCCGGGAACGTCCCGTCGCCGAAAGACGACCCTGTATTTTTTTCTCCGGCCCGGAAGACCGAATGGGCCGACAGCCCATATTGCCCTCATCGGACGATTTCTTACGCACCTGATAACCCCGGTCGCTATAAAAATTATACGCCAGGCCGTTGATTCCCTGTTCCTCGTTGCACCACAGGGTAGACCCGCACCCTTCGGGAAAGATGTAGTCGATGTGGACGATGTCTCCGTCGAAATCGGTATTTTTGCATTCGTGATCGTATAGATTCCGGCATTCCTGATTTTTGGGCACGCGCCAGTCGTCGTAACCGGCGAACTTCTGTTCGTTCAGCCAGGCCACGTATTTATGCGAGGCTTTCCAGGTCAACCACTTTCCACGCATCTGCCAACTGTCTTCCTTCATCCACATTTTGTTGTATTTCGTGTCGGTCACGGTCCCGTCCCCGTTATCGACAAACCGCTCGCCTTCAGCCATAGATACGACCTTTATATCAATTGATTTAGTGTTAAACTCAACCGCAACCTTGATTATTATAGAAGAAACCCGATTTCCTAGCGGATATATTAATATCTATAAAGATTTTGTGGAAATAAAATTTAGTATCCTGTTAAAAATATTCTAAAACTCCCCATTTACCCAATAGAAGGTGATTCATGGCCAAGATTGAAATTCAAAGCTTTTTTTACGATTTGATCCACTGCAAGGACAAGATCCTGACGACGTTTGAGGAGTGGGATGAAAAATATGATGAAGATGAACGCGGCGCTTTGGTCGCCGGTATCCGTGAAGCCCCCGATGCCCAGCTCATCACGTTGCTGGTCAACATTCAAAAACTGGCTTCAGGATACGAGCAGATCAAGGAACTGATCGATCAGGCCGAACAGGCGGAAGTGGACGAAGCCATGTCCGACGAAGACGATGACGAAGATGATTTTTAACTCCTGGAATCGTTTGAGGGGAAATATCTTGAAGAATCGAAGTGAAGTAATTTTGAAATTAAAAATAACATCCGGGAATTTATTTTCCCGGTTGTTATTAATTTTCCTGCTGATTTCTTTCACAAGTATTTCATGTTCATCCACTAGGGAGGCGGGATCAGAGAATTTTTTGGGTAAAATAGCATTTGCACAAAATGACTATCAATCTGCACGTAAGCATTTTGATCGCGCTTTGGAAATTGCCCCTGGAAATCCCATTTATCTAAACGATGCAGGGTTACTAGCTTCTACACTGGGTGAACACGATAAAGCCATCGGGTATTACGAGAAGGCACTGGCCGGTGATCTCAAAACCTTCGGCCCGGAACACCCCAACATTGCTGTCGATTGGAATAACCTGGGTTCAGTTTGGGAAAAAAAAGGGAAATACGACAAAGCCATTAAATATTTCCAGAAAGCTCTTGAAAGTGATCTTAAGACCTTCGGCCCAGATCACAATTCAGTTGCAAGGGATTGGAACAACTTAGGAGGTGCGTTAAATAAGACGGGCCAATCTGATAAGGCCATCATAAATTTTGAAAAGGCACAAAAAATTATTTTAAGAGTTCTTGGCACCGAAAATCCACAAATAATAGTTGTTTGGAATAACCTAGGATCTGCTCTACAGGATAAGGGTGAATACGACAAAGCTATCGAATATTACGAAAAGGCGTTGCAAGGGAGTAAAATTTTTTTTAGCCCTGACCATCTCAACGTAGCAGCGGTTTTGAACAACCTGGGGGGAGTGTCGATGGCTAAAGGCCAGTTTGAAAAAGCAATAGATTATTTTGAGGAATCCTTGGCCATTGTTATTAAGACTTTTGGACCCGAACATCACCATGTCGCCATAAATTGGAATAACCTAGGGGAAGCCTGTAGAGGCATGGGTGCATACAACAAGGCCATTGAGCATTTCGAGAAGGCACAGAAAATAAATTTAAAAACACTTGGCCCTGATCATCCAGATACTGCGATTGTTTGGAGCAACCTAGGAGAGGTGTGGAATTCAAAAGGACAATACGACAAAGCGCTCGAATATTCCCAGAAAGCGCTGACTATTTTTGAAAAGGCCAACCTGCCGCATAGGGTGAAGTTGGTTAAAAAAAATATCGCGGCTTTGAAAAATCAGCAGTGAGTTTTTGGGTTTTCTTTACAAAAACTGATTAAATCCCCCTGACCTCCTTTAAAGTCGAGAATCTAAATAAAGTTTACCCTAAACTATCCAACACGTCATCGTGAGCCGCAAAGCGGCGTGGCTGTGGTTATTCCACCTTTGCCTTCATGCCCGGTACGGGTAGACCCAGAGCCTCTGGATTGCTTCGTCGCTCACGCTCCTCGCAACGACGGGTTATGCAAAGGTCTCCCAAGGGAGAGAGGACGAATACAATTATCCCCTGAACGGGCGAGGGATTTTTAATCAAGATTTTCTCTGCGCCTTTGCGTCTTTGCGGTTAATTTATTTATCTGTGTTCATCTGTGGTTCCATCAATCTTAATCAACTCATGCGACTTGGGATCAAACTTGAAGCGGTTCATGCCTCCATGACTCCCCATCCACAGGGAATGGTCGTCGGCGAACTCGATGCTGAACACGAATTGGCCGATCAATCCATTTGTTTTCGAATAATTTAAGAACGTTTCGCCGTCGAACCGGCTCAATCCACCGTTGGACCCGATCCACAGATTGCCGTATGGCCCTGCCTCGATGGAGAGGATGTAATTGCCCGGCAGTCCGTCCTGTACGGTGAAATTGCGGAATGTTTCGGTGCGGGTGTCGAACACGCTCAATCCTCCTCCCCATGTCCCGACCCACAATCGGCCCTTTGGGTCCAGCAACATGGAGACCACGTAGTTCGGTCGGTAGTCCGCGTTTTTTACATTGGGAATGTCTTCGGCGTGGGTCGCATGGTGGGTTCCTTTAAACTGGGACATGGAGCCTCGGTTGTCCTGCTGGACCAGTTCAATATCAGCGCCCAGACCGTTGGCATGGTTCCATGATTTCCATTGGCTACCGTTATAAACCGAAACTCCCGATTCGGTGCCGAACCACACACGCCCATCCTGACCCATCTCAATGTCGTAGACCCAATCGTCGATCAAACCGCCGTTGGTATTTTTTTTGGTGAACGCTTCCCACGAGTCGCGCGCAAATAAATCGCCCCGGACCCGGTTGACGCCGCTCCAGGTGGCGATCCACAGTGTATTATCGCCATCGAACTTCAAATCGTAAACGAAAGAATCGCACAGTCCATGCGGGGTGTTGATGTTGAACCAGCTCTCGCCGTCGAAATGACTCAAGCCGCCCCCGTAAGTCATTATCCAGGGATTGTCGTTGCCGTCTAGGACGATGCCGAAAATGCCATTGCTGAGCAGGACGTTTTGATTGTCAAAAACATCATATTTATTTGCGGTGGTGGTGTCGTAGCGGAGGACTCCGTTCGCGGTGCCGATCCAAAGAGCCTTGCCCGCCTGACGGATGACTTTTACGTTGCGTGTGTTCAGGGAAAATTCGTCGGTTTTCAGGATATCGGGGGAGGTGACGCCCTGTGTTCTGGATGAAAGGGGTTTGTCGAAAGAATGGGCCAAACAGGGCAGGAGAACGGTGATCAGGGAAAATGTTAGGAGAATGCGGAATTTTTTCATAAACTCATGCTGAGACGCGGGCCGAAAGGCCGGTGCTATTTTTATTGCAATTTTTTCAGGATGAACTGCCAATGACCGTTTTGTTTCGATTAAAAAAATATACAATAATCTGTCTGGTTTGTCTGTCGATTTTCCTGACCGGCTGTGGCCAGTCGAATGATGTGGTGGAATTGGTGAAAATCGCCCCAGTCGATGGGAAACAAATGGTTTTGATTCCCGCCGGGGAGTTTATCATGGGAACCAATAAAACCGACCAGGACAACACTCAGCAAAAAATCGGCACGGTGAAACCCTTGTATCTGGATCAGCACCCGGAGCGTAAGGTTGTCCTGGACGCTTATTACATTGATCGCTTTGAGGTAACGAATGAAGAGTACAAACTATTCATGGAGAGTACAAAATACCCCGATCCTCCCGCCAACTGGGTAGACGGAACGTATCCAGAAGGCAAGGAGGATCATCCTGTTACCAGTATCATCTGGCAGGAGGCGCTGGCTTATGCCCTGTGGGCGAAGAAGCAATTGCCCACTGAGGAGCAATGGGAAAAGGCGGCTCGCGGCCCCAAAGGTCTGTCTTATCCCTGGGGGGACGAATACGCGAAAGGCAAAGCCAATGTGGGCATCGAAGGCGCCAGGGCAACGCTCGCCGTCGGCAGTCACCCGGAAGACGTCAGCCCTTATCAGGTTTATGATATGGCGGGCAACGTGATGGAGTGGACCCTCGATTGGTATCAGGCTTACCCTGGAAATACCCATAAAGACCCGCGTTTTGGAAAAAAGTTCAAAGTTCTGCGTGGCAATGCGTTTCAAAAAGCCGGTCATTATTTTCTGGACGCTTACCGCTACGCCTTCAATCGCACCGAAGTTCCCGCAGATGAGTATTTTGAGAATGTCGGGTTTCGTTGCGTCCTCTTGGTTCCGAAGAAAAAATAAGCTTTTCTATGTAAAAGTTCCGCAAAAAAAGCTCAACCCTACCTTTGTTTGATAGCACCCTGAATTCCCCACTGGCCTCTCTGATCTAACTCTGCCCGATTTGCGTTGAATTTATGCAACTTATTGAATTATTTGATTTAATTGATTATTTTTGTGGTAAAATAGGTTGCTATTCAAGTCAATAATGATCCTTTTCCCGGTTGCAGGAGGGGCCTTCTTAGGCTTCTAAGGGAGAAAAGTAATTCGAGGTGAGTCGATGGAAATGAGCAGTGTCATTTTTTGGGGAGTGTTGATATTTGGGGTCTTAGCGATCCTCGGATATATTCTGGTCATCTATAACGGTTTAATATCGTTAAGGGAAAACCGGAAAAAATCCTGGGCAAACATCGATGTCATATTGAAACAGAGATACGATGAACTTCCCAAGCTCATTGCCGTTTGTGAGAGCTATGCCGAGTTTGAAAAGTCCGTACTCGACCGTTTGATGACGGCCAGAGAAGGTTATATGCGGGCCGGAACCGTGAATCAAAAAGCCGAGGCCAGTGGCGAAATCAGTTCGGCATTAATGGGACTTTTTGCGCTGGCGGAAAACTATCCAGACCTTAAAACCAACAACAATTTTTTGCAGTTGCAAAACCGCATTTCTCATTTGGAAGAAAGTATAGCCGACCGGCGCGAGTTTTATAATGACAGTGTGAATAACTACAATATAAGAATCCAGCAGATTCCCGATCTGTTCGTCGCCAGGTTTCTCAATTTTCAATGTGAGGAGCTGTTCAACGTCCCGGAAATAGAACGTCAGGACGTGAAAATTAAAATTAAACTCCCATAACCCACCCCCGAACGCCATGTATGTCGAAGGTTTTATACTTCCTGGTCTGATGGTAGGATTCGGCGTGTACTGGTTTTTTACCGGATTTCGCGCTCTGCAATCCTCCCGTATTATCCAAAATATTCCCACTTCCAGAATTTTGACAGGAGCGGTGGGAGCTTATGTGGAAATCAATGGGAAAATTCTCAGTAATGAGAAACAGGTTTATAGGGGGCCGATAAGCAATCAAATCTGTGCATTTTATTCCTTGAAAATTCAGAAACTGGTTCAAGCGAAAGATCATAATTACTGGAAGAACATCGACCAGTTTTTTTCTGAGCCAGATTTTATGGTGGATGACAATAGTGGCGCGGTTGCAAAAGTTTTTGTTTCCGGGGCCACGATTCAGAGAAAAGGAAAAATAAAGGAATTTGAGGTGGGTTCGAATGATTTCGCATCCATGCCGGAGGGATTGATGCAGGCTTTGGAACAAAATACGAGTCAATTGCGGAGTTTTAAACTCAAAAAAACGTCCTGGTTATTTTCCAGTCAATACCGGTTTTTGGAATGGAACTTTGCTCCAGGGGAGTCGGTGTATGTTCTTGGGTACGCAGAGTCGGGCATCAAGCAACCGAGCCAGAAAAAATTATCTTCCGCCAACTTCTGGAAAGCCAAAAAGATGATTGAAGCGGACCCGTCTTTGCAAGATCGATTTGACCGGAATCAGGACGGGTTTCTGGGCGCAGAGGAGTTGGAGCGGGGCGCTCAGATCATCGGTCATGGGTTGCAGGTCGAATCTCCTCCAATAGAAGAGCAATCGAATTCTCCTGAAATCAAGATGGTTTTCAGGAAACGCAAAGGGGTCCCTTATATTCTCAGTAATATGAAGGAAACGGATCTTGTCCAGCGACTGTCCCGGAAAGCGATCTTGAAAGTATGGGGCGGCCCTGTGATTGCGATTGCAGGCGCGGTATTTATTTTACTCTAGCCAATATTATTTCTAAAATTGTAGTCCCTTTCGGGGCCAGTCGTTTGCTCCTTACGGGGGGAGTGTCAATTTTTATTCGACTTGTTCACTGGATGCCATATAAAGGATGTGAACACCAGCAGGGCGAAACAAATGTCCAGAATCAATACGTAGCCAGGATCGAACCATTCCAGATAAACAATCCGTTTTAGCCAGAAAGCGATGAACGAACCTTCATAAGATACATCGCCCATTTTTTCCTCCCAAACGGTGACAGGGCAGGGGATGCCAAGCGCCATTAGCAGCGTAACCCCTGCTAGCGTAGCTCCATGAAAATACCGGAACCCCCGGTGATTGAGAATGAGTCCGGCAGGAAATCCCGCAATAAAAAAAAGAATGATCAAAAAGTGAAAAGATAAAATTAGTGTGGCCATACACTGACCTCGCGACAGGCTTGAGTCGTGTGCACTCAATTGAACTTCAGGGTGCTATTTTAAGATAGGTGCAAATGCGTGGAAAGCATATTCTGGAAAAATAAAACGCTACTGCAAAATAGTATTATCCAGTATGGCGCCCTTGGTGTTGGTCTTGGTGATATTGGCATCGACAAAATTGGCATCTATGAGTATGGCGTTACGCAGGTTAGCTCCATGTAGGTTGGCTTCCAGTAGAAATGCGTTTTGCAGATTGGCTTCCTCAAGGTTTGCGTAGGTCAAATCCACCCCTTCCAAATTGGCTTCTTTCATTATGATTCCCAGGCAATGAGCGTCCTTCATTTCTGTGCCTTGCAAATTGGCATTGGTCAGGTCCACTTGTTTTAAGGTGGATGAATTGAGGTCCGTGTATTTCAGAGTCGCCCCACGTAAATCGACATCCGTGAAATTGCAAAAGCTCAAATCAGAGCCTCTGATGTTTGCACCGTTCATCCGGGAATTGTTGATTTCTAATTTTCTCAAGTAGCCATACATCATTTTCACGAATGAAAGATCGCAGTGGGAGAGGTGCGCGGAATAAAGGTTGATGTGGTCGAGAACGCCTCCATGAAAAGAGCAGTTTTTTATGACGGCGGAGTTTAAATTTGCGTTCTCCATAGAGACATTTTTGAAGTTGCAGTTGGTGAGCACCGCGTCCTCGAAATTAACGCCCTGGAGTTGGGCTCTGGAAAAATTGACGTCGGTTAAATTAGCTTTTTGAAACCTCACGTTGTTGAGTTTCGCATTGGAAAAATCAATTGAACTGAGTTCGGAAAGTTCCAGATCCGCATTCTCGAAGCTGACATGAGAAAAATCAGTCGTTTTTAAACTGATTCCCTTGAGTTTGTAGCGATCGAAGTCGGCCCCCTCATGAGCTTTCCCGCCGCTGATAAATGATAGTAGTTTTTTGATGTCCGACATGTTTCCGTTACCTTTGTTGATCCGGGGGAAGAAGAGAGTTCATCATTTTTCTGATTTTTTGTGGGTGAGCTTTTTCATGAATTCCCAAAATTCCGACACGAATCGCCTTATAAAGCATGGTCTCACTTTCAGTGCGCGTATTCAGTTTGGAGACGATGGGGGTGATCACCAGATTGGCTATGATGAGCCCATAAAACGTGGTGATCAACGCGGTCGCCAGCGAAGGCCCGATGCTGGAGGGATCGTCGATATTCATTAGCATCTGGATAAGACCGATGAGGGTTCCGCACATTCCGAATACCGGAGCTTGAACCGCAATGAAGCGAAGAATTTTTTGTCCGGTATTGTGTCTTTCAATCATGGAGAAAATTTCCCGGTCCATGATTTCGTGCATCTCGCGCGAATTGTATCCATCCACAATCATGGAGATCCCATTACGCAGAAATCGGTGGTTCAGGTACTCCTCTTGCGTTTCCAGTTTTTTCGTTCCACCCGTTCGATAGAGGGTGGCAAGGTCAACAATTTCTTCGACGTAGTCCGCAGGTTGGTAAACCTCGGGTTTAAAAGCGTTGATAATGACGGGAACCATCATGGAAATTCTTTTAGATGGAAAAGCAATGAAAGTCGTGGCTGTTGCGCCTCCCAGAACGATGAGGGCGCTGTTTAAATTAAGAAAAACTTCAGGAGCTCCGCCTCCAAGAATAGCGATGACAATCAAAAGGACTCCCGCCAGGACCCCAAACACAGTTCCCCGGTCTGCTCCCGACGCCTTTTGGAAAGTTTCGTCCGGGCGACCGGGAATGAAATCAGCTTCTTTTGCGAGTGGGTTTGCCATAGTCGATATTAACTTGCCGCTCTTTTAGCGAGGGCAACCTTTTTGTTTCTCAGAGTACGGACCACATGCCGGTTCAGCCACGAGAGTTGTAATTTTTCACGTGACTTGTTGGGAATATAAATTTTCAGGAAATCTCTTTCCGAAGCTTTTTCATTAGTGATGATCAGGCTCAGGTCTTTCATGCAATTTTTCATACAGCGAAGCCCGGAATAAGTTTTACAGAATAATTCCCCCCAGGAGTTGAGATAAATCGCCGTCGTGTTTTGAATTTTGTTGATACGTTTGTTGATGAACTGATTCAGTTCAGCATTCGTTTTACAGTCGTCTATGGTTCCAGACAAAACTTCCATGGGTACAGAGGGGCCGAAATCGGTTATGAGATAGAGTTTGTTGATTTTGGCTGACAACAATAAATCCTCGTTCGTGATGGCGGCTATATTCAATTGATCGAAATAACTGGTGAGCTGATTGAGAATGTCTTTTATATTTGAGTTCGTTATTGAAAGATTATCCGGGCGTACGAGAAGTTTGGTGGTATTTTTATAAAATTGATTCAACGCGGTGAAGGCAAGCAGGAACTGTAAGGAGTTCGCGCTTTTTATGATGCTTTCTGATTCCACTTCCGCAATATTGGCCAGAGTTATCCCCCTGATGAGATACCAGGTGGGTTTGCCTTTTATTCCATTCGGATTCAAAAGGAAGGTCAACGCATTTTCCGCTGTTTTCCCATCGACCAGAGCAAACTGGTTTTCGACCTTGTTGGCCGATTTGCCGTAAAAACTGAATAACTTACGGCCCAGAAGATGAGTGTCCTTTTTTGTTATCAAACTTTGTTCTCCATCCAGTGTCTTGTTTCTTTCGGAGATGTTTTTATAAGAACTCATTAGTATCTGGTTGATGCGGGTTCCCAGCGCCGCCTTTTGCTGCATTTGCCAGGTGGTGTAAGTGTTGAGGTCTTCGAGTTTTTTTGTAGACCAGTCCCAACTTTCCAACAACTTTAATAAAGTTGAACGTTGCGCGCCGTCGGCGTCCTTATTGAGTTTCTTCGAATTACCTATTTTCATATAAAAAGCAATTCTAAGCGCATCGATTTCATTGTCGGACTTTGCATTTCGAAAAAATTTTTCCACACGTTCATGCAACATCAGATAAGGGTCTATGGGGTAGGAGTTTTCCCCGGAGAATACCTTTTTCTTTATTTGATGACAGAGAAGATTGAATGTGGTTTTATTGAACATGTACTCTTCAAGGAGTCCCATCTTCAGGAGTGTTTTAAACGGCGATTTAAACGATTTGATTAAAGCCCAAATCGATCCGCCAAAATACTCTCCGTCGGAAATATCCGCCACATTGCCGATGTCAATAAAATCATTCTTGTCGAGAAGGGTTTGACCTTCGTTGACCTGATGAAGCAGGTTTTCATAGCGTTCATCGTTGGTTTCCACCGGAACTATCCACCAGAAAGGAATTTTCCCGGCGACCAGAATCAACGTGCGGTATATTTCTTCCTTCAGTAGTTTTGCCAGGGCGGAACCTGTGCTTTCACTGTCGCTCTCTCCGAAGATATTGTTTTTTACTTCATCGAAATCGTTGATGAAAAAATGCGTTTCCAGTTGAAATTTTCCCCAGGTCCATTCTTCAATCAAAGTGAGTTTTTTTTGAAACAGTTCCAACTCATTTTTTGATAGCCTGGATTTGTCAATTAGAAGGGTGTAATCCAGGTCGGATTTTTCATTTTGAGCAATCGACCCCATGCTCCCCACCAGTAATAGCGAATGGATTACCGGGTTTAAGTTTTCAGTTCTTCGAATGATCTGATCCGGGAAAAGCTTTTCCCCGCTAAATTGCGACTGCCGGTCAATCGTATAGTTAAAGATTCCACAAGGAGAATCGCCTTCCACATAACCTGGCAAACCCTTTTGATTGACATGCAGGAGTCTGGGAATGGTCAAAAAAACGGTTCGTATCGGCTCGGAGAAAACAGTGCGTGCTTGATCGATTTTGTATTGATTGAACCTTAGAAAAAGCTTGCGGTTTTCGAGGAGAACAGAGCTGTCTTTTTGTTGGAGAAAATCCATAGGTTTCGCTTGAACCGGCAGAGCAAACAAGGCCCGATTGGCTTGAGATATAGTTTATAAATCGTTTTATATCAATAGTATACGAGGTATTTATGAAATTTGAAAAATTATTATAGCGGAGCAAATTTACCCTCGGTTTTAGAAGGGTTTTGAGGGAAGCTCTCTGGGTACATAAAAGTTAAGCCGGGTAAAATCAGTGCTTGTCTAATGAAGTTTAGGAGACTTTATTTCTTTAATTTTCTTTTCAATCTTAATGTCTTTGAGGATCTTAATCTCGACTCGCCTGTTTAAAGCACGACTGTCATCGCTATCATTCGGTTTGAGAGGGCGAAATTCCCCGTATCCGGTGACAACAGTGCGGTCCGGCGGAAAGTTGGCCTTATCAATGATCACGCGAGCCACATGCGACGCACGAACCGAGGAAAGTTCCCAATTCGTGGGAAATGGTCCATCGTCCTTCATGGGAACGTTGTCCGTGTGTCCATCCACATGAACCTGTTTGACACCGTCCTGCATTTCGCTTTTTATTGAATTGAGAATCAATTCCTCCGCCCCTTCTTTCAGTTCCGCACTTCCCGGCGCAAATAAATCGGACGATTTGAGACGAACGAGGATCGTACGAACATCACTGCGGACCAGGCTTTCCGGATCAACGTTGTCCTTAACCAGTTCCCGTACGTGTTTGAGCATTTCAAATTCTTTTGTGCTCAAACGGACATTTCGGCTTT
>CAYPQH010000031.1:0-16717 GCA_964412825.1 uncultured Nitrospinaceae bacterium | reverse complement strand
CGTGGCACACCTCGCAATAATCGTCCTTGTAGGCGTTCTCGTGTTTGCATTCCGGACAGAAAAGGACCTTGTTCGCGCCATATTCACTGAACATGTGCAGGCAATTTTCGCACCAGGCGGCTTTCGTTATATTTTCGGTCCCGCATTTGGGGCAAATTTCTACGCTCATAGTGGTTGTTAGATGACAGGAAAATTAAGAGGATGTGGATTTTTTTGGTAAACAGTGCACCCCTTTGAAGGCGAGACCTTTGTATAAGTGGAGGCGTCATGGAGGTTACCATGAGCCTATTCTATACGTCATCGCGAGCCGCTATCAGCGGCGTGGCGACCCAGAGTCTCTGGATTGCTTCGTCACGGTGTTCCTCGCAACGACGGGTTATACAAAACTCTCTCTGGAGACCAGATCATTTTTCTGAGTCTATCTGCTCCTGGGCTTGCTTTTTGGTGTCCTGCCGTTTGTAAACTTTCACAGACTCCTTCACTTTCTCGTGATATCTTTTGGACTGGATCTGTTGAGCGGCCACTTCGGCCTCAAGCTCGGCCTTGGTCTTTAATTTTTTCTTTTTTTGCTTCATATTGATTATTATATCAATTTTTTGGAGGTTGCGGTGAGTGAACACATGTCCCAGTTGGATGCAACTCTTAAGGCTTTCATAGCAGATCAGCACCTGTTTTTTGTCGGCACAGCGGGCAAGGACGGTCGGGTGAATATCTCCCCCAAGGGAATGGACTCACTCAGAGTGATCGATTCTAAAAAAATTGTCTGGTTGAACTATACAGGAAGCGGCAATGAAACTGCGGCGCACGTTCTTGAATGTCAGCGCATGACTCTCATGTTTTGTGCCTATAAAGGCAAACCGAATATTTTGCGAATTTACGGCAAGGCAACCGCGATTCATCCCCGTGACGAGGAATGGGAAGCGACCTTGAGTCTTTTCCCGAAGGTTCCGGGAGCGAGGCAAATATTTTCACTGACGATTGAGAGTGTCGCCACATCCTGCGGTTTCAGCGTGCCCTTATACGAGCACGTTGGAGAGCGTGACGTTCTGGAGCAATGGGCCAAGAAAAAAGGCGAGGACGGGGTTAAAAAATATTGGCAGGATAAAAATCAAACAAGCATCGACGGCAAACCCACCGGGATTTTTGAGTGAGTTGGCTTTAAAGGCAATACAGTTACAAAACCTTCTGGATAGTTTTTCCCAGGTCGGCGGGGCTTTTGACCACTTTGATGCCGCACTTTTTCATGATCTTCATTTTTTCTTCAGCTGTGCCCTGTCCGCCGGAGATAATCGCGCCGGCATGACCCATGCGCCGTCCAGGAGGTGCGGTCTGCCCGGCGATGAAGCCGACTACTGGCTTGGTGACGTTTTTCTTGATGAAGTACGCGGCTTCGTCTTCCGCCGATCCGCCGATCTCGCCGATCATGCAGATGGCTTTGGTGCCACGATCTTTCTGAAATAATCCTAATGCATCAATGAACGATGTCCCAATGATCGGGTCACCACCGATGCCAACGCAGGTGGACTGGCCGATGCCTAAGGCAGTCAATTGTCCAACGGCTTCATAAGTTAAAGTTCCACTGCGGGAAATGATGCCGACGTTGCCTTTCAAATGGATGTGCGCGGGCATGATGCCTATTTTGGCTTTACCGGGGGAGATGACTCCCGGGCAGTTGGGGCCGACCAATCGGCAATCGGTGCCTTTTAAATATTTGTCCACTTCGATCATGTCGCTGGTCGGAATGCCTTCGGCGATGCAGATGATGAGCGCAATGCCTGCATCGGCGGCTTCCAGAATCGCGTCGGCGGCAAATGCGGGGGGAACGAATATCATCGTGGCGTTGGCCTTGGTTTTCTCCGCCGCTTCTTTAACGGTGTTGAAGACTGGCACGTCGCCCAATACTTTCTGACCGCCCTTATTGGGCGTGACACCGCCGACTACGTTGGTGCCGTATTTCTGGCATTGCTCGGTATGAAACAGGCCTTCGCGACCGGTGATTCCCTGAACGATCAATCTTGTTTTTTCATCGACTAGAATACTCATTGGATTGCTTTAACCACCTTTCTGGCCCCGTCCTTCATTCCGTTGCCGATAACAAAATTCATGCCCGACTCTTTGAGGATTGCGTGCCCTTCTTCCATGTTGGTCCCTTCCATACGGACCACGATGGGAACCTTGACGTCGAGGTTTTTCGCCGCGGCAACTACGCCCCTGGCCAGGATATCGCAACGCAAAATACCGCCAAATATATTGATGAAGATGGCTTTGACATTAGGGTCCGACAAGAGAATGCGGAACCCGTTTTCGATCATTTCTTCATCGGCTCCACCGCCCACATCGAGAAAATTCGCGGGCTCTCCACCGGAGTGTTTGATGATGTCCATGGTGGCCATCGCCAGTCCCGCGCCATTGACCATGCAGGCGATGTTTCCATCCAGTTTGATGTAGTTCAAATGGAACTTGGAGGCTTCGACTTCGAGAGGATCTTCCTCGTCGAGATCGCGGTATTCATGTGTGTCTTTGTGGCGATACATGGCGTTGTCGTCGATGTTCACCTTGGCATCCAGCGCTATCACCCGACCGTCGGTCGTGGTGATTAGTGGATTGATCTCCAGCATGTCCAGATCTTCTTTAACAAAGCAGTTATATAGATTGATTATAAAAGGCACCATTTTCTTCAGATGGTCCCCTTTGAGGTTGAGCGCAAAGGCGATCTTACGGGCCAGATAGGGTTTGACTCCGATCACCGGATCGACAACTTCCTTGAATATTTTTTCGGGAGTTTTTTCAGCGACTTCTTCAATCTCCATGCCGCCCTCTTCACTCGCCATGATGAGAACCCGGCTGGTTTGCCGGTCGACCACGATGCCCAGATAAAGTTCCCGTTCGATGGGCATGCCCTCTTCCACCAGAACTTTTTTAACCAGCCGTCCTTCCGGTCCGGTTTGATGCGTGACCAGTGTCATGCCTAAAATTTTGGCGGCGTGTTTTTCCGCTTCTTCCGGGCTTTTTGCCAGCTTGACTCCTCCGCCTTTGCCACGGCCACCGGCATGGATCTGCGCTTTCACCACCACCACGCTGGTACCCAGCTTATTGGCCGCAGCTTTCGCTTCCTTTGCGTCATTCACCAGAATCCCATTGGGCACGGCAACATTATATTTCGCTAGAATTTCTTTGGCCTGGTACTCATGAATTTTCATAGATCAGTCGTGGATTATGTGGTTTTCGATTGGAAAAATGGAGTTCTTTTTATCATACAGGGCTCATGCTTGTCAAAGCAAAATGAGGATAATTCAAGCCCTTTCACATATATAAAGCACTATTGGGCTTCAAGGAGACTGAAGGAAATCGCTACTGTCGATTTGACTTGCGGGTTTTCAGAAGCAGCGGAGGAAGGAAGGATGGATGGAGATAGAAAACGCCTTAAACTCTGGATGCAATTTTTTTCAACACCTGTTTTTCCCCCGGTACCACAATGTCGCCATTGTCGAACAGTTGTTTCCAGGCATCGTACAGGGGAGCCAGCACTTTCAAAATAGATTCCAGCGCCGCCCGGTCGGATTTAATATTTGCCAAGGTCAATTGACGCAAAATAAACTGATACAGGGTTTCCAGACGGGCCGCGACTTCGCCCCCCTTTTTTAAATCGAGGGAAACGGAAAGTTCATTGACGATGTCATGGGTTTTCCGGATATAGGTGGCCTTGCCTGCAATATCGCCATCATCCATACACTTGAGAGCCATCGTGGTGAACTTGGAAGCACCTTCATACATCATCAGTATCAATTTACCCTGACTGGATGTTGAAACTTCGTTGTGCTTATATGCATTGTGATATCGGGAAGGAACCATGTTGAGATAAACTCCTTAATGTTGCTGATAAAACCCGTTTCCGGTCAAGAACTACAGCTCTATCTACTTGAATAGATTTTCAAGCCCGCCCAGTGCGCTTGTGAAAGCGTCTCTCTGGGAATTCAATCTTCCTATCGTCACTTCCAGAGCGGTGAACCGCGACCTTATATCGGTTTCAAAAACCTCCAGCCGCGCTTCCAATCCAATGATCTGCTCGTCGTAGTCATCGATGATGCTGGTGAAAGTATCAATTTCGCTGGTCAACGGACCCTGGAGTGAATCATCTGTAAGATTTGTCAACACCCGACTGATCGTTTCGCCAACTCCAAACGATAAGTTTATCGTCCCATAGGACCCGTCGGTGAGGTTTCCAATCCTGAAGTTGAGACCTTCAGCAGAAGTGCCCACGGCCCCAGAAAAGAAATTGCCCGACCCCACCGCATTTGTGTATTGGTTCTGCCCCGCGAGACTCAATTGCGGAACACCTCCTAAAACTCGCAAGTCATAAGTATTGGGAACGGTGGCGCTGGTAAACCCAATGAAGGTGATGTTATTGCTCGTGGTTGTCCCTTTGCTTGCAAAAAGCTGGGCGACATTGCCAATGTCCGTGGCAAGGGCCTGGGTTAGCTCGGCATCGTTTATCAACAAGCTTCCATCCACCTGAGTCCGGATTCCAATTTGCGACAACGAATTGAAGGGTCCGGTGATTCCATTCACCTGACCGCTCAATGCACTCCTGAGGGTCTGCTGAAGGTTTTGGATAGTAAAATTACCGAACAGAAGACCGGTTTCAAGCGTTTCAGGGTCCAAAAACTGCTGTTCGTCTATAAAAGCTACGAGTTCATTGTAGCCATCGATAAAAGCGGAAATTTTTTCCTTGATGTCACTAGTATCCGAGGAAAATGTGATGACCCCTGAACCTGCGGATTGCAGATTAAGGGTTACCCCGGAAATGACATCGGTCACCGTATTGGTGGACTTGGTGATCTCAATTCCATCCAGAGTCAGGCTTGCGTTTTGAGCAGACTGGGTTTCAGTAAACGTCAATATTCCCGACGTCCCAAAAGAAATACTGTTGTCAGTGCCTGTTTTAGTCCCGGAAACCACCAAACGTATGGGGTTGGTCGCGTCACCGTCATTTAGAAATGTTGCCCGGATATTAGCTCCCGAATTATTGATCGCCAGTTTCAATCCATCCAGAGTGTTGTTGGTGGAATCGATAACGATGTTAGTCGTCACGCCACCGACAACGACCGCCAGAGTACCCGTGGTGACTGCGCCACTGGTGGAACTGAACCCCGCCGAGACCAATTTGCTCTCACGAGCCAGGCTGTTGACGGTCAGGGAAAATGTCCCTGAAGCGGCCAGGCTGTTGGTGTCGATGCCGACCACCTGATTGGAATCGGAGGTGCTGCTGTTGGAAAATACCCCCTCGGTGGAAAGAAATTTATCTTCCGAGTTCAGAGTGTTGACCAGGCTCTTAAAATTCTTCAGCCTGTCTTGCAGTTCCTGAAAGGTGAGTAGCTTTTCGGCTTCAAGATCGGCCTTGGCCTCCAGCACGTCGATGGGCCTTCTTTGCAACTGGATCAGCTTGTTGACAATATCCGCCGTATCCAGATTGGAATTAATTCCCGATATTAGTGACTCGCCCATACGATCTCTTCTGCTATTAGGGTAAAATGGGGACAGCTATCCTGTTAAATTTCTTTATCGGTTCGATATTTGTCAAACTTTAATGGATTGAGAGCTTTAAAAATCAATGGCGTTGTTTGCAGGAGATAGCGATGAGGGTAAGGATGGAATTTCCCTAGGTTTTTATAGTTTTTTCGTTTTAAGCAACCCTCGCAGATTTTAGTGTGAATCCCTCAAAATTTGAAAAAATCAAGACACCCACATGGTTTTACATCCTGGGAAAGGAACTTGAGATTCTTTCATAGGCTAGGTTGGAAATTCCGGGATTCCCCTGGTTTTTTGGGAAAAGAACTTGATTTGAAACTTAAGAATGCTAAATTAGCGACCACTTTCCAATGAACGAAAATCGGAATATAAAATGGCGGAACAACTTGATTTATTTGCGGAACCGGAAAAGAAACCGGTTAAAAAAACAACCCCACCCCAGCAGGCTCCAAGAATCCTTTACTTTGACCTGGAAACCCAGAAAAGCTCGGACGAAGTTGGAGGATGGTCGCCCGTCCAGATCAAACTGATGAAACTTGCGGTCGGCGTGGTTTGGGACAGCCGGGAGCAAAAATATTTCACTTATAGAGAAGACGAAGCTTCGCAATTGGCGGAAAAATTACACACCGCCGATCTGGTGGTGGGATTCAACGTGATCGGCTTCGATTACACCGTGCTGGAGGGATATGGCCCGTTCAACCTGAATGAAATAAACACCTTCGACATGCTTTTGGATGTAAAAAAAATCCTAAAATTCCGGCTGGGGCTGAATCATCTGGCGCAACACACTCTGAACGCAGAAAAATCCGCCGATGGCCTGATTTCCATCCAGTGGTATAAGGAAGGCAAGATGGACAAGATCATCGAATACTGCAAACAAGATGTCGCCATCACACGGGATTTGTTTCTTTTTGGTGAAAAAGAATCTTTCCTGAAATATAAAACCCGGTCCGGGAAAATAGATGAGTTTAAAGTGGACTGGAAAATTGATGGGCTAATCAAAGCCGGTTAGAAAAATTTTCCACCCCGGCAATTCGGTTTCCCTGATTCTTAATCACTCTCATCCTTGTCTTCAAGGGAAAGGTAGGACAACCGGCTCTCATAGTCCAGAGTGTCAAACTGAATGCCCTGGCGGAAGTTGGAAAAATGCAGTTCGGCGTAAACGGCGATGACGGCGTGGAGCGCGTGGTGTTCTTCCATCCCCTGACCTTTGAGGCGGCGATAAGTTTCATCCACATATTCGAGGTGCCCGGTCAGGATTTGCTTGTCAACGATCACATGCAAAACCGTGTGCACAAACGGGTTGACGATCTGCCCGCCTATTTCCTGAGGATGGGTGGCGAGTTCTCCCAGTTTCCAGATTTCATCGAACTCAGGGTGCATGTCCATGACATGGGCAATGCGGGCGTCCTGTTCTTCAAAGTCCTGCCCTTCCTCGCGTCCGGCGGCCACTTGCAGGATTCTCACCTGGGTTTCTTTATCGAATTCCATTTTATATAAATTCCTTGCGAATAAAATTTTCGTGTGAATCGGCGAAAAAGGTCTTTTAAAATACGCCCTGCCCCTGCCTGACAACCTGCAAACTATGACGAATCATGGAGTTTCAGAAAAATGCGTTCTGCGGTCCCGCTCCTCCCCGCCATAGACCATGAACACTCGTTTCCCCTGGCGCATATGGTATTTCGCCCAGGCGGGAGATTTGCCTTCATAGCTGGCTTCCGGGTCTTCCCCTTCGGCCTTCAGATAATCCGGGTAATCCAGACCCGCGTCATAAGTGTCCAAGAGCAGACAATCGGTGGTGAATCCCTTCCCTGTCAATTTGATCTGGGTCAGAAAAGCTTCTATTTTCGCGGGGTCACTCAATTCAATGGCTTGCATGTTAATTCCTTGTAAAATAAGCAGGGACCGCTCCTATTAATATGGCTTTCATGAATAGGATTCAATTGCAACCATTTGGTAGCAGGTAAGGCGGTAAAAAGTTAGATCGCCGGTTGATTTTAAGTTATATTAACATAATCTATAATCGGGCCGTTTCGTCAATGATGAGCAACCCGGCAATACCAAGGATTCAGTCAATGATTATTCAGGACAATTTGCTATTGAATCGCGCCGAACCGGATGGTCTGGGCGGAGTACAGTTTTTGTACAAGGTGAATGGCTATGGAGTCACGGCAGTCAGCAAGCCACAGGAAGAAATATCCAATATCCATTGGGAAGTGGACATCATCAAATTTTTGACCCTAACGCCTCTGAAATATGAGGTTTGTCATACCACCGAACTTGCGAAAAAAACACTGAAATTTTACAACGATAAAGCATTGAACGAATTTTTAGGCAAGGCTTTCAAATATTTTGAGGAACTTGGGCTTCTTGAAAAAATGTTGCCCGATAACGACAAGTCTTAAAAAGAAGTTCTAAGGTCCGTTAATGCTTGACAGAACGTGCACTTGTTATACTATAGGGCTCCTTTTTAGTGCTAGGATGAGCGAGTACCTCTATTGAGGGAGAAATCGTACTCATTTTATTAAGGAAATCAACCAAGACAGTCAATACTTCGGTGGGTGAATTTCCCGCCATTTAATAGCAAGCAATTATCAGGAGATCGTGCATGTCGAACCTAGATTTCGTAGCGGAAGGTAAACCAGCAGATTGGGTACCTCTTGGAGACACCCAAAAAGTGGTCGACCCAATGGAGATGTTCTTCAAACTGCCCCGAAAAACCGAGTTCATTACTGGGAGTGAAGCCGCCCGCGAATCCATTCGTCGGATGAATGTTGATATCGCCATAGCTTACCCCATCACTCCCCAGAGTGAAACGATGCAACAGGCGGGATACCTGTATGATGAAGGCTACATCAAGGATTTTTATCGCGGCGAGGAAGAAATTGGCGTTTTCTCAGCCATCTCAGGCGCTTCCCGCGCTGGCGTTCGCTGTCTCACGGCCACCTCCGGTCCTGGTCTCATGCGAGGGATGGAAGCCATTTCCTCATGGCCGGGAGCGCGTATTCCCGCGGTCTTGATGGATATGTGCCGGGTCATCAACACACCTTTGGCGATTCAGCCGGACAACATCGAAATGTCTTTCATGCTCAATACGGGAATGCTCCTTCTGCACGCGGAAGACCAGCAGGATTTTTACGATTATCCCCTGGTCGCGGCCATAGTCTCTGAAAAGGTCGATGTCACTTTGCCTTGCGCCGTCTCCGTTGATGGTTTTTTTGTCACCCATGCAAGGGGCCAGGTTTCCATGACTCCAAAAGAATTTAAACTCCCACCCAGAGATGGTTGGAAGTCAGCCGTTCCCGCGATGGATAATGAAAATCCTCCCGCCAGGCTTTCTCGCGACGCCCCAATTCAGAAGAGTAACTTCATCAGCTACCATATGCATTCCAGTTGGCAACAGGAAGTGTTTGCCGCAGTCGAACGCTCGGCCAAATACTTTGAAAAATATCTGGGTGGCGTTATTGAAATCGTCAACCCGGACGCGGAAGAATTTTTGGTCGCCTCCGGTGCCGCCGTTTCCCAGTCCCGCGAAGCTGTGCGTCAGGAAGGGGAAGCGGGTCGAAAAGTTGGCTTGATTAAAATCAAAACCATTCGTCCATTCCCGACCTTACAGCTCATTGCGGCATTGAAAAATGTCAAACGCGTCTTTGTCCCTGAGTTCAATCAGGCCGGGTGGTTGCATAAGGAAGTTTGCTCGGTTCTGTACGGAAAATGCAATGCCAATATCATCAGCGGACCAAGAGTCTACGGCGGCATGACCATGCCGACTGAGATGATTTTAGAGTGGTTGGCTGACGCTAGGAAAAAGTAACTTTCAGAAACTTTTCAGGTTTCTCTTTTCATTTTGTCGAGGAGTCTTTTTTTAGTGTAGTTTGAGTTTTTTTTAATTCCCTTAAATTGATAGTTTTCTATATATAAGGATAAAGTCATGTCTTTTGAAAATTTAAGACCATCCCCAGCATTAAAAGATTTTCTCCCGATCGAGTACAAGGACCTTGTCGAACATGGTCCATACGGTAAGAACAAAAAAGTGTCCGACATGGGAAAATTCAAAGAAATCATTGAAGAGCATCCCATGTGCGCCGGGTGCGCAATGACTTTGTTCATTCGTCTGATGTACATTGGCATGCCCAACCCCGAGCATACTATCGTGGTGGGTACTGCAGGCTGTGGCCGGTTGGCCCTGTCCCAGGCTTCCGTTCCTTTTGTTTATGGAAACTATGGAGACACCAACGCGGTCGCCTCCGGCATAAAACGCGGGTTGGATATTCGCTTCCCAAATCAATTCAAAGACGTGGTTGTTTGTGCTGGCGATGGCGGCTTGGTGGACATCGGTTTTCAAGGCCTCATGCACAGTTGGTTCCGGCACGAAAAGTTCACGACCGTTTTGCTCGACAACGAAGTGTACGGAAACACCGGCGGCCAGGAAAGCGGCATGACCTATAAAGGCCAAGTCATGAAAATGTCTCCCCGTGGTAAAAAGGACGATAAAATGGACATGGTCGGCCTGGCAAAAGTTGCCAAGCTGGACTACATCGCCGTTCTCGCCCCGACCAACCCTGCTCGTGTTGCCAGGACCATTCGTCGGGCGATTCTGATTGCCAGGGAGTTTGGCGCGACCTACGTGCAGGCTTATACCTCCTGTAATATCGAATACTCGATTCCCACACCGGACGTCATGAAAGATGCGTTTGATATGGAAAAAGATCGCTATGGTTTTGAGGAAATTATCTCCGATCGAGCGAAAGAATACTTGAAAGACCTCGAAGCAAAAGCGAAAGCCGCAAAGAAAAAAGCTAAAAAATAAAGGAGCTCGGTAAAATATGGCTATTAAGCGTTATAACGTCCGCATGGCGGGAATCGGCGGCCAGGGAGTAGTGACCGCATCCCACATCATCAGTAATGGAGTGGTTATTTCCGGAGGGCACAGTTCTCTCGTTCCTTTCTTCGGGTCTGAGAAACGAAATGCCCCGGTAGAAAGTTATGTCAGAATCTCCAGTGAAGTCATTTATGAAATCGGAGAAATCATTTTTCCGAATATCCTTATGATTTTTCATCCTTCCGTTATCACTCTGGGAAAATCCTACACCATGCCTTTTTATACGGGATTGAAACAGGATGGAATCATCATGATCAATAGTAAGGTCCCGATCCCTTTCAGTAAAGATGAAGAACGGGAAATGTCTGAAAAAGGCGCTAAAATCTACTATCTCCCGGCTACTGAAATGGCCAACGAGGTCGCTAAAACCGAGCTTGCCACTAACATGGCAATGTGCGGCGGGCTGGCGGCCGTTCTCGGGCTTCCCGACCTGATGTCGCTGGCGGCATCGGTTAAGGACCGGTTTGTAGGAAAGGGAATCGTGGTTTCCGGCGGAACTGCGGCGCTTGACAGCGCCATCGAGAAAAAGTTCGCTAAAAAGCAAAAGCTTCTGGAAGCAAATATGAAAACACTTGAAGCCAGTTATCAATACGTTATCGATCAGGGTTGGGCGCATAAAGACGCAAAAGCCATTAAAATCGATCTGGATGCGATCACTGTTTAATATCATTATTTTTTGGAGTAACCATGTATTACGTTGCTGAAGTTGACAAGGAAATCTGTTCTGCCAAAGCCTGCTCTTTGTGCACAACCTTTTGCCCGGAAACCAACTGTATCAATTACAGTGACGCGGATAAATCCGCCTATGTTTCTGTAGATCGTTGCAAAGCCTGCGAGATCTGTGTTTATATTTGCGATGATATCGCTAAAAATAATGCCATCAAAATGAAATGGATCGATAACCTGGATGAAGGTTTTGTAATCAAGAAAACAGGGATTGTCATTAGGTAAACCCAACGCGTTTCCAAAAAGGTATTTGAGCTCCACCGCTCAAATACCTTTTTTTTTATCAATCTCCTTTTATTCACCTACAACCTGAGGAAAACCATAAATGGAAAGAACGCTTGCTATTATCAAACCGGATGCCGTAGCACGCAATCTCATAGGAAATTTTATCAGCCGCATTGAAGCCAATGAGTTCAGAGTAGTCGCCACCAAAAGAGCCTGGTTGACCAAAGAACTGGCTGAGAGATTCTACGCTGTACACAAGGAACGACCATTTTTCAACAGTTTGACCGACTTCATGTGTTCGGGCCCAATCATTTTGATGGTGCTGGAACATGACAATGCCATTATGGGATGGCGAGAATTGATGGGAGCCACCAACCCTGCCGAAGCCGCCGAAGGAACCATACGGAAAGAATTTGGTCTGGATTTAGAGAGAAATTCGTCCCACGGGTCGGATTCTCCAGAAAACGCCGCCAGTGAAATCGCGTTTTTTTTCAGCCAGACCGAAATTTTACCGTAGAAATTCTGTAGAATAACGTTATGCTCAAGGATCAAGAATCCAATCAAGTCATAATCACATCCTAATACTATGAAGAAATTTTCCCCAATAATAGGGTTATTGTTTTTCCTATGGGCATCCCCCGGTTTTGGCTACGAGTACCAGCTCTATAAAAATAGCGAAAATCTGGGCATTGTCGTATTTCCAAAAGCCCAGTTACCTGAGGAACTGGATCAATATATCCAATCTCTTATGTTGGAGCCAATTGAATCTGGAGAAGCGGTCATGAGGTCTGGCTCTAAAGGGGAAAATGAGACTTTTATGATGCCCCTGGAAATACAAAAAAAACATTCGATTGAAAAATTCATGGTCATTCAGGTTTTGACACAATTCCGAATGATGATTGGAGTTTTTGATCCCGAATGGGGCCTCACGCTTCCGTCTTCTGTATTCGGTTTCGAGGACATGAAAAAAAATATTCCTAAAACTTTGAATGTATTTCGCGGAAATAATAAGCGTAAGGAAATTCTTTGGAAAGAGAACTCGCATCCCGGACTAAAACCCCGGTGGACGCCAGTTTCGGGAAGGTAAGAGATCATGCCTGTTTATGAGTACCAATGTGAAAAATGCAAGAAAACATTTGAGTTTCTGCAAAAAATTAACGACAAGCCCATCGAAAAATGCGAGGAATGTCAGGGCGTCCTTAATAAATGTTTCAACAGCATGAACTTCCATTTATATGGACCGGGTTTTTATTCCACTGACAACAAAAGGAAATATCTTAAATAATCTCCAATGCCTCTCTCCATTCACTCATGATCTATATCACCCGACGGCTTGAGTTCTGCGCCAGCCACCGTCTCTTCAATCCAGAATTCTCCGATGAAAAAAATGCTGAAACCTTTGGATTGTGTAACAATCCCAATGGGCACGGCCACAACTATGTTCTGGAAGTGACCGTGCGGGGAGAAATCGCCCCGGAAACAGGGATGGTGCTGGATTTAAAAACTCTTAAGAAACTGATCAACCAGGAAATTGTCGATAAAGTGGATCACAAAAATTTTAATATGGACGTTGATTTCATGCAGGGCGTGATTCCCACCGCAGAAAACATTGCGATTAAATTTTGGGAAATTCTGGAAACAAAAATTGAAAATGGCTCTCTACATGAATTGAAGCTTTACGAGTCCGAACGAAACTACGTTGTCTATCGCGGGGAATTGGTATGAAAGATCTGATTGAAAAAATCCTGATGAAGTTGGGAGAAGACCCCAAGCGCGAAGGACTGCAAAACACACCCGAAAGAGTCGAAAAATCTTTGGAATTTCTGACCAGCGGCTACAGGACCAATATCGATGACCTGGTCAATGGCGCCCTGTACCACGAAGACTATGACGAAATGGTCATTGTCAAAGACATCGACATTTTCAGCTTGTGCGAGCATCATATGCTACCCTTTTTGGGGAAATGCCACGTTGCCTACCTCCCCAAGGGCAAGATCATCGGGTTGAGTAAAATCCCACGGATCGCAGATGCTTTCAGCAGAAGGTTACAGGTGCAGGAGCGATTGACCAACCAAATCGCCCGTTGCCTGGAAACAATCTTACAACCCAATGGGGTGGGCGTGGTTATTGAAGCCTTGCACATGTGCATGTCCATGCGGGGTGTGCAAAAACAAAGTTCCTACACCACGACGAGTGCCATGCTCGGCAGTTTCAAGTCCGACGCCAGAACTCGAAGTGAATTTTTAAGTCTGATTCAACCCCAGGGGACAAGAACTTGACTTGCAAAATTAATTTTACACCTATGACAAAATAGGCAAACTTCTTGAGTACCGCCAATAAAGAAATAATAATCGAAAACAACGATTTGATACCCGACCTGTTCGGAACGCACGACCTCAACCTCAAACTGATTGAAAAAAAATTCGACGTCCGTATCATTGCACGTGGTAACCAGGTCAATGTGACCGGTTCCGAAAGCTCCGTAAATACCGTCCAGCGGCTCCTGACACAATTACAAGAATTGTTTGAGAGCAAGCACCCGCCACAAAATGGTGACATCAAATTCGCCATCCGCCTGATCGCCGGCGACCCCGATATTGATTTAGTTTCCATCTTTACCGAACGTGTGGCCTTAGCTCCTGGCCGGGGATACATTTCGCCAAAAGGCTCGGCCCAAAGAGAGCTCATACAAGCCGGCAAGCGCAAGGACATCGTTCTTGCCATCGGTCCCGCTGGAACAGGGAAAACCTATTTAGCCGTGGCCATGGCCGTGGAAGGTTTGCTCAAAAACCGTTTTAAAAAAATTGTTCTGGTACGTCCTGCCGTGGAAGCGGGAGAAAAACTGGGGTTTTTACCTGGAGATATCTCGGAGAAAATTCACCCTTACCTGATGCCTTTATACGATGCTTTGAACGAAATGATTGAGGCCAATCAGGTCTGGCAAATGATTCAGGACGGTATCATCGAAATCGCTCCACTCGCCTATATGCGCGGGCGAACACTGAACGACGCGTTTATCATTCTCGATGAAGCACAAAATTCCACGCGTGAACAGATGAAAATGTTTTTGACCCGGTTGGGGTTCCGCTCTAAAATGTTGATCACCGGAGACGTCACCCAAATCGACCTTTCCAGCTCCAGAGATTCCGGCCTGATTCATGTGGCAAAATTGTTGCAGGGAATCGATGGCATCCAGTTCATCTACTTCACCGAAAAAGACGTCGTCCGGCACGAACTTGTCAAAAAAATCATTAGGGCATACGATAACAACAGCAACTCCGGATAGACGACCTCCCCTTTTGCCTGCACCCGCATTTCCCATTTAAAAAGAAATCACCTCCCCGGTTTCGGTTTGAGGAAGATTTCGAGG
Organism: uncultured Nitrospinaceae bacterium; assembly: GCA_964412825.1. Classification (GTDB taxonomy): domain Bacteria; phylum Nitrospinota; class Nitrospinia; order Nitrospinales; family VA-1; genus JADFGI01. The sequence continues at coordinate 1,985 of CAYPQH010000031.1, read as the reverse complement.
AAAGTCAGGTGGAATATAGGTTTTCACCCCTACATCCCCCCATATGACATTCACTATCTGCCAACATTAACGACCTTTAATGTTACTTGATAATTTTCGAGTCCTGTGTTTTTATGTACTAATCCCCCGGTTATTGGTCGATATTCCGAAAGATAAAAGGGTGGGGCCGTGGTCGAAATTTTTTGAGAAGAAATTGATATGAAGACCCGTTGGAAGCTGTACGCTATCGCAATATTTTCGTTTGCAATACTAATGACCCCAGGACTTTCAGAGCACGCAATTGCAAACGATATATGCATCTGGGAGGGAAAGGCTCCGGCGTGTAATGGAAGTTGCAGGCCGGGCTATACACTTGTGGAACGGAGCAAGCGTGGCGATGGCAAAAAGTGCGTCACCGGCAAAAAGGTAAAGTGTTGTCTGAGTTCCTCTATTATTATCCGAGGGTCCGCCCCCTTATGTAACGGAAAATGCAAACTTGGGGAAGAACGGCTGGGCGACTCAAAAAAAACCCGCAAAGGTAAAAAGTGCCGCACGGGAAAAGCCGCCATTTGCGCCGTAAAAGTGAATTGACTAAATGTGAATTGCAATTTCCAGAAAGTTTGGAAGTTATCTTTGCGCACCTTGCTTAAATTAAGATAAAGGGGAATAAATTGAACAGGTTTATTACAGCAGTGCTTTTTTTATCTTTGATCAGTTTTGTTTTTCCTCAGCAAGGCCACGCTCAGATGCGGAACTTTGAACAAAACATGGCGAAAATGAAAGTAAAGTTACCGCCCAGTATTTTTGACGGTAAAACCCTCAAAATCACCAAATACGAGGAACTGCAACAAGTCAAACAATTTGGCTTGAACTATCGCGGATTTTTGCAGAATGCCCTGGGGGCCTGGGAAAAACTTGGCCGAGGACAGAATGAAGAACGCAGAAATCAACTCATTGCCAATAAAGAATATTTTAACGCTTTTCAAAAGGCTTATACGGTCAAGGCAAAGGAAATAAAGGCACCGGTCAAGAAAAAGCCTGTTCAGGTAAAAGAGATCACACTGTCCGATGTATTTATAGGTCCCGACGTCAACAAGGACGGCCCCATTATTTTAGACACCATCGGTGGTTTTGGAACCGAATTTAAGGCCTACGGTCGCCCCGGAACCAAAGCCAAACCCACCCGTTGGCTCGCTCAATTGCAGTTTTTCATCAAATATAAAGACATTGAGAAAGACGATGCGGTGATGATCGAAGTGTTCAAAGACGGTAAAAGTCTGGGGAAACCAACCTCCTGTCAATTTAAATATCATCACCAGGATTTTCATCTTGCTTATTATCAGTGCGACGCTCCGAAAATGAGAAGTGACTATGAAGACCTTTATCAAACTGGTGGTCCACATACCATCAAGCTCACTTACAAGAATTTGGTCGCGGGAAAGGAATTTAAAGACTTCGCGGTTTTTAAAGTCAATGTAAAAAAAGCCATGCATGGCTCGGCGAACAACCCGTCATTGAAATGGCAGACAGACCACGACATGAAGCTCGCCGTTTCCACCATTCAGGAGGGGGCGAGCAAACGCGGTATTATAAAATTTGCCAAGGAAGCCGCGTTCCGATCCGGAACGCAAACCAGATCCATGGTAATAAACACGTGGTTCAAGACGGGTAAAGCGACCAGAGTGAAGACGCAGATGACGTGTCTTTATCATGATCGAAGAATTGCTCAAGCCGATTCGTTTAAAATTGGAGGGTTTAGCTATTGGAGCTTTCTGAAAAAAGGTTCGATGGAAAAAGAGGAGGCTAATTGGGTCCATCATGCTTATTACCTGAAATCCATGTTTCCCCGTCGGCATGCCAAAGCCACACATGGTAGAAGGAAGGGACATTTTTTAAATGACAACCCCGGTGAATACCGTTGCATCGTAACTGGGGATGGTGAAGTTCTCAAGGAACTGTTCTTCCGGGTGGGTCTGGATGGAAACATCGTCAAACCCGCCTGCCAG
>CAYPQH010000030.1:4895-16850 GCA_964412825.1 uncultured Nitrospinaceae bacterium | reverse complement strand
TGGCGTCCCCAGCGAGATTTGAACTCGCGTCGCCGGCGTGAAAGGCCGGTGTCCTGGGCCAGGCTAGACGATGGGGACGTTTTGAGTTTCCTCAACTTCACACTGAAATAGAAAAGTGAGCCGCGAAGGAATCGAACCTTCGACCACTTGATTAAAAATCAAGTGCTCTACCAACTGAGCTAGCGGCCCTCAATTAAGAAGCAGAAAGCTAACAAACCTGTTTTACCATGTCAATGTTTTTATTTGCCTTGATTTTATCTCTAAGGCCCAATAATATCCTACCTTAACACGCAAACCACCCCCAACGAGGTTTTACCTTGGAAAAATCTGATAAAATCTGGCTGGACGGGAAAATGGTCCCCTGGCACGAGGCCAATGTCCATGTTCTGACCCACACCCTTCATTACGGGTTCGGAGTTTTTGAAGGTATTCGATGTTATCAAACGACCGATAAAAAATCGGTCGTTTTCCGCCTCAGGGAACACGTCGACCGATTGTTTCAGTCCGCCACCATTTTGGGGATCAAAATCCCCTACTCAAACGAAGAAATTTTTGCCACCATCCTCGAAGTGGTTCGAGAAAATAAGCTGGAAGAATGCTATATCCGCCCCATCGCTTTCCTTGGGGACAATAAAATGGGACTGAACCCCAATGGTGTGGATGTCCGGGTCGCCATCGCGGCGTGGCCGTGGGGCGCGTATCTCGGCGACGACGGAATCAATAAAGGCATCCGGGTGCGTATTTCATCATTCACCCGCCACCATGTCAACGTCACCATGACACGGGCCAAGGCCTGCGGGTATTACATCAACTCCATCATGGCCAAGGCAGAAGCCATTCAGGACGGTTACGACGAGGCCATCCTGCTGGACCCCAGCGGCTTTGTCTCAGAGGGTTCGGGCGAGAATATTTTCGTTCTCTATAAAGGAAAACTATGCACGCCGTCTCTCTCCTGCGCCAACCTGGAAGGCATCACCAGAGACGCGGTGATGGAAATCTGCAAAGACCTCAATATCCCTCTGGAGGAGAGGAGCATGACCCGGGACGAGCTTTATATCGCAGACGAAATTTTCCTGACCGGCACGGCGGCGGAAATCACCCCGGTGCGTGAGGTCGACAAACGGGTTATCGGAGCAGGGATAAAAGGGCCTGTCACGGATAAGATTCAAAAAACCTATTTCGAAATCGTCCGGGGCGGCAATCCAAAGTTCAAACACTGGCTGACGGAGGTCTGAGCTCCCCTTCGCCCCATCCAACGAAATTTTCACCCAAATTCACCGGACATCTTGCTATTTCCCCATTTGGATTTTATCCTCTAAGATGAATCTGTAATATTGTCTCTGCCAAGGAGTCAGGAATAAATGCCTATTTACGAATACGAATGCGCCAAATGCGGAACTGTTTTTGAAATGATCCAGCCGATTTCCGCCAAACCTCTCAAAAAGCATGACGACAATGGTTGCACCGGCAAAGTCCGCCGTCTGGTCTCCGCCGGTGGATTTATCCTGAAAGGCGATGGCTGGTACGCCAACGACTATCCCTCGGACTCCAGGAAACAGGGCTGGGAAAAGGATCAAAAGCAGGCGAAACCGGGAGACGCCTCTGCCTCAAAAAGCGACGGCGACGGCCAAAAAACAGAAGCCAAACCTGCAACACCTCCCGCTGTTGACAAAAAACCGCCGGCAAAAAAGCCCACTGCAAAAAGTCCCTATTCCGGCGGCAAAAAGAAAAAAGTCTAAAATTTCAAAATAATTTTTTCTGGCTATCAGAAGGAGGTTTCTATTTTATTACAAAATATTTTCTCCTCTCTAATCGATGGCATTTTGCTGGTCTCACGAGACTTGACGATCCAAAAAAGCAATCTGGCGGTGGAAGAAATGTTCCGCCGGTCAAAAGATTTTTTTGAAGGCCGCGCTTTATCCGAACTTTTCCCCGTACAACCGGACATCCTGAATAAAATCGAGCGCGTGCTAGAATCCGGTATCTCCTATCGCGACATAGAAGGCGAAGGATTCCAAAAAAGCACCGCAACCCCTTTCCCCGTCAGCCTGACACTCTCTCCCTTTCTCAATCAGGACGGGCAGATTCAGGGAGCGCTCCTGCTGGTTAGGGACATGAGCCGGTTGAAGGAACTGCAGGAATTTTCCCGCACCAGCGACAATTTATCCAATATAGAATCTCTGGCACTCGGGATGGCCCATGAGATCAGAAATCCGCTTGGGGGCATTCGCGGATCGGCGCAATTGCTCCGGCAGGAACTTGAAAACCCGGAGCAACAGGAATATCTCGATGTCGTCATTGGAGAGGTGGACCGGATCAACCGATTGATCGAACGGATGATGAATTTCACCCGCCCCAAGGAATTAAATATAAAGGAAACCAATATCCATAAAGTTTTAAAAGACATTACCTTGTTGGAACAGGAAGCGGTTGCTAAAAAAAATATTCGCCTGGAACAGGTTTACGACCCCAGCCTTCCGTCCATCCAGGCGGATGAGGACCAACTGAAACAGGTTTTTTTCAATCTGATTCGAAACGCCATCGATGCTTCTTCCGACAAAGGAAAAATCCAATTGATCACTCGTGTCGGCACAGGCTATAGCATTAAAACCTCCCAAAACGCCAACCCCGGGCAAAGCATCGTGGTCGAAATCGTCGATTCAGGAACGGGCATCAGCGAAGCCGACATGAAAAACCTGTTCACCCCTCTATTCACCACCAAAAGCAAGGGGAGCGGACTGGGACTGCCCATTTCCCTGAAAATCGTTGAAAATCACGGCGGGAAAATCAAAATCACTTCTGAAAAAGGTCTTGGAACCACAGCACAGGTATTTCTTCCTGTCCACCAGAGGTGATAAAATAAATGCCATGAGTGAAAACCCAAAAATTTTAATTGTCGACGATGAAGAAAACATCCGCTGGGTATTCAAAAAGGCGTTTGGGAAAAGAAATTTTCTGGTGGACACTGCCCAAAGCGGCGAGGAGGCATTGAACAAAATCCAGAACAACGATTACCTGACCGTGTTCACGGATATTTTCATGGAGGGCATGACCGGACTGGAATTACTGAAACAGGTTAAAATCATAAAACCGGACATCAAGGTTGTGGTCATGACGGCGCAGGACACAATGAACAACACCATCGAGGCCATGCGTCTTGGAGCTTATGATTACGTCAGCAAACCTTTTGATTTCGACGAAATATTCGCGCTCGTGGACAAGGCTCTGGCCGCCCAAAAAATTCAGGCTCCACCACCGACGGAAACCCCCAAAAGCCCCTCGGAAGAATTTTCGATTGACGCCATTATAGGCAAAAGCAAAAAGATGCAGGAAATTTTCAAGACCATCGGGAAATCCGCAGCTTCCGACCTTCCCATCCTCATCACCGGAGAAAGCGGAACAGGCAAGGAAATGGTCGCCCAGGCCCTGCATTATTATTCTAAACGGAGCGATCGCCCATTCATCGCCATCAACTGTGCGGCTATATCCCGGGAACTTTTGGAATCGGAATTGTTTGGTCATGAAAAGGGCTCCTTCACCGGAGCCGTGGAACGCAAACAAGGTAAATTTGAGCTGGCGGACGGCGGCACGTTATTCCTCGATGAAATCGGCGACATGGAACCACCCCTGCAGGCAAAAATTTTGCGGGTGCTTCAGGACCATGAGTTTTATCGGGTCGGTGGAAAAACTCCCCTCAAAGTCAACGTACGCATCCTGGCCGCCACCAATCAGGACCTTGAAAAGTTAATGACGCTAAAACGGTTCCGCGAGGATTTGTATCATCGACTGAACGTCATTCACATGCACATGCCACCTTTACGCGAACGGTTGGAAGATGTGCCATTACTGGCAAATCATTTTATTAGAAAATTTTCGCCCATGCTGGCTAAGGGAACGGTTTATTTATCGCCCTCAGTTGAAAGTTTACTCTCAAACCATTTCTGGCGCGGCAATATACGGGAGTTGGAAAACGTCATCAAACGGGCGCTGGTGCTGGCTCTTTCGGGCCCTATTCTGCCAGACCATCTGCCTTCGCACTTGATAACAGACTCCGAGGATGCCTCGACCTCAAAGGAACAGTGGGAACAAAAACTGAACCAACTGATCGCCGATTATCTCCATGACAACAAATGGTCCGATGAAGACAATCTTCACGACCGTTTGGTCCAGTCGTTGGAGAAACAATTGTTCGAAATTCTCCTGGAGCATTATTCCGGCAAGCAGGTTCCAACAGCCAAGGCCTTAGGGATCAACCGCAACACGCTCAAGCGAAAGATCGACGCCCTCAATATCCAGATCAAAAAAAAGAAAAACTCCGAAGGATCATGAGAGCGGAAATAGCAAGAACAGCCACGCACCTCAGGACAGGAAAACGGGATTGAAAACGCACAAAATCGCATCCAGTCAAAATCCTCTGGGCGGTGCGATTGAAATCATCAAGCAGACCTTCACCTCGGTAAAGGACAAGCCGGCCAAGCGCATCTCCTTTGTGGCCGGTCTTCACGGGGACGAACTGGAAGGGGTGTACCTTTGCCATCGCATCATCGAAACACTTCGACAACTGAAAGCCACCCGCCCCCAGGCGTTTTTAGGCGAGATTCACGTCTACCCGGCAGTGAACCCCGAGGCTCTCAATTCCCTGACGCGACTCTGGCCCTTTTTCTCGATGGACATGAACCGCAAGATGGGCGAAAAAAACAGCGCCTCGTTGCCCGCTGAATTTGCCCGTTCGCTGATAGTGGACTTGCAATCGTCTTCGGATCTGGTGATCGATTTTCATGCCAGCAATCTACATCTGAAAGAACTGCCGCAGATACGAATCATTGAGGAATTCGACAAAAAACTCATCCCCATAGCTGGCCTTTGCAACATGGATGTGGTTTGGGTGCATCCTTTTGCGCCGGTTTTTGAATCGACGCTCGGCTACAATCTCAACCGAAAAAAAATTCCCACGCTCGTGGTAGAAACCGGTATCTGCCTGCGCATCCATCAGGATTATTGCGAACAAATTTTTCAGGGAATGATGCACCTGCTTCGGCAAACAGGCGTTCTCGACCTTGGCGATCCGTTGCCAAAAATCAAACAACCGGTTCTGGTCCACCCCAAACAGGTCGTATTGGTCCAGGCCCGGCACGCCGGTTTATTTATCAGCAATGCACCTTTAGGGGCTCATGTCCAAAAAGGCGATTCTTTAGGGACGATCGTCGATGCCGTCCGAGGCGAGGTTTTGGAAACAGTGACTTGCCCCGCCGATGGACTCCTGTTCACCCTTCGGGAACAACCGGTGACTTGCCAGGGAGCGCCGCTCGCCCGCATCGCCGAAATGCGTTGACCGTGAAAGAAACTCTTCTATCCATTCCATCGCCCTTTGGCCCCGCGATCACGCTTTACAAAAATTTCTGGGAGGGAAGCGACTCTCCAGACACTGTCCTTTCGATTGTCAGCGGGTTGCACGGAGACCAGATGAACGGGATTTATATCAACTCCCTCCTGACTGAGTTTATGGACCGGGTGGCTAAAGGGCAGGAACCGGATTATAAATTAAAAGGCAAAGTGCAAATTTTTCCCGTCGTCAATATTCAGGCCGCGCAATCGGGAAGCCGGGTATGGTCTTTCGACGATCTCGATATTGACCTGGCCTTTCCTGGAAACGATAAAGGAGAAGTGACCGAGAAAATCGCGCGTGCCATTTGCACTCACACCTCCGACTCCACGCATGGCGTCATCTTAAAGACAGCCGATCCTCTTTATGAAGACGCGGCCCACATTCAATTGATGGACCCCGACCGCCTGACAAAAAAAATGGCCGAAAGCCTGGGACTCAATATCGCGCTCAGGCTTCCAGAGTCCACGACTTTCCAATTGAGTTTGTTTGGCCTCTGGCGGAAAAATGACATCCCCGCCCTGATGATCTCCACCGGGAAACCGCAAACTCTGGACCGTTCGATGTGCGACTCCATATTTACGGGCCTTGTGGATTTGATGACGCACATCGGTGTCCTCGGCACCGGCAAAACCAAAAAGGACGTCCAGAAATTGTCCATTTTCCAGGCCAATCAGCAACACCCTATTATTTCATCGCAGGCGGGCCTGTTTGTCGCCTGGGTCGCAGTCGGCAGTTTTCTTAAAAAGGGGCAAAAGTTTGGAGAGATGAGAAGCATTGCTACGGGGGAAACTCTGGAAGAATATTCCGCCTCGGTGGACGGATATCTTGTCACCCTGCGTCACTATTCGATGACGTTTGAAAAAGAGTGGCTCGCCATTTTACTCAGTGACAAGAAACCGGGGTTTTGGCCATTCTGACTCGCCCCCTTACAGGGGAGGAAACTCGCTCCCGCGATGGGGAAAGTATAAGGCTCCGTTCTTCGCGTTACCCCTATACCCCACCAAGGGGTATGAAGGCAAAGTCAGATGCTCACGAGCCCTGAGAATCGTCATTCGCGTTATTGCGAAGAAATTACAACACGTAAAGAAAAAACATCGTGATCCCGGCGAGAGAAAGCAGACTTCCTGAGATTGTCATGAGAGTGCCACGAATTGTTGTGGGGACTGCAAAATCAATTTTTCTTCTGGATTTTTTATACTTGTTACGGGGGTTTTTCCGCCATTCATCCTGCGTGCGCTCCCAACGACTGCACCAACTCAGAACAACTCCACCCGCGAAGAACATAAAAATTCCCCAAACCTGTTCGGTTGATAAAAAATCCATGGTGACGCCTTTTGATAAATAAACACCGTGAGTGCAATCTTGAGAGCTTTGGGTCAAAACCCGGACAAGGCCGTATAAACTATTATATAACAATTAGTTGCAAGCAGGCAATCACAAATATTCTTAACGTCAATGGTGCCGAAAGGATGCGCCTGAGTTGATTTCGCGGGAACCGGAAAAACAAGGGTTTTGGATATATTTCGACTATTTTCCTCTAAATCTTAGTCCCGACTTTTCAAAGACTCCAGGGCTTGAACGCACATTCAATAAACCCCTCCTCTACTTTTGCCTCCTCGATGAATCCGGACCTTGAGAAGACCCCATTGCCAATTCAGCTGAATTTCGTTAAAATACAAAATTACAATGAGATATGAAGAAATTACCCCCTACTTCCCCTATGATTATCGAGCAAAACAGCGAAGGTTATCGGTATTCCATCGAACCCTTTCTGCTGGCGAACTTTGTAGGCATGCAGGCGGGGTTTTCGGTTCTGGATGTGGGGACGGGATGCGGCGTCATTCCTCTTCTTCTGACTCTCAAAGAACCCGATATAGGGGTCACCGCAATCGAGGTACAGGAATCTCTCTACAATCTGGCTGTGAAAAATATAAACCAAAGCAAACTCTTCGGTCGCATTCAGGCCATTCACGGAGATTTTTTAAAGGTGGCGCCCACTCTGCAAAAGGAAAGTTTCGATTTGGCAATTTCCAATCCGCCGTACCGAAAAGTCAGCACCGGGCGCAAAAACCCAAACGAGGAGAAGGCCATCGCCCGGCACGAAATTTTACTCACCCTTGCTTCTATTTTAGAATTGAGCGCCCCTCTGCTCAAACCGGGAGGGAAAATCGCCCTGGCTTATCCGCCGCTCCGGTTGAATGAAACGCTGACGGAAATGAAAACCTGGGAATTGTATCCCTCCCGTTTGCGTTTTATTCATGGGAGCCGACAAGCCGATGCTAAAATTTTTCTCGTAGAAGGAATCAAGGGCCTGAGGCCAGATTGCGTGGTCGAAGCGCCGCTTTATGTCTACGAAAACAAAAACTCCTACACGGAAGAAATGAAACAAATTTATGATTCCTTTGATCATACTCACGGGTCCGACGACATCAAGAAAGAGCGATACGGCAGTGGCCCTGGCTGAAAAGCTCAATACCGAAATCATCAACGCCGATTCGATGCAGGTTTATAAGTATTTCGATATCGGCACGGCCAAGCCCTCGCGCGAGGTGCGGCAACGCATTCCCCATCACCTCATCGACATTCTGGAACCGGACGAAACTTTCAATGCGTTTGATTTTAAATTACGCGCGCTGGAACATATACGGAAAATTCTGCGGGCAGGAAAAACCCCCATCATGGTGGGCGGAACCGGGCTCTACATCAAAGTGCTGACCGAAGATTACGATTGCGCAACCCCCATTTCCGAAGAAATAAGAAATAACATTCAATCTGAATTTATAGAAAACGGCATTGAGTTCATGCACGAAGAACTGAAAAAGGTCGACCCAAAGGCCGCGTCGTCAATCTCAACCACTGATGCGATACGCATCGAACGGGCGCTTGGAGTTTATCGCCAGACAGGAAGAATGTTCTCAGAGTTTCACGCGAATGAATCCGCCGCCACTCATGATTTTCCCATAAAAACTTTTCTGATTCACTGGGATCGGCAGGATCTTTATGACAACATCAACAAGCGAGTGGACACAATGATCGAAAAAGGCCTGGTAGAAGAAGCAAAAAATCTACTGAATCAGGGACACGACAACACTTTAAAACCGTTTCAAAGCATAGGTTACGCCCAAATAGGCCATCACTTGCAAGGAGACATCACCCTCGACCGTGCGATCTATGAAATCAAGCGCGACACCAGGCATTACGCCAAGCGTCAGATCACCTGGTTTAAAAAAATTCCCAACACCATCTCTGTTCCGGCGGACAATAGCGACACGCCCGAAACATTGCGGGACAAAATCCTTTCTCACTTTCCACAAGCGGCGGCCTTGATCCTGGCTTGCGCTTTGAGCATCGCCCTGCCCTCATTCAGCCAGGCGGCAGACACATCGTCTTATCAGGAAGGGGTCCGTCTCTTCAGTCAGAAAAAATTTTCCAAAGCCGAGAATCGTCTACTCGCCGTCCGCAACGCCAGCACCGATCAAACTGAGGGCAAACGCGCCCGATATCTTTTAGGCCACATTCACCTCGAAAAAAATATCCCGAAAAAAGCCATCCAGCTATTCAGTGAAAGTTTAAAAGAGTACCCGGAAATAGAAGATTACGTGCGTTTTTCCCTGGCAAAAGCCTATGCTGGCGACGGTCAAAACGAAGCCGCCTTAAAACAGATCGAACAATTACTGAAAAAATTTCCCCAGACCGTCACCTATTCTCAGGCGCAACTCCTGCATGCAAAAATTTTAATCCATCTGGAGCGGAAAGAGCAGGCAAAAAATGTTTTGCAACAGGCGGTGAAACGTATTGCCAAAAAATCTTCCCTCGACGAATTTAAAACCGTCCTCCCGGAAATGATTTCCAGGCAAGGACAACTCTATCTGGAGTTGGGACAGCAAAATGAAGCCTACGCCCAATACCGGAAACTCTATATCTATCATCCCTCCGACCCCCTCACCCTGGATTCGTCAAAAGAAATGAAACGACTGGAAAGCCTGCCCGAAGTCGAGCCCATGCCATTGAATCTTGACGAACGTTCGCATCGAATCAAAAATCTCCTGAAGGCCGTCCGCTATGAGCAAGTCATCGCTGAGATCACGGAAATTTCACAATCCGCTCCATTGCCGGCAAACTTTTATTTCTACCAGAGCCGTGCCTACAAGAGTTTAAGAAAACGCCCCGAAGCCATTCGGTCACTCAAAACATTTTTAAAAAAATATCCCAAACACCGACGAGTGGGAGAAGCACATTATAATATCGGACGACAGCTGTGGAATTTGAACCGGGATCAGGAAGCCATTGAGCATTTAAAAAAGGCCGTGGCAAAAAACCAGGTTTCGAATATCTCCATCAAATCCCAATTCATCATTGGCCGAATTCACGAAGGCAACAAACGATACCCTCAAACACTCAAACAATACAACCGTCTGGTGAGCAAATTCGGAAACGCCGAGTATGCCCAATGGGGTGCATGGCGTATGGGGTGGGTCCATTACATCCGGGGACATTACCAAAAAGCTCACGACCAGTTCAAAGAAAGCGCGCGCGATTATCCTGCGGGAGATTTCATTGAATACAATTTATTCTGGCAGGCCAAATCCCTGGAAAAAATGAACCAGGCAGAAACGGCGCAAAAAATTTACGTTGCGATCACACAAAATTACCCTTACACATTTTGCGGAATCAGGGCCAAAGAACGGTTACAAAAAAACTCTGCCCTCATCCCCGCCGAAAAGAAAACACCTTACTCTGTAAAAAAGATCGCTTTAAAAGAGACAGAAAAAAATTCCGCAATTCGGCTGGGTCGTGCGCTGACCCTCGGTGAAAAGAGGCATCATTCCCGTGCGGTGGAGATGATCGGGCTGGGATTTCATGAAAACGCAAAATGGGAAATATTGCATCTGGAGAAATCGGTGAGAAAAAACCGGGCCGGGGTGATGTGGTTGTCCGACTTGTACAGTCAGGCAAAATCCTTCACCCAAGCGGTTCGGCTTCTGCATTTATATAAAAATTACAAAACCAAAAACGGCGAAAAAGATCTGCCGGAACAATTTTGGAAATATTTTTTTCCACTCGCCTACGCCGACACCATCAATAAAATTTCCCGGACACACGACATCGACCCTTATTTTGTCAAAGGCCTGATCCGCCAGGAAAGCCTGTTCGAAGCGGAGGCGCTTTCACTCGCAGGGGCCCGTGGTTTGATGCAGATCATGCCGGCAACTGGCAAATCACTTTATGGCTCCGGCAAGCACGAAAAACCTTTCGACAAGGAATTGCTTTTTGAGCCCGATCTCAATATCAAACTTGGAATCAAATATCTCAGCCAGTTGAACAAACGTTTTGGAAACAATGGCACGCACATCCTCATTTCCTACAACGCCGGACCGCACGTGCTTAAAAAGTGGCTCAAACGATTCAGTAAAATCGACGACCCCGATGTTTTCATAGAATCCATCCCCTATCCCGAAACCAGACGGTATGTCAAACACGTTTTGCGTAATCACGGGGTATACAAAATGCTGTACCAGTGATCTCAAGGTCATTTTGAAACTATCAATAGCAAAAGAGTTTTCTTCGCGCCCCAATTCCCGGTGGTTGTTTCTCCTGCCCATCCAAGTATAATGACCCCTATGAAAACCAAGATTCTCCTCAGGAAAATAGAATCCTACGACCTTGAGTCGGTGGAACGGTTTGTCCAGGACAGCTTCACTCTGGTCAAGGCACAAAACACCGCTTTCCAGTCTGGCCAAAAAGTTCTGCTCAAACCGAATTTACTACGTGCCTTCAAACCCGACCGGTGCGTCACCACCCATCCCGTCATCCTCGAAGCGGTTTGTCGGGTTCTCAAGGATCATGCAATCAGCCGAATCGACATCAGCGACAGCCCCGCCCTTGGCAGTTTAACCGCCGTGGCGGACAAAGCGGGGTACAGTCCCCTCATTAAAAAGTATGGCGTGAAGTTCGTCCCTCTATCGAACCCCGTGTCTTTCAATTCGGAAGAAAATATTCCTCATCTTAAAATCGCCGGCAACCTGAAAGACTACGATCACATCATCAATCTGCCAAAGTTCAAATCCCATTGCCAGATGACGTTGACACTGGCCATAAAAAACCTTTTTGGGTTGATCATCGGAAAACGCAAACCCATTCTGCATTGTCTGGTAAGCAACGATAAAATTAAATTCGGCAAGATGCTGGTGGATATCGCGAAGCACGTCAACCCCAGCCTGACCCTCGTGGACGGCATTCAAGCCATGCAAGGGCAAGGCCCTGCTAACGGCACGCCTTACCCTCTTGGAATCCTGGCGGCAGGACAGGACCTGACGGCTCTCGACCGTATCCTCACGGAAATTGTGCGAGTTCCTGTCGAAAAGGTATATGCCCTGGAAGCCGCCCGACAAAAAGGATTTGGAACTTACGAATTAAACGCCATCGAACTCCAGTCTAAAAACGACCTGGAATCTCTCAAAGTATCCGACTTCCAACTGGCCCAAATTCCCGTGGACATCTCCTTCAATCCCTTTAGAATCGTCAAATCCCTTCTGAAGCAATTTTATGAAATCAGAATCAAGGAAAAA
>CAYPQH010000030.1:0-4795 GCA_964412825.1 uncultured Nitrospinaceae bacterium | reverse complement strand
TAGAATCGTCAAATCCCTTCTGAAGCAATTTTATGAAATCAGAATCAAGGAAAAATTGGTGGGATGAATAGCCGGGAAATCGATTCCAATCTATGGGTAGAGCGCTATGGGGATCTCATGTATCGCTACACCCTGGTCCGTGTCAAAGATCAGGGAGCGGCGGAGGAAATCGTGCAGGTCACCTTTTTCGCGGCTCTGCAGGCCACCCACACCTTTGCAGGGCGATCCTCGGAAAAAAGCTGGCTTTTTGGCATCCTCAAACATAAAATTCTCGATCACTTCCGCGAAATCAAGAAAAACCGATCCTTTGATCTGTCATCTGAGGACGGCCAAGACCCCGCAGAATATGACGCATTGGGGCATTGGAAAAAAATACCGCAAAATTGGCGGATGGACCCTGAAAAATCGGCGGTTAATCAGGAACTCACCGAAAAGCTCATGCTCTGCCTCGACGGCCTTTCAGACAAATTTCGCAGGATCTTTGTTTTAAAGGAAATAGACGGGGTGAGCACAGAACAGATCTGTAATGAATTCAATATCAAACCGACTAATTTGTGGGTCATTCTCCATCGAGCGAGAAATCAACTCAAGAATTGTCTGGAAATTCATTGGTTTGAAGAGCAAAAACCGGAATAGTGAAACCATGGGGAAAATGATGAACATATTGTTAGGCTGGTTCCACCTGACCTGCCACGACACCTCCCCCCTTATTTCGGAAATGATGGACCACAAAGTTTCCTTTTTCAAGCGATTGAAAATAAAAATCCATTTGGCCATGTGCGGGGTTTGCCTGTACTATAAGGAGCAATTGGAACTCATAAGGGACCTGTCAAAAAATCTGGGCCGGGAAGACTTCCCCGTGAATGCAAATGAAACACTGTCTCAGGAATCGAAACAAAAAATCGAAAAAATGATAAGGGCCAACCAGTAAAAACGCGCCTGCCAAATTATGAAAGGGCTTACAAATGAACGAAAGTAGATCGTGTTGTGACGCAGAGGATAAAAAGGACGTTTCAAGAGAAGACGTCCGCAGTTTTTATTCAAACGCGGCCCTTGCCAGCCAGGAAAGTCTGTGCTGTCCCACGCAATACGACGCCGACGATCTTTCGCACATCCCTGAAGCCGTCCGTGAAATTTCCTACGGTTGCGGCAGTCCGGTCAGCCGCGCCAATATCAGCCAAGGCGACACGGTGGTCGATCTTGGTTCCGGCGGCGGCATCGATTGTTTTATCGCCGCAAAAATCGTCGGCGCAAGCGGCCGGGTCGTGGGCATTGACATGACCGACGAGATGCTGAAAGTCGCGCAAAAAAACGCCGTCAGCGTGGCTGAAAATCTTGGTTACAGCAATGTGGAATTTAAAAAAGGCTATCTGGAAGCCATTCCCCTAGAAGATCAGACGGTGGATCTCGTGACTTCCAACTGCGTGATCAATCTGTCCACCAACAAAAAAGAAGTGTTTGAGGAAATCAACCGCATCCTGAAACCGGGAGGCCGGTTTGTCATCGCCGATATTATTTCCGAAAAAGAAGTTCCTGAAGAAATGCGCAATCATCAGGAATTATGGGGCGAATGCATTTCCGGTTCCCTGACCCTGAATCAATTCCTGGAAGCCGCAAGGCCCCACGGCTTTCACGGGTTCCAGATCAAAAAAGACTATCTCTGGAAAATTGTAGAAGGAATCAAATTTTATTCCTACACCCTGGAAGCCAGTAAGTCCACCGGGTCTGAAACCGCGTCCTGTTGCAATGACTTCACCGCGACCTACGCCGGTCCTTTCGACTCCATCACTTTAAATGGCGACGCTTACCCACTAGGCGTTGCCGTTGACATCGACGAAGGACAAGCCAGGCGCTTGCAAACGCCGCCCTACTCCAAGCATTTCATCGTGACCGATCCGGAGCCCGAAACACCCGCCGAAATGCCCGATTCTGACTCCTGTTGCGGATAACGGGAATCCGGTGAAACCTGCCAGCAAATGAACCGGTCACGGTTTTTACGTCTTCTGTTTTTTGGCCTGCTGTTTTTGCTCGCCCTTCCATTTAAAGTCTTGGCGGACATGGTTCCCAAGGTGTTCAAAACACGCAGACACCCTCTGCCCATCACACCTGTTCCCGAATTCTATGTGGAAGATTACTCCGGTCCGCCAAAGTCGTTACGGCAAGGTGCTGATAACTGGCAACTGACACTCAAAGGAAAAGTCGATCACCCCTTAACGCTCAACTACCAACAGATATTCGCCCTTCCCGCAGTCAAACGCATCATCACCTTGAACTGCATCGGCAATCCGGTAGGAGGGCGCGCCATCGGCAATGCGGAATGGGAAGGAATTCTCTTAAAAGACCTGCTCGACACCGCCGACCCGCATTTTTTTTCCAACACGCTCATCATAAAAGCCGAGGACGGATATTACGAAAACATCCCGCTTGGAAAAGCCCGCCATCCGGGAGCCATGCTCGCCTATAAGATGAACGGAAAACCCCTGACCCTCAGCCACGGGTTTCCCCTGCGCCTGCTGATTCCCGGATTGTATGGCATCAAACAAATGAAATGGATAAAAGAAATCGAAGTGGCCAACCATCGCCCTAAAGGATACTGGAATAAAAAAGGTTGGTCCAAACAGGCTAAAGTGAAATTAATTTCACGCATCGACCTGCCTGAGAACAACGAAGTAATGCGTTCCCGCAAAACCGTTATCAAGGGAATCGCCTTCGCCGGCGACCGGGGGATTCAATACGTGCAGGTTTCCATCGACGGAGAAAAAACCTGGTCCCTGGCCGAACTCGAAAAACCGTTGTCTAAGTATTCGTGGGTGTTCTGGAAATTTCCCTGCACCTTTCATAGATCCGGGCACACTCGAATCGCCGTCCGCGCCGCCGACCAGTACAGCGGCCTGCAACAAGACGATCTCCGCGACCCCTTCCCCTCCGGCACGTCCGGCATCCACCGGATTGAAGTGATGGTATCGTGATTCAATAAATTTATTTAATATCGGTGGCGGCTTCTTCATCCAGAAACCATTCTAGGGTTCCCCGTTCTGGACGCACGTGGGCGGCGGGATAGTTTTTGCTTTTAGGGAGTTCGTTTAAAATTTCAGCAACCACTTGCGCCTTGCTCTTGCCGGTGGCGATGAAGGTCACCCGGTGCGCCTGATTCAAAACCCGGTTTGTCAGGGTGATGCGTTGTTGCCCACTTTCCGGTTGGACGGCAACGGCGCATAAGCCCGAACGGTCTTCTATAGCATCCACTCCGGGAAATAAAGACGCGGTGTGGCCGTCGGTTCCAAGGCCCAATAGAATCCAGTCAAACCGGGGCGTTTCGCCCGGTTGCTCGTTTAAATTATTTTTTATTTCCTGGGCATATCGAGCGGCTTCTGCTGTCGGATCGTTTTCTCCACGCATGCGGTGAATATTTTCTTCAGGGATTTTGAGGGGATCTAACAAGGTTTCTTTGGCCATTTGATAATTGCTGTCTGCATGGTCGGGCGGCACACAGCGTTCGTCGCCCCAGTAGAAATGCACGCAATTCCATTGGATGGACGTTTTAAATTCCGGGCGGGTAAAATGCTCGTACACGGCGCGGGGAGTGCCTCCACCGGCCAGAACCAGGTTGAAGCGTCGCCCCGCATCACAAGCCTGTTTTGTCGCTTTTTTTAATTCAAGCGCAACGGCTTCGGCAAGTTTTGATGGTTCGGGAAAAATTTTGATCTCGGCAGTCATTTGGAGCCTATCGTCAAATGGTCCATCGCGTCATCGCGAGCCGCTGTAAGCGGCGTGGCGATCCAGTTCCTTAGGCGGAAGGCCAACTCGTAAATAGGTTGTTCCATTTCGACAGTTATCAAGTACAAATTAAAAATTATGGAATAGGTCTTCCATACTAATAGGCTGGATGGCTTCGCTACGCTCGCACTGGGTCCAGCGTCACGCTGGTCACTTAGAACTCGCACACAATGCCGTCGTCGACCAGGTTTTTACAGGGATAGCGCCACTCGACCCCATGTTCCTGGAACAGTTCATTGGCTTCTCTCGGACCCCAGGTTCCCGCCGGATAGCCGTGGACTTTGAGATCGGGATTGTTTTTCCATTCCTGCAAAATGGGGTCGACAAACCTCCAGCAGGCTTCCACCGCATCGCCCCGGGCGTAGAGGGTGGAATCGCCCAGCATGCAGTCGAGCAGTAATCGCTCATAAGCGGAGGCGACGCGGGTGTTGGACAAATCAGAATAATGAAAATCCATGTTCACATTTTGCACATGAAACCCTGCGCCGGGCGCTTTCAAGGCGATTTTTAAAACGATGCCTTCGTTCGGCTGAATGCGCATGATGAGCTGGTTGAGTCCATCGGTTTTCTGACTTTCCTGAGCAAACAAAAAATGCGGGGTGGATTTGAAATGGATCGCCACTTCCGTCACTCGGGTGGGCAGTCGCTTGCCGGCACGGATGTAAAAAGGCACGCCTCCCCAACGCCAGTTGTCGATGAATACTTTGAGCGCGGCAAAGGTTTCCGTTCTGGAACCCTCGGCCACATTGGCTTCTTCGCGATAACCGGGGATGATTTTCTTCTCGATCACCGAGGTCGTGTATTGACCGCGCACGGCGAATTTGCACACTTCATCGCGGGGAATTTCCCGCAATGACTGAAACACTTTGACGGTTTCGTTGCGCACCGCAGTCGAGTCAAATGAGGAAGGCGACTCCATCGCGAAGACGCCCATGATCTGCATCAAATGGTTTTGCACCATATCGCGCAGGGCTCCAGCGCCGTCATAATATTGCCCGCGACCTTCCACGCCGATGCT
>CAYPQH010000029.1:0-16982 GCA_964412825.1 uncultured Nitrospinaceae bacterium | reverse complement strand
ACACGCTGTCCGCTCTTTTATCTTTTGTATAAGCAATTTAATACTCCCTCGTTATAACCAGTTATGGACTTTAATCTGTCACCTGAATTGGGGTCATGAAATTCTTCAGCCCGCCGTATTCCTGCAAAAACTTTTTAAAGTAGGTTCAAACCATCGGATGTTTTTTTACTGACCATCAAACACCCTTCTTTAACGGGGGTGGTTTCAGCATCGAGTGCCCTCTTAAAAATTAAAACCTCCGCACTGTCGCAACCTCCATTGGACATAAATTTCCATCCATTTAACTCCAGATTTTCCACCTTGGATTTAATATCACCCTGGCGTAATTTTGGCATGTCCAGAAACCAATATTCCCACTGCATCCAATTGTCTCCCAAATTTTCGGATTTTAAAGACAATGGTAGATTCACACTTTGTGCCAAACTTAACTGGCCATAAAATAAGGGGTTATGATTAGCACACCCTCCGAAGAAGCTAAAAGTTTACGTTTTTTCATACAGTTTGGTAAAAAAGTATACTCTTATAAATGAACGCCCCCGTTTTAAACGGACGGTCCTAAGGATCCCGATTTTCATTTGCAGAGCGAAACCGGCCAAAAGGCAACCCCTTTGCCGGATTCAAAACTTTTTGTTCTTTACGTTATGAAAATGAGGACTTACAGATTTTTTGAGGAAAGTGAACTTGAGGACGACGATTTACTTTTTCTTTTAAGCAACGTAAGAATATAGGTGATGTGGTCGTATCCCATCTGATCCTTGATGGCCAAAAAAATCTTCTGGGTCAGAAGAAAATTCTCCATGGCCTGATCCATGTCATTTCTATCCCAATGATATCGACCGATGGCTTCATAAACCGTTGCCTGTTCCCGGTTCGGCTTGGCGTCTTTAATGGCAACTCCCGCCTTTCGATACCATTCACCCGCCAGCTCAAAACGCTTTTGGTCCATGTAAAGACCGCCGATCTCTTTTAAGCACCTTCCCTTACCAATGGCATCCTGGTTCTGGTTGTGATAGCTCACCGCTTTAAGGTAACTGGATTCGGCGTCCTGGACCTTATGGGCGAATTGAAATAAATCGCCCAGCGATTCGTAGGTTTTTGCGACCCGGTAAAAATCTTTTCGCGCTTCGTAAATGGAAATGGCCTGACGGTAATTATCCTCGCCTTTGTCAAACTCGTGGAAAAAATAATTTTCAGACGCTTTCTGGATGAACCGGTCGGCTTCATCTTTCGCGTCGATAGGGGGTTTGTAAAAATTGCTGTTTTCATCTGCGGCGCCGTTGGGGGCAAAAGCGGAATTGCCCTCTTCCGGATCATGAGATTTATTGATCCCTATCGACACACCCACAAGCAGAACAAGGGAACCAATCAGGATGACTTTCCTTTTATTCTGGAAAAATTTTCGCATGCGAAAACCGCCTTTCCAAAGAGCAGGATTCAGGATGCCCTCAATTTTATATCCCTTGAACCGACTCTCTGAGGATAAAGAGCGAGCAAAAGCAAGTTTTCTGAAATCCTCTTACAGCCATTATACCTGACAGAAAACGTAAAATATCTGAAACAAGGGTCAACCGGTCAGGCGTTTTAAAAAAATGAGGGTGTTCCGGCTCCCTAAAATAGATCAAAAATTTATTCATGCCTTTGACCCTATTCGGCTTTCTTGGATTTGAAAAGTGACATTCGACCGAAGAAATCGTCCTTAAAGTTAATATGTTGTCTCAATACTAAAGTAATATGCGATCCGACCAAACCCACAATCACGAAACCCATGATGATGTGCAGGTATTTCCCGATTTCTTCAAAAACTTCGCTTTTCCCCACTAAATCCGGCATTCCAAACAATCCAAAGAATTTAAATCCTTCTTCTTCAGCCATGGTCATGACATAGCCGCTGAGAGGCATCAAAAACATCATCAGGTAAAGTCCCCTCTCCGTAAATGAAAACAATTTCTTATCGCATTCGGTCATCGTTCCCGGCCAATCCGGTAACGAGGTCGCTTTTCTCCACAGGAGGCGAAAAATAACTAAAAACAGTATGGAAATTCCAACTGACTTATGCAGCATAAAAAATGTTTCCCGGTAAGCGTCCTCTTTCCCCAATTCTCCCATGATGATCGCTATCCCAAATTGGAATAAAAACAAAAAGGCTATGGTCCAATGAAAAAACCTGGCCACACATCCAAATCGTGTTTGGGTATTCGTTAATAGCATTATCCTGAACTCCGAAAAGTCTTGCGTGCCTGACGGTCGGCACGCAATTTTGAGTTAAAGTGAAGTTTCTGCGTCCTCCAAAATCATTGGAGCCCGTCTACAGAGTAGGAGCCATTAGTGTTGCTTTATAAAGGATTTGAGTAATTTCGAATCCATAATTTTTGAATTTCCATTCGCCAATGTTTTGGCTTCCTTGAAATGCATTCTGGCCTTTCCATGTTTTCCCAGTTTATCGTATGCCAACGCTTCATTGAAATAGACCTCTCCGGTCCGTTGAATTTCTTCCGAGGCATCAAAATGCTTGAGGGCAACTTCAGGATGCCCCTGGTTATAGTGAGAAATCCCCTCTTGATTATGCTTTTTGGCTTCCGCCTTGGCGTCGGCTGGCAAATTCAAGGGTGACTCAGCAAATGCGGCCAAAGGTGCGGAAATAAAGAACAGGGCGGCTAAAACTAGAATTAATTTTTTCATCGTACGAACTCCTAATAAAGATGGTTAAATAGACCCTTCGGGGCCTGTTGCATTTAAATCTTTAATAGATTCGGTTAAATGAAAATAAACTTCTATCCGGATTATGGCTTACTTTAAAGATCATTTCTTTTCAATTAGATACAAGATCGTATCAGTCAATTGGAGGATGGAGGAAAAGTCAATTTGGTAGTACAAATTTATTTATGTGGGCTTGTCGTACTGCGAGGATAGGACCATTTCGGATTATCTGGATGGAAATTCGGGGTGACATCTTATTTTGCAGGGTTTTCTGTTGACCACCAGCGGGATGTAATTTAAAAGTCAGAATTGATTTGGAAATCCGTTTTGATTTTTTCAATGCGCCCTTAAAAATGTTGAACGCGAAGCCCACGCTTAACAAACCTGAAATCAAGAACCTGACCGCCCTGTTTTCGCAACTCATCTTCCACCCGGTCTTTACCGTCCTTTTTCACAATAAAAGCCACGCATCCCCCGCCACCCGCGCCACAGACCTTCGCCGCCAACGCCCCTTTCCGCATTGCGGAGCGAATGAGGCCGTCCATCTCGGGGGTGCTGATTCCAGGGGCCAGGGCTTTTCTGGCTTTCCACTCTGCCCTGAACACAGGCGCCATCTTTTCCAAGGACTGATTGCAAAGAACGTTTTCCATATCCCTTGCGGCTTGCTGAATTTTATTCAAATAGCCCCTGGTCTTTCTGTCGCCATCAATAGCCCTCTTGGTCACTTCCCAGTTATTGATTCCCGACTGCCGGGGCTTACCGGTATAACAGAGGACAAACCGGTCGGTCAGGGCCCCCATATCCAGAGAAATTCGTTTGCAGTCGACGCCAGACAATCCCGGCCGCACCGCCAATGCCCCGCCATACATCGCGGGAAAATAATCCTGCCAACCTGCGGGAACAGAAATAATCTGGGTTTCAATATTTCGGGCAATTTCAATCATCTTATTCTTGCGGGTGCGGCTCAAGACGGAGAATTCCGAGGTGAAGGCGTTGAGCGCGCCGTGGAGGGCAATATTCAAGGCCGAAGAACCGCCGATCCCGGAGCCGGGCGGGGCCTGACATTCGGTGGTCAATTCCATCCCCTTTTTTGGGGCATAAAATTTCACCGTCTTCAAAATCAAATTGAGCGGATGGCGTTCGGGGAAAGCAGACAGAGAAGAAAAATCGGCCCTGAGGTTTAAATCTTTGGAAAAGACAATAACGCGCTTGTCCCGCCTTGGTTTCAACTCGACCGTGGCATAAAGGTCGATGGCCGCATTCAGGGTCGGGGGATTGTCAAAAAATAAGTGCAGGGGCCAGATATCCAGAGTGCCCCCGGCAAGATCGATTCGCGTGGGAGCTGAACTTCTTATCATGGATTTTTTTTCTGAGAACGAGGAGAAAAAACACGAGAACCCAAGCTCTGGAAGGTTCTCTGTTCACCACTTTTTACCAACGGTTATTAAAGGTTTTCTGACTTGGAATTTCTGTTCGAGGCTTCGATTTCCTCTACTTTGGCCGCTAATTTTTGCACCAGAGCGGCGAAGGATTCTTTGCGAATAATTTTTGCAAACTGGGAACGGTAATTGCGGATCATGCTCACGCCTTCAATCAAAAAGTCGTACACTTTCCATTCACCATTATTCTGAATCATTTTATAATTGACTTCAATGGTGCCGTCCCTGCGAACGATTTCAGTTTTCACCAATGCATACTTTCCTTTAACAACTTCACCTACAAAATTGATTTGCTCATCGCTGTAGGATTCAAGCTTACTGGCATAAGAACTTTCAAGCAGTTTCTTGAACAACTCCTGAAACTGCTTGCGTTCTTTCGGGGTCCTGTTATTCCAGTCCCTCGCCAATGAGCGTATGACCATCTGATGATAGTCGAACCGCCTGCCAATCGTCTCGCGGAGCTTTTCCCGACGCACCTCTACCTGAGTTTTAAGTTTCTCATCGGTAACAATTTCGATGACTTCATCGATGGTCGCCTTCAAACCACCGGTTATTTCCGAAGCAAACACGGAGGTGGAAGCAAAGAAACACATCACAACGAAACCCATTACAATGACCCCGGCTTTTAGCTGTTCTTTCGTCATGGATGTTTTCCTTTTTTTAAATTTTTTTCAAAATAAAAAATATAACAACATTTTATCAAATATTTTTTCTTGAATCAATCATTCTAATTAGTAACGAACTCTGTGGCAATGCTCCTATCTCCTAACCTTATAATATCATGTGATCCATCCCAAAAAACAAACATATTTTATCCGTAAAATTTTTCTCCGACCAGACATTCAGCCACAATAAAAAAACGTTTTTGCTCAAAATCATCAGGATTGTTTTCTTATAAAACCCAATTCACTCACAACCGAATCCATTTTAAATGGAATCCAGAATAGCAAATTCCCGGCACCCTACAGCAACGGCAATGACTCACCCATTTGCCAGCTTGTATCCCCTTTCAGACGCAAAAGCTCAAAACCCTTTCGGGGCTTAAAATTTAGTCGTCACATTGTCAACATCCTTGCGATTCTTTTTTGATCCTGCGAAAAATCAATGAAAATGGCCCTCACCCGACTGAAAACAATGAATTGCCATTTTTATTAAATAATCCCGGAAATAGTGCTCAAAATGTAATATACTGTTTACACATCAATTAGTTACAGGACTTCCTTTTTATGGTTTTTTTCCGCAAACATGTATTTTCGGCTCTGTTCTGTTGCCTGGTTCTGGTGAGTTGCAGTACTCCCAAAGTGCAGGTGAGCAAGTTTCTGGTTAACGAGACCGCCTCTCCAAAATCAGTGGCCATTCTTCCGTTCACTCTGGAAGAAAACATTCAGGAAAAAGAGCTCCCGCACATTATTTTCCGGGAAGTTTTTTATAATAATTTCAGCTATCTGGGTTACAACGACATGGCCCTGGATGAAGTGGACCAAAAACTGCACCATGCAGGAGTCCAGATAGAAAACGCCTCAAAATTGCGCTACCGGGAACTGAGAGAAATTCTGGGAGTGGACGCCGTGATTCGCGGCCACATTCTGGAAGCCAACAACTTCACCGGCGGTCTGCATGCGGAAACCCTGTTACATGCCAAAATCGAAATGCTGGACCTTAAAACCGGGGACTCCCTTTGGGAAGTGGACCACACCGAGATGGATTATTCCGGCATCGCCAGTCCCACCATCGTGGATATCATTCAAGAGCAAGTGGAAAACGCTCAGGTCGATCAGGCTTATCACAAAAATGCGGAAATGTTTTCCCAGAGGATCATTTCCCAAATCCCCGACCCGTCTGCCAAGAGGTTGGGGGAAGTGCAACTGCCGACCATC
The DNA here is from genome assembly GCA_964412825.1 of uncultured Nitrospinaceae bacterium. Taxonomy (GTDB): domain Bacteria; phylum Nitrospinota; class Nitrospinia; order Nitrospinales; family VA-1; genus JADFGI01. The sequence continues at coordinate 10,969 of CAYPQH010000029.1, read as the reverse complement.
TCCAGCATAGAAACCAATATTCACCCCAATCAAAAACTGAAGCCTGACGACAGCATTTATGTGAGTTTGCGCGGCCAACCCAAACTAACGGCCACTTTCGATATAGGAAGCTGGAAAACCAGCATCCCCATGAAAGAAATCTCGCCCGGCCTCTACACAGGGTCTTATGTCGTCAAAAATGGAGACAAAGTATTAAATGCCTTTATAATTGGCACTTTAAAAAATAAAAACGGGCTCGCCAGTAAAAAATATTTCAAAACCGCCTTAGCGACCACTGAAAGGTAGAAAACATGACCGGCTGGCATTCGCAAAAAGCTTCCAACAAGGCTCAAAAGAAATTCCGCCGACAGCGGCTCGTTAGAAGCCTCTCAAACGGATTGCCGTTTATTCTGGCGATTTTTTGGTTGAGCCTTTCCGCCTGTTCCACCAATCTGCAAACCCGGGTGTCAGGAAACCTCGACCAACTTTCCCAAAATCAAACCATCGCCATCTTACCCGTGGAATTCACAGAAAAATCGCAACGACAAGCGGCAAACATGTTCAGGCAAAGCCTTTTCGCCAATCTCAAGGCATCGGAATTCAGCCTGCTGGAGCCTTATCAGATCGATGGATTGCTCAAAAAAAATGGCCTGACTCAGCCGGAGAAATACGCGCGGATAAATCCCATGCACCTGGGAGAGGTTTTAGGCGTCGATGCGGTCCTCATTAGCCGAATCAACAAAGTGCAACGGTCTTACCTGATCCTGCATTCCTCTATAGAACTCAGTGTATCGCTGCAAATGGTGGATACCCGAACCGGAGAAATCCTCTGGCGAGCGGAGCAAACCGAATCCGACTTTCAGGGCCTTGGAAAAATTCCGACAGGAATCACAGCCGCCCTCCTCGCCCCCATATATTTTGTGACCAACAAACTCAATCTGAACCGGCTCACCTCAAAGATGGTCAACAAACTGACCGCCCTCTTGAAACATCCTGTGGACGCCAAAGAGGAAGAGACCTTCAAAAAACCGGTGATCACCGCCGCCGCCACCCGCGATATCGACCGATTGAAAAAAGTCGAACAGGTGAAAACCAAATGGGCCGAAAAAAATCAGGAAAAATCTGACGATCCAATGGTTCACCTTGCCTCCATGAACCTGTTTCCGATTCCACCAGTGACCATTTCCGCAGGCTATCGGCCCACAAAGAAAAATCAACCCAAAAACCCGGAACCTGCAACAGAAAAAGTCATCGTGGCAAAAAGCAAAGTCCGCTCGATAGTTAAAAACAAAGTCCCTTCAGTGGCTAAAGTCAAAGTCCACTCATCCAAACCCCTGAAGCTGGGGACCAAACCGCCTATTTTCTACACCATTCAGGTCGGGGCCTATAAGACCAAAGTCTTTGCAGAAAACATGATCCTTTCGCTTGCCAACAAGGGATACAAGGCGTTTATGGCCCTGATTCCAACCCAGGACAAAACTCCTTTGTACCGGGTTCGGGTCGATAAATTTGAAGACAAAAATCAAGCCCATCAGCTCGCCAAAAAACTGGAGAGCAAGGAACACCTGGAAAGTTTTATCACCACCCAAAATCCGGGATAGTCAGGCACTCGCCTGGAATCGGTCCAGAAGATCAAAGAACCGATCGATCTCGTTTTCACTATTATAAAAATGCGGTGAGAGACGCACCATCCCGTCACGTACGGTGAGCGACACCTGGTTTTCAGCCATGAATCCTGAGAGTTTTTTGAGGTCGATATCTCCTCGAAATGAAATGATCCCTGAGCGTTCATCAGGAATGATGGAATTCAATACCTTAAAATTTCTGCGCCTGAGTTCAGCCAGAATTTTATCGCCAAGACGCATGATCTTCTCCTCGATCTTGCCCACCCCGACATCATGAAACAGCGACAGCGCCGCGCCAAAAGCCTGGATGCTCATGGTGTTGAAACTCCCCTCCTCAAAACGAACCGCACCCGGGCGCAAGGTAAAATCATAGCTCATGAAATCAAAAGGGTTCACCATGCTGTTCCAGCCTACTACAGCAGGGCGAATGGCTTTAAGCGCTGCGGACGAAATATAAAACCCACCGAGACCTTCGACGCTCAGCAACCACTTGTGCCCGTCGGCGGCAAGAAAATCGATATGGTCGCGTTTTACGTCCATCGGCAAACAGCCCAGGCTCTGGATGGCATCCACGCAAAACAGGATGCCGTTCTCTTTACAAAAAACGCCGATCCGGTTGAGATCGGTTCTAAAGCCGCTGTTACATTCGACTGAGCTTATAGAGACCACGCGCGTTCTGTTATCTGTGCAAGCGACCAAATCGTCAAACAGGACCCGCCCATCGACCGCATGCACAAACCGTGTTTCCACCCCCAACCGTTTGAGATTCCACCAGGGATACACATTGGCGGGAAACTCGATGTCGGGGATCACCACGTTGTCTCCCAGCTTCCAGTCAATGCCGTTGGCCACGATGGAAATTCCCTCCGACGTGTTTTTAACGAACGCCACTTCATCGGAGTCGGCATGAATCAAGCGGGCAAAACTTGCACGCACGGATTCCACTTTGGCCATCCAGTCGGCATAGTTTGCGGTTCCGAAGGAGCTTACGTCTTCAACAAACGCGGTCACCGCTTTGCATACCCGCATCGGTAACGGCGAAACTTTGGCGTGGTCAAAAAAAATCCGGTTTTCAATAACCGGAAATTCCTGAATGATTTTTTCGGGATTCATTTCTGTTGTTGTTAAATTTTTCGTTCTGGAGATTCTTCAATCCTCATGCACGCTGGTCCCGCGCAATATAGACCGAAAACCATATTTGTCTCTTATCCGGTCGATGCCCTGATAAAGACGGTCCCACTTCTGGCGGCTGGTTTGTTCAAACAAATCGGCTTGCGCTGAAGGGTTCGGGGTGAGAGACGTTAGCGAGACGCCAATCAGACGCACCCGGGTTTGGCCTGTAAACTCTTTTCTAAACAGCTGCACGGCGATGTTAAAAATGACCCGGTCCTCGGAAGTCGGCTCCTTTAACGTGTGCGAACGGGTCACGGTTTTAAAATCTGCGGTACGCAGTTTCAACGTCACCGTGCGAACATAAAGCTTAGAGCCTCTCAGTTGCGCCGCCGCCTTCTCCACCAGATAACTGAGCGTGGACTCCAAAACCTTAGCGTCCTGAGAATCTTTGGCAAAAGTGGTTTCGCGGCTGATCGACCGACTGCCTTCCTCTTGGGCCGACACTGGGCTTTTGCAGATGCCTCGGGATTTCAAATAAAGCCCGCCCCCCCATATTCCATGAACGTCTTCCAGCAATTCTCTGGGAACAGCTGTCAGGTCGCCGACGGTTTTGATCCCCATGCGTTTGAATTTTAAACCGCTTTTCGGACCCACGCCGGGAATGCGGGCCACCGGAAGCGGCTCTAAAAACTTTTTTTCTTTTCCCGGAGCGATCCACAGAATGCCATTGGGTTTGACAAACGCCGAGGCGACCTTGGCCAGCAGTTTATTGGACGCGATGCCGATCGAAGCGTTGATCCCCACTTTCTTTTTGATCTCGTTTCTTATTCTCTCTGCCGCCAGCAAAACCGGACCATGCAGTTTCTGACATCCGGTGAGATCGACATAAGCTTCGTCCAGAGACATGGGCTCGACCAGCGGCGAATACGTCGCCAGAATTGCGAAAATGCGCCTGGAAAACTCGGCATAAACCTCATGCGACCCGCGCAAAAAAATCGCGTCAGGACAAAGCCGCTTCGCTTTGGCAAGCGGCATCGCCGAATGGATGCCGAACTTGCGCGCGGCATAAGACGCCGCAGAAACCACTCCCCGGCCCTTGGGGTCACCACCCACCACCACCGGCTTGCCCTTAAGCGACGGGTTCAGCACTTCTTCCACAGACACAAAAAACGCGTCCATGTCCACGTGCAATATATCTCTCATTCGAGCATCTTGGTTTGCCATCCGATTGACCTTCCACCTACTCCGCCTGGGCTAGGTTGCCAGGAGGCATTTCCGTCTTTTTGGAAAATTCAAAACTTTTCTGGTATTCCCGGTCGACCAACGAAACTTTTCCACCATTCGAACTGTCAGATATTTCCTCGTACAGTCCCTTGAACGTGTCCGGTTTGTGAATCGTTGCATTGAGATTCAGGTCATCCGTTTTGACCGGGTCTCGTCTCAGCATGTTGAGTGTCGGCGCGTGCAGATGAAACGTGGCCGCAATCGTTTCCAGAGCTTTCAAAGGTTCACTGCCATCCGCCATCAAATTTTTTATTGCGTCTTCGATTTTCCGGTTGCGTGGCATCAGGACAGCGTGCGGAAAATCGGGTTGCGACAGAATCATAAAATCGAGATGCGGCCAGTAATTGTTGATGAAATCGTCGAAGCTGACAGACACGCCACTGCTCAAATGAATGTCGCGGGCTTGGTTGGCGTCTTGCTTGAGCAGACCGTTATAAATTTCTACTATATTATGCACCGCGTCGTACAAAACGGCCAGATGATAGGAATTGATCGTTTCCTCGGTACGAAAAGAATCCATCGCCTTGACCATGGTGACCAGGGCAAAATGCATGTCTTCCATTTTAAGAAACGCCGACGACCAGGGGAATCGGGTTTTATACCAGTGTGGAATATCAGCCGGATATTCCTTGCGCGAGGAGTCCTCAGGCGGTTGACAATCGTTGTCCTGATACACCAGAATGTCGTCCAGTTCCTTGTAAGCCAGGTCCAGCCCGGCCCGGACGATGGTGTAGGGAAACAGTTTCCGCTGATATTCCATATAGGCTTTTAACTCCGTGTCATCGCCCTCCAGGGAATGCTTGTGATCTCTATTGGAAATGTCTTTGGCAAAAATCAACATAATGGGGTTTCTAGTTATTTGGTTCCAGGAGGAATGGGGTTAAACTGTTGTGAGACCAGTTTGATAAGATTCGCCTTTTCCTCAGGAGACATGTTATCCACTTTCTTCTGAATGTCCGCTTTTTGCTCAGGCGTCATATTTTCCATGTGCTGTCTTGCGGCTGTCATCAGGTCGCCCTCTGCCCCTCCCTGTAAACCGGATAGATCGAGCGGCTTTTCCTCAGCCGGCTTTTCAACCTGGCGGTTGAGAGTTGCGGGCGATCGGAACTCTATGTAATCGCCCTCTATTTTTCCGAAGATTTCCTGCGCTAGCAGATTTTTCAAAACATCGGTCAGAGACGTGTCATGAGATTTGCAACTTTGATAGACCGGTTTGAACGGGAGCCTGACGATTTTTTCAGGAAAACCGTTTTTGGTGATGGAATGTTTGATGCTGGCTTCTACGGTGTTGGCGTCTGACATGGTCGTATTAAAAATGATTGTGCGATATACGCAGGTAAAATCCTGAAATGGATGTTTGACCTATTGTAGTATAATCTTCCGAGTCGCCCAAAATAAAACCGTTGAATGCGGGCCGACAATCCAACCCTCATTTCCAATAGGCACGGAATTCATTGAAAACAAAAGCCCTCAGAAAGCGCAAACAAACGTCCGCATCCGTTCCACCGGTCAGTCTTCGAGTCGCCATCGCTCAAATCAACACCGTGGTCGGCGATTTCAAGTCCAACGCCGACAAGGTGAAAACGGAGATCAAAAAAGCACGGTTATTAAACGCCGATATCCTGCTATTTCCCGAATTAACGCTTTCAGGCTACCCACCGGAAGATCTTCTCTATAAGCAGAGTTTTATCAAAGCCAATCAGGAGACTTTACAGCGCATCGTTTCACTCACCAAAGGCATCACGGTTATTGTCGGAACCCTGGAGCAATCAGGTAGCAAGCTCTACAACTCCGCGGCGTTGATCGCAAACGGCAAACTTCTGGGATACTGCCGTAAAACGATTCTTCCCAACTACGGCGTGTTCGACGAAAAACGCTATTTCCACGGCGGGGATACTCCTGTTCGTTTCACGCAAAATGGCGTGACGCTAGGCATCACCGTGTGCGAAGACATCTGGTTTGCCGATGGTCCGGGTAAAAAGCTCTGTCTGGACGGCAATGTGGATGTTCTATTGAATATTTCGTCCTCGCCTTATTGCACCGGAAAAGGTCAGGCAAGAGAAGAGATGATCCGTGCCCGATCTCGCCAATACAAATCGTTCATCGTCTATGCCAATCTGGTGGGCGGGCAGGACGAACTGGTTTTCGACGGGCAAAGCCTCATCATCGACCCCAGGGGCAAACCGATCGCCCACGGCAATGCGTTTATAGAGGAAATGATCGTGACAGACCTCACCGTCCTGCCCAAACCGCCGAAGGCTAAAAGTGCCAAGTCCCAACCTGTGGGGATGAAAACTTATCGTGTAGCTCCATCAGCCAAACGGCACTCTGCAAAAAAACCATTGCCCAAACGAACGTTTAAAAAGCTTGATGCCATCGAGGAAGTGTACGCAGCGCTGGTTCTGGGAACCCGGGATTACATCCTGAAAAACGGTTTTCAAAAGGTCGCCATCGGCCTGAGCGGCGGGGTCGATTCGGCCATGACCGTGGCCATTGCAACCGACGCTCTCGGCCCTGAAAATGTGACCGGGGTGTTGATGCCTTCCCCTTACACGGCAGAAGAAAGCGGAGCCGATTCCCTGGCGTTGGCTGAAAATTTGGGGTTCCAGACCTTCACGCTTCCGATCGAGGACGCGATGCAAGCTTATGAGTCGGTTTTATCCGATGTTTTTAAGGAAACTGCGGTGGACATCACCGAAGAAAATATCCAGGCGAGAATCAGAGGCAACCTGTTGATGGCGCTGTCCAATAAGTTTGGCTGGGTGATATTGACCACCGGCAACAAAAGCGAAATCAGCGTGGGCTACTGCACCCTGTACGGAGACATGGCGGGGGGCTTCGCGGTGTTAAAAGACGTCCCCAAAACCTGGGTCTACGAACTTGGCCACTTTGTCAACCGGCGCGAAAACCAAGCAGTAATCCCTGAAAATATTCTCACTCGCGAACCCACAGCGGAACTGCGCCCCGATCAGAAAGACACTGACTCTCTCCCGCCCTACCCCCTGCTCGACAAGGTGCTAGCGGCCTATATCGAAGAAGATCTATCTCTGGAAAGCCTGCTGAAAATGAAACTGGGGTTGCCGGCCAAAGAGATCAGGCGGATCGTCAAAATGGTGGACGCCAATGAGTACAAACGCCGGCAAGGACCTCCGGGAGTCAAAATCACTGCCAAGGCTTTTGGCCGCGACCGCAGGCTTCCCATCACCAATCGTTTTAAGGGCTGAGGCAAAAAGAGGCCGGTTGTTTTATGATAAACTCACCAACCGAATCCATTTTATCTGAGGACAAAAATTAATTTGTTTATCGCAGGAGAAGAGTTATGAAAAAGAAAATTGGCGTTGTTCTCTCAGGGTGCGGCGTTTACGACGGTGCGGAAATCCATGAAGCGGTCATCACCCTGCTGGCCATCGACCGGGCCGGGGCCGAAGCTATATGCATGGCCCCCGATGTCAATCAGATGCATGTGATCAATCACCTGACCGGAGAAGAATCAGAAGGCGAAACCCGTAATGTGCTGGTCGAGTCCGCCCGCATTGCCCGTGGCGCCATTCAGGACATCGCCAATGTGAAAGCTGACGATCTTGATGCCCTGTTTTTTCCCGGCGGATTTGGCGCGGCGAAAAACTTAAGCGACTTCGCGGTGAAGGGAGAAAATTGCAAGGTGCATCCCGAGGTGAAACGTCTGGTCAGGGAATTTTCCGAAAAACAGAAACCGCAAGGCGTGGCCTGCATCGCGCCTGCCATGTTCGCGAAAATCTACGAGGGAGAAAGTGCCAACCCCACCCTCACCATCGGCAACGACCGGGACACCAGCGAAAAAATCGAGAAGATGGGCAGTCGCCATCAGGATTGCAGGGTGCAGGACATCGTTCTGGACGCGAAAAATAAAATCGTGTCCACCCCGGCTTACATGCTGGGGCAAAACATTTCCGAAGTGGCCGAAGGCATCGAAAAAAGCGTCCGTGAACTGATCTGGATGATCTGAAAACTTTTTCACCACAGAGAATACAAACAAACCGAAATGGAGAAAATAAGACCATTATTGCCCAGATTGAAAAGGCTGTGCGACTAAAAACCAAAATTTTTCAAAACTCGAATCGCGGGCAGAGTTTTTTCTTTTTCAGTAACCTAGTGATTATTTGAGGATCCATGTTGGGAGGTAGTTCATGAAACGATGTAAAATGGAAAGAAAAAATATCTTTTGGATAAGAAGACTATTTTTTTTACTCACGGTTGCATGTTTGGTTTTGCAAACGAATTTGGCCGGGTCCTTTGAGAGTCGATCCGGGGTAGAATACAATCTACTAAACTTCAGCATAAAATTATTCAGTTTTGATTTTGTTGAAGAGAAAGGCCGATCAGGGCATGAATCCTCCTTCCCTATTTCAGGTCATCCCATAATCGGTACGAACCATGATGTTTTAGCCCGGTTACTGGGGCCTGTCGACACCGTAACCTTCCGGCTGGTGTCACTTAAAGGAGAGACCCTTCAGACGTTGAACCTATCACGCCCTCCAAATGCCATCCCTCAACAAACAGCATATTATGGTTTTGACATCCAAATCCCGGAGGGGCCTTTTAAAGCAGCGGTGAGCGGTCTGGACGCATCCGGAACCCCATACGATATGACCTTTCCAACAGTTTTTAACGCCCAAACCGTTGAAGTCAACTTTCTTGCTCCCGTATATTTTACTCCGGGAATAACCACGCTTTCCGCCAATGTCACCAATCATGGGAGTGCGGACACTTTCAAGGTAAAAGCGACTGACAACAATGGCTTCATCAACAGAGTCGCCCCCTCGTCCCTGAAACTGAATACGGGGCAAACAAGCCAGTTTGAATTTGACGTTTCGGTGCCTTCAGGGACTACTGAATTAACAAGAATTAACCTAAATCTTGTGGTCACAAGCGCGAGCAATTCAAATATTTCCAACTTTGCCGCGGAAAAAAAAATGGTTATTATTCCACCGACGATCACCGTGCCAGCCGATATCACGGCTCCATCCACAGGCACTTTAACCCCCGTGGATATTGGCACCGCAACAGCTACGGACAATTTTGGAATAGATTCCATAATAAACGATGCGCCGACGGCGGGGTTTCCCCTTGGTGTAACAGTAGTAATCTGGACGGCAACAGACACGGGAGGCAATCAAAGTTCTGCAACCCAAAATATCACCATCACGAGTCCATAAAAGGCAAGGCAAAGACCGCTGCTTTTCACAAAAACCATTTTCTTTATCAACCTTCTAATGCCCCGTTCCCATCCTTCCGCTAAGAAGGTACGGTGGGTATTATCCAATTCACATTTTTTTCTGATTGATCATGAGCGACTGTAAAAAAAATATTCTGGTGACCGGAGGCGCGGGCTTCATTGGCAGCAATTTCATCAACTACCTGCACCGACATTATCCCGAATATAAAATTCTACTGCTGGACGCCTTGACTTACGCCGGCAACCTGGACAGCATTCAGGACGCCATCAAACAAAACGGTCATTTCCAGTTTTATCACGGCAACGTCACTCACCCGGACATCGTCAATTCCCTGGTCGCTAAAAGCGACATGGTCGTCCATTTCGCGGCGGAGTCGCATGTGACCCGGTCGATTTACGACAACTCCCTGTTTTTTGAGACGGATGTCATCGGCACTCAGGTGCTGGCCAACGCCATCGTCAACCATCCGGTAGAACTGTTCATCCACATTTCATCCTCGGAAGTTTATGGGACCGCGCTCAACAACCCGATGGATGAAGACCACCCGTTGAACCCGATGAGCCCCTACGCGGCGGCCAAAGCGGGAGCCGACCGGCTGGTCTATTCCTATATGCAGACCTACGATTTTCCGGCAGTGATCGTCCGCCCGTTCAACAACTACGGCCCCTGCCAGCACCTTGAAAAAGCCATCCCGAATTTTATCGTGAGCGCTTTACAGGACCAGCCCTTGACCCTGCACGGGTCGGGAGAAAGTTCCCGCGACTGGATTTATGTGGAAGACACCTGCCGCGCCTTGTGCAAAATCATGCACGCCGACCGAGAAAAAGTAATCGGGGAAACCTTCAATCTGGGCACGGGAATCGACACGTCGGTCAATGACATCGCCAAAAAAACCCTGAACATTCTGAACCTGCCGGAAAGTTTGATCGAGTATGTGACCGACCGGCCCGGTCAAGTTTCCCGGCATATTTCTTCCACGGAAAAAGCCAAACGCCTGCTGAACTTTGAAACCACGGTTTCTCTTAACGAAGGGCTCAAACGCACCGTCGATTTCTATACCCGCAACCGTAAATGGTGGAGCAAGTTCCTGTGGATGAAAGAACTCTGGGGGGTCCATTGAGCCTGCGGATTTTACGTGGGTGATCCTTTATGCGACTTTGCATCCTTCAACCTTCCTATCTCCCGTGGTTGGGTTATTTCGACCAGATGCACCGCGCCGACACCTTTGTTTTTTTAGACGATGTGCAGTTCACCCGGCGCGACTGGAGAAACCGCAACAAGATCCGCACCTCAACCGGATGGTCCTGGCTCACGGTTCCGGTCTTGCAAAAAAGCCGGTTCACGCAACTCCTGAAAGAAACCCGCATCGACAACTCTGTTTCCTGGGCGCATAAACATCGGGAAGCCATCCGCTCCCATTATGCCAAAACGCCTTATTTCGATTTATATTTTCCCGCGCTGGAGTCGGTATATAATAAGCGCTGGGATTTTCTACTGGACCTCTGTTACGAAACCCTGCAAATTTTGCAGAACGCGCTGGGCATTCACGTGGCGGTTTTAAAAGCATCCGACATGGGCATTGCATCCGTTAAAAAGGAAAAGATCCTTGCCCTCTGCCAGGCCTTGAAAGCCAGCCATTATCTGACCGGAGACGCTGGAAAAAATTACCTTTGCCAGGAAGAATTCGATCCGCTGGACATCGTTTTGGAGGTGCAGAACTACCGCCACCCCAGCTATCGTCAGCGGTATCCC
>CAYPQH010000028.1:7741-17264 GCA_964412825.1 uncultured Nitrospinaceae bacterium | reverse complement strand
CTGGTTGCAAAGTCTGACGTAAGCTTTCAGGATATCCGTCGCGGTGATGATGCCCACCAGTTTATCCTTATGAACCACGAGTAGAGCGCCAATTTTTTTGTTTGCCATGATGGCCGCCGCGTCAGCGGCCCTTTGCTCGGGTTCGATGGTGACGAGTTTCCGGTTCATGAGGGTTCTCACCTGCCGGGAAACAATGGTCACCGTTGTACCATCTGGTTTTTCTACAATCTTTTTGGTAGGCCCCAACACTTTTTTCAAATCTCGGTCCGATATCATGCCGACCAGCTTTCCCTTATCCACGACCGGAACATGACGGATATTTTCAAAGTTAATCAGGAAAAACACCCGGTCAATTTTATCCAACGGCGAAACGGTCAAAACATCTTGAGTCATCAACTCTTTAACTTTCATGAACTCCTCATAGTAGAACCCTTATTAAAAATAACTATATTAAGAGATCATTGACCTAAAATTATTCCCGGCTCTCCGCCTTTTCTAGACCTTTATTTTATTGTCCCGACTGCAGGCGCTGAAGGGACCGGTCCAGGTTGGCATGGCGTCCGAAAATAACGATGACGTCCCCCGCCTCAAACCGAAAATCGGCAGTGGGGTTCGCTTGCAGTTGGTCATTGCGCACCACGGCGATCAGTTTCGCATCCGAATCCATACTCAAGTTCAACTCCTGAATGGTTTTTTTATGACACCAGGAATCCTCAAGAACGTGGAAGGATTCCGTCAAACTCGCGGTCAGGTAAGTGGAAAACTTTTTCATGCTTGTGATATCCAGGGACAATCCACGAAACATGCTATAACCTTCCAGCCTGGCCAGTTCCACCTGTTGTTCGATGATGTTGTTGGCGATATGATATTCCCGTAAGACTCGGGAAAAAATTTCAATGGACGTTTCAAATTCCTCAGGAATCACTTGATCGGCTCCCGCTGAGTTCAACGCATCCACCTGGCTGGCATACCGAACCCGAACCAGAATATAAACTTCCGGGCTCAACTGGCGGGCCAGCCTAACGGCCTGCTCGGCGGCGATGTGATCGGAAGTGGCAAAAACCATCATTTTCGCCCGCTTGATTCCCGCACGTATCAATATATCGCGGTGAGTGGAGTCCCCATACAAAGCCGTAATGCCTTCGCTCAAAGCCTGCTTGATCCTCTCACCATCCAGTTCAAGAACGATGAATGGAGTGCCCGTTTCCTTGAGCACCTTAGAAAGGTTCCGACCCACCATTCCAAAGCCGGCAATGATCACATGCCCGGATAATTTTTCCTGTTCGTCCGGTTCTGATTTTTCGGAAGACTCCACCCCGAACAACGAACGAAGTTTTATTGAAAGCCCAACGGAGAACTGGATCAAAAGGGGCGCTATCAGCATGCTGAGAATGGAAACGATTAAAAACGATTGATAATGGCCCGGCAAAAACAAATCCTTTTCCAGAGCCAGGCTGGCTAGAAGCAAAGAAAACTCTCCCACCTGCGCCAACCGAACGCCGACGATGAACGAAACCCTGAACGTATTTTTTAGCAGGAGGCAGGCCAGGATAGCTAAAAAAGCTTTCAGCCCAATCACCGCGCCCGCCAACCCCAAATACCAGAAAATAGAATCATAAAATATCTCCACTTGCAGGAGCATGCCCACGGAGATAAAAAAGACACTGCCGAAATAATCTTTTAAGGGCAAAATATCCAGAATGATCTGATGGCTGTATTCGGATTCGGAAATAATGATTCCTGCGATAAAAGCCCCCATTGCCAGAGACAGTCCTAAAGACTCTGAAACCCAACCCGCTCCCAGGATGATCAGAATCACGAACAACGTGAGGTGTTCTTTACTGCCCATTCGGGCAATGGCCTGTAAAGACCGGGGGACGATCATCCGGGCCAGAAAAAAAATCGCTCCCACGGCGGCGATGGACTTCAACGTGGCCACTCCAAAATCCACTGGAGACAATTGCCCTGATTGTGCCAACAAAGGGATGATGAGCATCATGGGAACCACGCAGATATCCTGAAACAACAACGTCCCAATGCAAAGCCGACCGTGCCGAGTATCTATTTCCGCCCGGTCGGTGATCATTTTCAACACGATCGCGGTACTGCTGAGGGGTATCAGCAACCCAAACAACAACCCATGATTCTCAGAAAATCCTGCGGCATTGAATATTAAAAAAACCAAAACTCCCGTCAATCCCATCTGAAGAGTGCCGACACCCAAAATCACTTTCATATCTTTCAGCATGCGTTGCAGCGAAAACTCCAGGCCAATGACGAAAAGCAGTAAAATCACCCCGATCTCCGCCAACTGTTTGACCTTTTCTGCGTCTTCGATCAATTGGAGGCCATTGGGGCCAATGATGACTCCCGCCAACAAAAATCCCATCACCGAAGGAACCTTGATCTTATGAAAAATAATATTGATCGGCAGTGAAACGAGTAAAAGAATGGCCAGATCTTTGATTAGATGGTGCATGCGTTGAACCCGGATAAATTGAACTCACGAAACCTGTGAAGCAACTGCAAATTGTACCGTAAAAAACCCAATGTACCGCGTATGAATCTCCACTATTTCCCATCCCCTCATTGACCTCAATTTATAGTTTTGCTATTGACAAAATGGGTTCGAAGAACAAGATTTTTAGTGGAGGGTGTTTCGTGTGCTTGAATTACCTTATCAGCATGATCCTCAAACAATCTAAAATTTTAGGAGGGCCTTTAGAGTGAATGAATTAGATACCAAAAAAGGCTTTACGATGGAATGGCTGGAGTTTGGCAGTGATGTGAATGCAATGGCCATTGTGGCTGGGGTCGCGATAATTGGGCTGGGCATTTTCTTCTTTACGCGAAAAAACATTGAGTGATTGGGGAAGTTTTAATCGAAAGCCTGACTTATGGGGCCATCCTCCGGGGTGGCCCTTCATTTTTTTAAGCTGATTTTAAAAATATGCTATGGTCCTTTTATTGAACGTTTGCAGGAATTTACCGATGTTGGGAAAAGGTTATGTTTAAATTACAGTTTTCCATACTGCTTTCCGTGTTCCTATTCATCAATTCCTTCAACGTCGAATCCTGGGCCAATCCTCCTACCAATATTAAAAACCAGACTGGCATCTCTCCCCAATCCGCCGCGAATTATATTCACTCGGTCATCGAAGCGGGTCGAACGATATACTCGGAAGTCATTGTCGAGCGTCTGGGGGTGACCATCGACCTCAAGGCAACCGAAAACTGGGAAAAGCAAAATACCCTTCCCCTGCCCGCTCAGTTTTTATTGTTGTCTTCGAACACTTCCAACGCCAAAGACATCGGGATGGACTATCGGCTGATGAGCTTGTGGCCCATCAACGAAAAAAACGGCCCCAGGACCAAATTTGAAAAAATTGGATTGAAAGAGATCCTGAAATCACCCGACAAGCCTTTCACCAAGGTCGTCACCATCCAGGGCAAACCGTATTTCGAGGCTATTTATCCCGACCGCGCTGTCACCAAGGCCTGCATCAACTGCCACAATCAGCACCCCAAAAGCCCCAAAAAGGATTTTAAAATGGGGGATGTCATGGGCGGAATTTCCATTGTATTGCCTCTCAATGACAGCGGCAAAAACACAGCAGAAGAAGATTACCGGATTCCCGCCGAGGTGGTCGCGGACTACATCCATTCCGTGCTGGAATCGGACCGGCAGGTTTATTCAAAGCATGTGGTGAATCGTCTGCAGGAAAAAAATATCGTTTACGCTTCCGAAAACTGGTGGGAAGACAACGCGCTACTTCTGCCTGCGCAATTTCTGTTAAACGCTTCCGATCTGATCATCAACAAAAATATTGATCTGGACTTTAAACTGATCAGTTCCTGGCCGATCAACAAACACAATGGCCCCGCCAATGAGTTTGAACGCACAGGGTTGAAAAACATCGTCCGTCATCCCGTACGTCCTTACATTGAATACCGGGAAATCGGCGGCAAAAAATATTTTCAAGCTGTTTATCCGGATTTCGCGGTGAGCCCCGCATGCGTGTCCTGCCACAACAACCACCCCAAAAGCCCCAAGCGTGACTTCAAGTTGAACGATGTCATGGGTGGAATCGTCATGACGCTACCGCTTGAATAAATTCTCCAGCAATTAAACTCTACTCATAATACGCGGCGCCACAGTCTTCCATCTCCCGGATCTCCACCCGTTTTACTTTCACGGTGTCGGAGCCGATATCGGCCTTCAATTTCTGGAACACCCAATAGGCGATGTTTTCGGCGGAGGGGTTTTGCTCATCAAACGGCGGGATTTCGTTGATGTTCTGGTAATCGAGTTTTGACAAAATGGTCTCCACCTTTTTCTTGAGCACCACAAAATCGATGCCCACCCCCATAGAATCCAACTCTTTTGTTTCCACAAGCACAGTGGCCCCCCAGTTGTGGCCGTGCAGGTTTTCGTATTTTCCATCGTACAAACGCAACTGATGGGCGGCGGAAAACGTCGTACTTATTTTGACTTCATACATGATTGATCAATTATTTAATGGTTTGATTCATTTCAATCCAACACCGCGCGGATACAATCATGCGCCGTGTCGATCATCGTTTTTATTTCCTCGATAGAGATCACCAATGGCGGAATAAAATATATCACATTTCCAAGAGGACGCATGAGCACACCCCGCTGTAGCCCTTCCTGATAAATTCGGTATCCCACCCGGTCTTCTGAAGGAAAGGCTGTTTTTGTTTCCCTATCCTTTACAAGTTCTACAGCCGCGATCATCCCCGTTTGCCTGAAATCACCCACCCATTTTAATTCCCTGAGACGCTTTCCGTATTTCCCCAAAGCCTCAATCTTTGATTGCAAACTTTCAAGAAAACCATTTTCCGTCAGCATCGCCAACGATTCATTCGCCACCGCGCAAGCCAGCGGATTGGCGGAATAACTATGGCTGTGGATGAAGAACTTCATGGTGGCAAAATCGTCATAAAAAGCCGAATAAATTTCATCCTCCGTGAGCGTTACCGCTAGCGGCAGGTAGCCGGAGGTGATTCCTTTGGAGAGACATAAAAAAGTCGGGTTCAGTTCATACTCTCCACAAACGAAAAGCGAGCCCGTGCGCCCGAACCCGACGGCGATTTCATCGTAAATGGTGTGGACGTTATAGTCCTTGCAGGCGGACTGAAGTTTTTTCAAATACACCGGAGGGTACATCTTCATCCCCGCCGCTCCCTGCACCAGAGGTTCGATGATGACTCCGGCCAGCGATTCCCGGTGATCCTCCAATGTCTTCTGCATGGGGTCAAAACATTCCGCCTCGCATGTATCGGGTTTCATTCCATAGGGACAGCGATAGCAGTCGGGGCCTTCCACCGCGATATTCTCCATGAGCACTTCTTCAAAATTTTCCCGGAACATGTCGATCCCGCATAGCGATAAAGCCCCCAGAGTCTCTCCATGATACCCACCTTTGAGGTAAGCAAATTTGCGTTTTCCCGCATGCCCCGTCTGCCGCCAATATTGCAGACTCATCTTGACCGCGACTTCCACCGCTGTGGAGCCGTTGTCGGAAAAAAAGACTTTTTGTAAGTTATCCGGAGACAATTCCACCAGCCGGTCAGCCAGGTCGATGGCAGGTTTGTGGGTGATCCCGGCAAACATAACGTGAGCGACCTTGTCCAATTGGGCTTTCAAGGCTAAATTAAGACGCGGATGGTTGTGACCGAACAAGTTCACCCACCAGGAGGAAATCACGTCCAGATATTTCCTGCCGTCGGAGTCAAAGAGATAAACGCCCTCCCCACGCTCGATCAAAAGCGGCGGAACGGTTTCGTGATCCTTCATCTGCGTGCATGGATGCCACACGGAGTGAAAATCCCTGGTCAAATCCGAATCCGATTTTTGATTTATTTTATTCATCCTTTTACAGTCTTTTACAATTGATAGCGGCTGGGAGAAAATTCCGCAATTTCATCTTGCAACGTTTCCAGAATGATGCCCGCCACATAGTCTGCCTGATTGGGCGTTTGCAAGATGCCGTTGCGATAATGGCCGGTGGAATAATACAAATTCTTATAACGGACGCTTTTCCCCATGATCGGCATCAAATCTTCCGCCGCCGGTCGCAGTCCGGCCCATGACTCGATCAACGGAGCCTCCTTTAAATACGGGAGAATGGCCGACGCCCGATCGATCAAACTTTGAATGACCGTTTCCTCCACGGAGGGGTCAAACCCCCGGTCTTCCATGGTAGAACCAATGACAAACCCCTGACCCTCGCGCCAGGGGGCGATGTAAGTCAGCAACCCATGCACCGTGTATTCCAAAAGACTGTCCTCTACCTGAACCCGGCACATCTGCCCTTTGATCGGTTTCATGGGCAATGAGACATCGAGTATTTTCCCCAATTGTTGTGACCAACTTCCCGAAGCCAATACAAATTTTTTCCCTTTGATGCCACCCGAATCGGTCACAGCCGACTCAATCTCTGACTCGTTCCGGATAAATCCTGAAACATTTTTTTCGAACACGGTCACGCCCAATGCACGTATCGCCGCTGTCAAAGAGTCGTGCAATTGCCGATTGTTGACCTGCCCCTCGCCCACCCATAAAACCTCGCCGCAATCAGGGGAAAGATAAGGCGCTTTCGCCTTCACTTTGACCGGAGACCAAACCTCATGCGGAATTTTCTCTTGCCTGAAAAAACGTTTCTGGTCTTCCCAGCCATCGCCATAAAAAGCAGACGGTATGAGAGAGCCCTGCATGGAAAAGAAAACCGGAACATCGCTCACCAAGACCAATTCTTCAACAAACCTGGGATATTTTTCCAGCGACTCCCGGCAAAAATCAAAAAACCGGTCGGCGCGATTGCACTCGCCAAAAGGCGCCAGCATGCCAGCCGCCGCTCGCGACGCCATCAGGGAGTTCATGGGATCGCCCAAAACCGCTATTTTTAATTCCGGACGCACGCGCTTCAAACGAAACGCCAGGCTCAAACCGATGACGCCCGCGCCTATCAGGACAATGTCAAATTCGTCATTTTGCATGGATAAATATCAATCCGCTCATAGTGCTTCCCCAGTTCCTGAATTTTTCCACCAATTTATGCCTCTTCCGATAACCATCAATAAAAATAAACCCTTGTTTTTAAACAGGTTAACCCTAACGCAACCCATTCTCCCCTGCCTGAATTCGACAAAACCAGAACCTGGGTCTTCCAGACTATCATGGGCTTGCTCCCGTAAATGAGATTGTGCTATTTTAAACTCAAGGTACGGAATAAAATCAATGGAATAAATGCCGATTCGGTCAAATAATTCCTTCTTCAATAAAGGCGCATCAATGAATGACAACGTAGACAGCACCCCTTCGACCACCCCATCAACGGGTCAAGACAGGGTCAACCCCATTCTGGAACACCTGAAAGTTGAAGGCGTGGAGTTTGACAAAAGCAAGATACGCGATCTTTTTGTTCAGCTATGGGAGTTTGAGGACGCAGAAAACCTTCCTCCTGAAAAGCAGTATTTGACGACGGTCGGTCTTTTTATATACACCTGCCACAATATTCTGGACGATTATAATATTCGTATGGACCGCATTCGGAACGCCATCATTCAAGCTTTTGAGCAGTGGAAAAAACCGGAACTTGATAAAATGATAGCGGAAGAACGAGCCTCGGATGATCCCTTTAAAGCCTTTGTCGATTCCAATCTCCCAAAAGTGGATGAAATCTACACGTGGGAAAGCTTTAAACTGGATCACAAACAAACGGATGAGAAGCAATGGGCCTATAAAATGGAACAGTGCTGGTTCAAGAATTTTTTCGTCCGCTTCGGGCGCGTGGACTATATCGAAACCGCCTGCATGTTCGATCAGATTCCCTGGAACGCGCGCAAGGATTATGTGGACTTGAAACTCAACAACATGTTTCGCAAATTAGGTAAAATTTGCAAATTCGACTATAAGCCCATCAAAACTGATAAAAAGGATTCCTGACTCTCAGGACCGTCTCAAAAAACCGTCCTTTTTTACGCACCTCAGGCGCAGGTAAAAAAATCAAACGAATTGTTTATTATATCAGTTCCCACGGCTACGGGCATGCCGCCCGGTCTACCGTTGTCCTGGAAAAACTCGACCCGATTTTCGAGGTCACTATAAAATCTGAAATTCCCGATTCCTACTTTCAACTACATTTAAATGGCGGCTTTTCTACCCTCCAAACCCAGGTGGATGTCGGTTGCGTCCATGAAAATTTCATTCAAATCAATTTTGAAAAAACGTTTCAAAAGCTGGAACAGTTTTTAAGCCTCACTGACAAACGAATGGCGGAGGAAACGAGGTGGCTGGAGGATAATAAGATCGACCTCATTCTCTCGGACGCGTCCAGCCTGCCTCTCAAAGCGGGCAAGGCGCTGGGCATTCCTTCCATTTTAATCAGCAATTTTACCTGGCACGATATTTACAGCCATTTCCCTGGCGCTGATAAATGGCAAGGATTGCTGGACACCCTTAAAGAAGAATACGCCCAGGCAACTCTGCAGATCCATCCCCAATGCCACATCGTCAATGACATTATTGAAAATACGGAAGAGGTCGGGTTCATTGCCAGAAAAGGAAAAAATATTAAAAACCAGTTGGAACAGGTTCTGGGCTCTTCCTTCAAAAACAAAACCATCGTCTTTATCTATCTGGGAGACATGGGTGCCCAGTCGGTCCAATGGGAAAATTTAAACACGCTAAAAGATATTATTTTTATCACGCGCGACCCACTTCCCAAAAACCTGCCGAATTTATTTGTGTTGGGTGACAACTTTCTTTATCAGGATTTGATCGCAAGCTCAGACATCGTCTTCACCAAGGCAGGCTATTCCACCCTGGCCACGGCCTTTGCGCACGCCAAACCGGTGCTCTCCTGCTCCCGCCAGCATTTCAGCGAGTTTGCGGTGATGCGGGAATACATGCACCAGAAACAGGTGGGATCTATCATGGATTCAGAAAAATTCTTTGCCTGCGACTGGGAGGAAGATATCCGGGAAGTGCAGAAACTATCCATTGAAGGGAAAGTGCCTTTGAACGGTGAGGATGCGGTTGTGAAAATTATAAATTCTGTTCTAACCAAGAATTAACTGGGACAACGCAAATGAACCTGAAAAACTCTTTAATTTTGTTCTCGTGCTTATTGTTACTTATTTCTGTTTCATCCCTTGGGTGTAGCGTTAACACACATATGGACCGTGCCATAGAGGATTTCGACCGGGCTTTAGAACTCAACCCAAAGGACGCTGATTCCTACAACCTTCGTGGTGCAGCTTACGGTAAAAAAGGTGATTTCGACCGCGCCATTGAAGATTTCAATCGAGCTTTGGAGATCAACCCAAAGCATGCGAATGCCTATTACTTCCGTGGTGCGGCTTACCTTGAAAAAGGTGATTTCGACAGCGCCATTGAAGATTTCAATCGAGCTTTGGAGATCAACCCAAAGCATACCAACGCCTACAACCTCCGTGGTACAGCTTACGGTGAAAAGGGAGGTTTCGACCGCGCCAT
>CAYPQH010000028.1:0-7641 GCA_964412825.1 uncultured Nitrospinaceae bacterium | reverse complement strand
CCTACAACCTCCGTGGTACAGCTTACGGTGAAAAGGGAGGTTTCGACCGCGCCATCGAAGATTTCAATCGAGCTTTGGAGATCGACCCAAAGGATACCTACGCCTACATAAAACGTGGAACGGTTTACGGTTACAAGGGTGATTTCAACAACGCCATTGAGGATTTCAATCAAGCTCTGGAGATCAACCCAAAGAATGCGCTTGCATACAGAAATCTTGGGGAGATTTACCGTAGAAAGGGGGATTTTGATCTCGCCATCGAAGATTTGAATCGAGCTATAGAGCTAAACCCAAAGGATGCCGTTTCCTACAACATTCGTGGGGAGGCTTTTGGTGCAAAAGGCGATCTTAATCGAGCCTTAGAGGATTTTGATAAGGCTTTGGAGATCAACCCAAAGTATGCGGATGCCTACAGAAATACAGGTTCAACTTACGGTGAAAAAGGTAACTTCGACCACGCCATTGAATTTTTCAATCGAGCCTTAGAGATCAATCCAATGGATTCTGAAGCTTATTACTTTCGTGGATTAGCTTATTCTAAAAAGGGTGACTTCTACTCTGCCATTAAAGAATTCAATCGAGCTTTGGAGATCGACCCAAAGGATACCTACGCCTACATAAAACGTGGAACGGTTTACGGTTACAAGGGTGATTTCAACAACGCCATTGAGGATTTCAATCAAGCTCTGGAGATCAACCCAAAGCATGCCAACGCCTACAACCTTCGTGGTACAGCTTACGGTAAAAAGGGTGATTTCGACAACGCCATTGAGGATTTCAATCAAGCTTTAGAGCTCAACCCAAAAAACGCTGATTCCTATAGAAGTCGTGGTGCGGCTTATCTCGAAAAAGGTGACTTCGACCGTGCTATCGAGGATTCCAACAAAGCTTTGGAGATCAACCCAAATGACGCTAATTCCTACAACCTTCGTGGTACAGCTTACGGTCATAAAGGTGACTTCGAAAACGCTATCGGGGATTCCAACAGAGCTTTGGGGATCAACCCAAATAACTCTGATGCCTATTACTACCGTGGTGCGACTTACCTTGAAAAAGGTGACTTCGACCAGGCCATCGAGGATTTCAATAAAGCTTTGGAGTTCGACCCAAAGCATGTCGACGCTTACAATAATTTGGGTCTCATATATTTTGGTGAAAAAAACAATAAACAAAAAGGCTGTTTTTATTGGGAAAAGGCGTGCCAGTTGGACATGTGTGAAAGTTACAATGCTGCCAAACAGAAAGGGGAGTGTTAAATCCTGCCTTCATCGGTAAAATTGTTCCATTTCTTGGACATAGCCAGCCACTTGCCAATTGTTAATAAAACCATTCATTAAAAAATCTCATGCCCAAGGACATCACCCTCATCATCACCAACTGGAATGGCCGGGAACTTTTGAGGGAATGTCTGCCTTCGGTCCTTGCCGCTGTGCAATGTGATACCGCCCATTCCTATGAAGTCATGGTCATCGACGATTGCAGTGACGATGACAGCCTGGACATTCTCGCCAAAGAATTTCCTGAAGTAAGAAGTGAAAAAACGCCGCGTAATCTGGGGTTTCAAGGAGCGAACAATTACGCGGTCGAGCTTGCCCGATCATCCATCGTCATGCCCATGAACAACGACATCAAGCTGGAGGAAAAAGCTCTCCTTCATCTGGCCCGGCATTTTGACGCCGGTGATGTATTCGCGGTGAGCGGAAAGATTTTTGGCTTTGATCGAACCACTTTTTTGTACGGCAACCGTGGCGGTTATTTCCAGAAGGGGCATTTTTATCTATATGAAAAAAATCCCGATGACGTGAGCCAGACTTTGTTTGCCTGCGGCGGCGCATTCATGGTGGATCGGAAACGTTATATCGAATTGGGCGGATTCGACACTCTGTATCACCCCCTGTATTATGAGGAAATCGATTTATCATACCGGGCTTTGAAACGGGGATGGCAGGTGGTTTACGAACCTTTGTCCATCGCCTATCATAAAGTCCAATCCACTATCACCCGTCAGGAAAAACGCCGGCAAATCGGCTTGATCTCCGCCCGCAACAATTATCTATTCGTTTGGAAAAATATTCTGGATGGCCGAATGACCCGGGAATTTTTGATATTTATTCCGCTGTTTTTGCTTCGCGACCTGTTCCGGCTCAAATCCCGTTTCTGGATCGCCTTTTACATGGCTCTAAAACGATTGCCCCAAGCGTTGGCCGGTAGAAAAAAAGAACACTCCGCCGTCCGTTTTTCCGATCGGGAAATTCTGGAACGAATCAATATCAACCGCTCCAACACACTTTGATCTCCAATGTATAAAATAGCCATCCTCTGTAAAGCGGGCTTTACTACAGGAATGGGGCATGTGTATCGGCAGGTTCGTCTGGGCAGGGTCTTGCGAAGCCGGGGCATGGACATCGAGTTTTTCGTTACCGAGCATCCGCCATCGATCGAGCTTTTGCGGCAAGAAAATTTTTCACCCAAAATTATCGCCAAAGAGAATGACCTGCCAGAGGAAATAAACACCATTTTTGATCTGGTCCTTCTGGATATTCAGGACACCGGGAAAGATTTCATTTCAGCTCTACGCGAACGTTCGCAAAAAATAATGAGCTTTGAAGATCTGGGAAAGGGTCGAAATTTTGTGGACCTTTTGGTCGATTGCAATCTTGAGCCCGATCAAGCGCAATACTTAAAACCAGCAGTCAAAGCTCTTTTCGGATTGCCTTATTCTGTGCTGGCTGAAGAATACGAACAATTTCATCAACGGGAAAAAATTTTCTCCGAAAGTCTGGAGTCTATTCTGGTCACAATGGGCGGAACCGACCCAAACAATTTAACTCTTAAACTCGCTGAGTATCTCCTGCAATCCAAAAAGAAAACCACCATCACTTTCATCGCAGGACCGGGTTTCAAAGAAACACCCGCGCTCATTGAACTCGTTTCTTCGATGAAATCATTTCAGGTTTTAAGTCAGCCCAACAATATGGCGGAACTATTGTTCAATCACCAGGCCGTCTTTTGTTCCGGCGGAGTCACCCTGCACGAAGCACTTGCCGTGGGCACACCCGCTTTCGTCATCAGTCAGGTCATTGCCCAGCAGGAAAAAGCCCGGCCTCTCGAAAAATTGGGCGCCGCCATTGATCTCGGTCTGGCAAAGGATTTCGACCCCAATAAAATTTCACCGATTTGGGAGTTGAATAAAAGTCAGTTGAAACGCATGAGCCTGAAGGGCAAGGGACTGGTCGACGGCAAGGGAATTACCCGGGTGGCGGATGAAATTATTGAACTGCTCTCAAACTGAATGACCATCAGTATTGAATCAATTGAGTCACCTCTTTGACGACCCGATTGATTTGACGATCTTTCATGCCTATTTTTCGAAGCCGGTCCGGGTCACTGGAAATTTCATGGCACAACACCACATTTTGTTTCAATAATTGATTCTTCTGATGTTTGGTGAGCGAGGTCAGGCAAGTGATCGGATGAATCTCCTCTCTCTCAATCAGATTTTTCAAACTGTTGCCTTCGGGAAAATCCCAACTCAGTAATTTAAGGCCCACGCAAGTTCCGTATTTGACAGCATCGGAGGTGAATTTGGTGTTGGTGACCAACCAGAATTCATGAACATATTGATCGGGAGTGTTATTTTTGAGATCAAGTGACCGGGCATGAACATAAAGAGGCACTTTGACGTCGCATTTGACACCTTCGCGGTTATGATATTTACATTCCACCAAACGCCTGAGCTTACCTTTAAGGGCCACCACATCCACTTCATGGGTGATGCAGGCTCCCTGTAAAATCACTCCGACTTCGGTTTGATACCCCTGTTTTTTAAGTAACGCGCCAATAAATTTCTCGAATGGATAACCGCTCGGCCCAAGACTCATTACAGCCCGTTTCAAGCTATAGCGGGCGGCCAGATGCCGCGCTTCTTTGCGCAACAGCTGAAATGCCATCTGATGCAGTTTCCGGCTGGTGACACCGGGGCCAACCTGTCTGCGCATTCGATCTATCACACGGTGGACCAGCTGAGGCGAAGCGCCGGTCATCCTAAGGGACCGTTCGAGTTTTTCGGTGGAAAAAGATTCTATTTCACCGGAGGCTTTTTTGACGAGGATAGAGTCTTTAATTTTATTTGGGAAGGAACCCATGCGAGATAAGGTTATCAATTAAAAAAGGGAGTAATGATATGCCAGGAAAAGGATATGCCCGCGATGATGACACCGATTATCAGTAACAATATATTGAGCTTTTGCTTTTTAATCTGCTCTTCGGATTCGCCGTTTTCCTCCTCAGACATACCGTTTTCCCGATGGTTGTGAATAGTATTTGCGTTAGAGACTGGCCACAAGGGACACTAGCACAAAAATTAATCGAAAATATTAACAAATGGCTCCGGTCCATTATTGGATGGAAAATAAAGGTGCTTTGGAGGAGGGAATTGGAATAAAGGCGGGAAAATAATAACCGTTGACACAAATCGTCAAACACTATATCTTGATTGATAGTCATTTTCAAAACTATGAGAATATGGCTCTCTCGGGGTCGAAAATTAACATTTGCGACTGGGAAGATGCTGAAACACCTTCCATCATACTCAGATGGGGCCGCTTGAGGTCCGCAGTCAAGGGTTCAGGTGAGTTGTCAAAACCGCCTGGAAATCACATAATTTCACAGAGTGGACTAACACATGATTGATACGTTTCTCTCCGGGATTGAATTAATGGGAAAAGGGGGCGTCATGATGTACCCCATATTCCTGGCCTCTGTCGTTGCTGTTGCCATTATTATCGAAAGGTTGGTTTACTTTAAGAAATGCAACGAAAATCCGGATGATATATTTGCGGCGATCAAGGATCTGGTGCGTAATGGCAAGCAACTTAGCAACATTGATCCCTGCGAGTCCAAAGAGGGTCCGGTCTCACGGATGCTGGCGGTGGGGTTGCATGCCAGAAAAGATCCTCAGTGGAAACTTGAAGAGAAACTATCGGTCAGCGGCCAGGAAGAAATCCAGGGGTTGAGAAAAAACCTCCGGGGGCTGGAAGTGATCGCCACCATTTCTCCCCTCATGGGGTTACTGGGAACAGTCATCGGAATGGTCAAAGCTTTCAACAAGGTCGCCCAATATAAAGGCCAGGTGGACCCGAGCCTGCTGGCAGGTGGTATTTGGGAAGCCCTTTTGACGACTGCGGCAGGCCTTTCTGTCGCCATTCCCGTTGTGATCCTGCTCAATTATTTTGAAAAAAAGGTGGAGGCCATTTCCTTCCTGTTGGGAAAATATGGGCAATTCCTGGTCCACCACATTGAAGAAGAACAACGCACTCCGAGTAATGGCAGTGACCGCAGTGCCTCCAGTCCAAATGTTCAGCCTGAAATAGCCAGGCTGAGAGGTTAAGGAGACACTACGGCATGTTGGACTTATCTCCCCCTCCCAAAAGACGTTTCGAGATCGATATGGCGCCACTGATAGACGTGGTGTTCCTCCTTTTAATTTTTTTCATGCTCACATTCTCCGTTCAAGGCCAGGGAATGGCTATCAACCTTCCCCAAGGCGAGGAAAATTCGCAGGAGAAGGTGGAGGACCTCATCGTCAGAATCGACCGGGACAATAATCTCCATTTAAACGATCGGCTCATCCCTGTTGATTCTCTCCAGAACGCGTTGAGCGAAGAACTGCTAAGCCGGTCGGACAAGTTGGTGGTGATCGATGCCGCACCCAAGGTTAAATACAACCTGTTTGCCCGGGTTCTGGATATTTCACGCGCAGCTGGTGCGGAAAATTTTTCGATTATAAAATAATGATCAAATTCCCATGTAAAGAAAAAGCGCCGTTCAAACTCGACATGGTCCCGTTGATCAATATTGTCTTCCTGTTGTTGATTTTTTTCATGTTGACCACCACCACAGCGACCAAAAACAGCGCGGAAATAAAGCTTCCCGAGGCCAGGACCGCCGAAAAAAGCGACAAACAGTTTTTAACCGTAACCATCGATAAAAATGGTTCCCTGCAAATAGACGGCGAGGCAACCACCTTCGAGACTTTGACGAGCCACCTGGAAAAGAAAATCAGCGGGAAAAAAAATACGGCGATTTACATTCACGCGGACAAGAGCATTGAATTTGAGCTTTTCGGTAAAGTGATCGCTCTTGCCAAACAAGCCGGTGCCGAAGACTTCATGCTGGCGACCGAACAAGCGGAAACCGACTCCTGATGTTGGGAAAAATCATGATTAAGAATAATTCCACAATGTATTCGGTAGTCGGCTCCCTGGGAGCGCATGTCCTGTTCACCCTGGGCGCAGGAAGTTTTCTGTTGAATATTAACGACACGGTCGTTCCCCCAAAAATCTTTAAGCTGGAATTCGTCCAAAGGAAAGCTCCCCCCCCGGTCAAGAAGGAGAAAATTCGAAAAGAGGTGGTTCGTCAGGAAATTAAAGTGGCGATGCTGAAACCCAAGGCTGTGACGGTGATGCAACCGAAGACGGCCGTCCGGCAAACCCGTGAAACGCGGCCCGTCGTCCCCGTCCCGAATACACCAAAACAGATTCAAGTGCCAAAGGTTCCCGTGGTGCAGTCGGGGGTTATTCGCTCCTCCCGAACAGTGACCATACGGGCGGTCACTAACACGCCCATGGCCCGGTCCATCCTGCCGGTCACCCATTCACAAAACACCGCGACCCGGACCACCGTACACAAAGCAACAGCTCGAGCGATCCGTTCACTGCCGTCGGCCTTCAAGAGTTCCGCACCCGCAAAAACCACACTGGGAACCGAAGCCGTCAAAATGGCCATGGTTCAAGGGACGAGGCATTCCACATCCCCCAACTTACCGAAACGGGTCGCCCGTTCATTCAGCACTTCGCCTTCCAAAGGAACCCGGGGCCGAGCGGCTCTGATCCAAAGGAGTGCTTCCATTGCCAAAATCCCTAAAGCGGCCCCTAAAGCAATTGACAACTCTGAAAACGACGGTCCTCCAGGAGATCAACGCGTGGCCATTTTTCAAAGAAGCGCTTCCATTGCCAAAATCCCGAAAGCGGCTCCACGGGTCATTGGCAATTCCGGGAACAGCGGTACCTCGGGAAGTCAACGCGTGGTCCCAAGAATAACCGGAATTCAACTGGCCTCTTTAACATTCCCGAATCCCAGGGGAATTCCCAATATCATCGACAAAGGCGCACTAAAAGGCTACATAGGCCGGGTCAAACGCAGTATCGAAGGAGCCAAGCGGTATCCCGAGGTCTCACGCAAAGCGGGACGGGAAGGCAAACTGAAAATCCAGTTCACCATTTTGAAGAACGGGGAAGTGACCGACATCAAGTTGCTCACCAAGAGCCCCTACGAAAACCTCAATCAGGAAGCCATGGCCGCTGTCAACAGAGCCGCCCCTTTTTCCGGGTTTCCTGAAACCATGCTGGAAAAGTCGTTGCAAGTTATTTTGCCTTTCAAGTTTGAGTTGAATTGATGCTTAGTTCGTCCAGAATAAAATAATACATTGGCGCATCCCTTTATCCATTGCTGTAAGGGAAGACGTAAATTTTAGAATGATTATGGAGGTGGAGTTCTCATGGCAACCAGGAATATTTTATCTTTAGCAACGGTGGTCTTTTTTGCCCTTGCCCAACCCTGCATGGCCGAAGTGAATGAAAT
>CAYPQH010000027.1:0-17334 GCA_964412825.1 uncultured Nitrospinaceae bacterium | reverse complement strand
GCAAAAATCCCCAAGGTCCGGAAAAGGGAAAATACCACACAATTCGCGGCGGCGCTTGGAACAGCTTGCCAGGGTATCTGAGGTCAAACGCTCGATATGGTTATGACGACGCCAAGGATTTTTATGGAATTGGTTGTCGTTGTGCCAAATCGGTGCAGAAATAATTTTCAATGAATCGATTTTTTTATTTATTTAATTAAAGGGTTTTTATTATGGAGGATCTGGATGCAAAACTTGACGTTCTGGAGCGGGAAAAAATATTTTCCCTGATCGCGGAAAACTCTGTTCGATTCAAGAAAATCAATGTCCGGCACACGGGAAATAATAATAAAAACTCGATAGAACATCTGGACGAACTGGTAGCTTCTTATGAAAGACTTTTGCGGGCCATGCCGAAGGATTTTTTCAAAATTGAGCAAACAATCCGGCTCAAGTTTCTGGAGCCTCTGGATGAAAAACGGAAAACTAAAATTCTTGCCAGTGTCAATCAGGATATGGAGTTGATACAGGAACAAGTAATTACAAAGTTTCAGGTTCTATATAAAGTCCGAGGTCAGGAAGAAGCGTTCAACACCCGGATGACAGAGAACCGGTCTCGATGTAAGGAGAATGCGGATAAACAGATGGAGAAAATTGTCCAGTTTCTTGACAACAAATTGCAGGCTTCATCGTCAATCACCCCCCTGGAACTGGAAAAAAAATACGGGTTGGGGCAGGAGTCACTCCACCAACTCCACTTGGTAGAAGTTTTGCAAGGCATCAACGCCAGTTTTGAAGATTTTAAAAAAAATGGAATCGATGCAACAGTTTTAGACGCGGTTCATGAGGCTATTATAGAACGAGTTAAACTGGGGAAAGAGTTGGAAAAAATGCTTCCACCGGCGCATCAGGTCGTGGCGCGGAAAGAATGGCGAATGCGAGTGGCTAAGGAGTCGGTCCGGTTTAAGGAAATGGTTTTATCGATTCATATTCTGGCGGGGCATATTCAAAAACCAAAAGAAGAACGTAATTTCGATATCATAAAAAAACATTGGAGCCGAATTGAAGAAACATTCGACGATGTTCCTGAAGAAAAAGCAGAAATTGTCCTGTCCAGATTAAAACCGTATTATCAGCTTTTAGACAACCAGAACCCTTAAAATGAGGAATCGTATGAGAACCTTTATCAGAATTGCCATTACAGGCGTATTGATGATCGCTTTTTCAGGATGCGCTTCTTTTAATCTTGGCCCTTCGATAAAGCCCTTGAAGGAAAAAACGCTCATGGGCAAAGGGTCTGACAAGGTTCTTCTTCTGGATATTCAGGGAGTCATCAGCAATCAGGATCAACGCGCTTTTACCGGGTTTCCCATTAAAAAGGGAATGGTGGAAACGGTTCGTGAAATTTTGATGAAGGCTGAAGAGGACGATAAGATCAAGGCTCTTCTTTTACGGATCAATAGTCCCGGCGGGACGGTGACCTCCAGTGATATTATTTATCATGAGATAATGTCATACAAAAAAAGAAGAAAAATAAAGGTTTACGTCTCAATTGTGGATGTTGCGGCCTCCGGCGGATATTACATCGCCATGTCGGGCGATACTCTGATGGCCCATCCTACCTCGCTCACTGGAAGCATTGGGGTCATTGCCGTTAAGGCGAATGTTTCCGGATTGATGGAAAAAATTGGCGTCGGTTGGGAGGTTGTCAAATCCGGCGATAAAAAGGATTTTCTCTCTCCACTCCGGGCTTTGACGGCAGAGGAGAAAGTTTTGTTTCAAAATACCATCGATAATTTTCACAACCGGTTTGTTGGTATCATTGTTAAAAACCGTCCTGACCTGGACTTGGAAACTGTCAGAAAGCTGGCGGATGGACGGATTTATAACTCAGACCAGGCTTTGGAAGGAAAGTTAATCGATGCTATTGGTTATCTCGACGATACTGTAAAACTCATTGGCAAGGAAATGAGCATAAAAGACCCCAAAGTGATCACTTATCACCGTCCCGGTGAATATAAGTCCAATTTGTATTCTTCATTACCCAGTTCTCCCAACATCAATTTATTAAATATTGACCTTGGCCTCAACCTCAATAGAACTTCCCCACATTTTATGTACTTGTGGATGCCCTAAGGAATTTTCTATAAAAGATATAAGCCGGAAAAATCAATTGTTTTGGTCGTTTAGGCTTGCCTGGCTACTTGGATTTAATTGATTTTTGCACCAATAAAACCTACCATTGTTTTATTAGGCCTAACAATAAAACATCCCTTATGCCAAACCACAATCTAAGAATATTGATCGCTGATGATGATGAAGACGATTTCATTCTGATTCAAGAATTCATCCGCGATGGTTTTCCTGAAGCTAAGCCTCATTTAGATTGGGCTCGCTCTGGGCAGGAAGCTTTGTCATTCCTCGACAACAATCAATACAGCATATGCCTGTTTGATTTTCGATTGGGAGAACCCAATGGCATGCAATTACTGCGAAATGTTCGGAAATTGGGGATCACGTTGCCCATAATTTTGCTGACCGGGGTGGGAGATGAAGAAACCGCCGTGGAGGCCATGAAATCGGGTGCCTCGGATTATCTTGGAAAGGCTAACCTTTCAGGAAAAGTACTATCCCATTCAATAACCCAGGCCCTGAAGTTGTACAAGGAAGAGGATCAGAGGCGTATAGCGGAAAGCACTCTGGACGCCCAGGACATTTTGCTTCAGGCGGTATCCGACGCTTCCAATATCTTACTGACGGTAAAAGATCATAAAAACTCGATTTTAGAAGCCTTAAAAATTTTAGGAAAGGCGTTGAATGTAGATTCAGCAGAAATTTATCAGAACATGGCAAGCGCCAATGGGAAACCAAAATTCTTTCAATGTTTTGCCTGGACCAAAACAAGCCATCAGCAAGAAAATTCGAGAGATATTTTTGCCAGTCCTTCCTGTGAAAATTCGGAGCTTGAAAAGAAATTTTTATCCTTAAAGGAAGGTGGATTTACACAAATTGCCATAAAAGAATTGCGTTCCCCCGCAAGTAAACTTTTTTCAAATGGGGATATTTTGTCGTTCACACTCGTTCCTATAATCATGGAAGAAATTTTTTGGGGCTTCATCGTATTTGGTGATACCCAATCCGATAGGCAATGGTCACGGAATGAAGAATCCCTGTTAAAAACAGTCGCCGCCAGTATTGGAAGTAAAATACGCCGTCATAACGATGAAAGGGCTTTTCGTTCTATTGTGGAAGGCACTTCCTCTCAACTGGGGGATGATTTTTTTCGTTCACTGGTGTCCAACCTCGCCTCGGCGCTTCCGGTATGTAAAGCTTATGTTTCGGAAATGATCGGTGGCAATTCTCTGGAATGTTCTATTCTGGCAGGGTGGGATAACGGTGAATTTGTGCGCAATAAAATGTTCAATGTAAAAAAAACTCCCTTTGAAGATGTCATAGCCGGGATGGTTACGTTCAATTCCGATTCGGACCATGAAATGTTTAATGACCAGACTTTTTCGAATGGTCAAAAGATCAGGAGCTATGCGGCAGTCCCCTGTTTTGATTCCCATTTAAGAATAAACGGGCATTTATCGGTAATGGATGAAAAACCCATGCTGAACAAAAATCGAACTCTTTCCGTACTGAAAATTTTTGCCGCCAGAGCAGGGGCGGAACTGGAGAGAAAAAAGAACGAAAGCTTGATTCGGAACATGGCTTACCACGATGCCCTGACAGGACTGCCGAATCGAATTCTTTTAAATGACCGTCTGGAAATGGCGTTGGCTCAGGCTCAACGAAGCCAAAGTATGCTGGCGGTTCTTTTTATGGATTTCGATCATTTTAAAACGATCAATGACAACCTGGGCCATGATGTGGGAGATCAGGTTTTAAAAGGAGTCGCGGCCCGTTTGAAAAAGTGTCTCAGAAATCAGGATACTGTTGCCCGTCTGGGAGGGGATGAATTTATTCTTTTGCTTTCTGAAATCAATTCTCCTCTGGACGCCGATAATCTGGCCAACAAAATTCTACAGGCGATTCGCAAGCCGATGCAAATTCAAGAACATGAATTGAACATCAGTCTGAGCATTGGCGTGTCTCTATATCCTCGTGATGGTGAAACCAGTACCGTATTGATGAAACATGCGGATGAAGCCTTATATCTAGCCAAAAAACAGGGTAAAAATTGTTTTAAATTTTATAATTCAAAAGAAATTGAAAAGGAATAAATATAACTAATATAAGTTCTTCCCTATAAATAATTTTTAGTTTGTATAACCTTCCTTCCTCGATTAATTTTCCAACACTATTCATCGAATATTTTGATAAAGTATCTCCTTTAAGGATTTACGATTGGTCTTGTTTCTTAATTTCATAAAATATTTATAAATATAATGGCCACGCTAAAATCGATAAATATCGGAAAACCAGAGAAATTAATCCTTTCAGGAAACCGGAAAATGTTTTCCGGTATCCAAAAGAAATCAGTTGAGGGGAAAACCTTTCTGGATAATCTTGGTTTTCGTGGAGACGGCGTGGCCGACCCTCGTTTTCATGGCGGTCGGGATAAAGCGGTTTGTGTTTATTGCGTTGACCATTTTTCTTTCTGGGAAAAAGAGTTGAACCGGGAAATGCATCCCGGAGCGTTTGGGGAGAATTTGAGCGTTACCGAGTGGACCGAAAAAACTGTCAACATTGGAGACGTTTTCCAGATTGGAGAAGCACAGGTGCAATGCACTCAACCCAGACAGCCCTGCCACAAACTCAACAAAGTTTTTGATTTTCAGGCAATGGCCTGCAGGGTGCAAACCACCGGGTTCAGCGGATGGTATTTTCGCGTGATTCAGCCGGGGTGGGTGACTGAAGGAGTTGAAATAACCCGTGTGCAAAAAGATCCCAAACAGATTTCCGTGGATAAGGCAAACGACCTCATGCACACGAATAAAAAAGATTGGCAGGGTATACGTGACATTCTTTCGGTCACAGCGTTGTCGGACAGTTGGCGGGAAACGTTCACAAAGCGTTTGTCAAAAGGAGCCCCGGCTGGCAACGACCAACTCCGTTTACGGGGGTTTTGAAAAATCATATGAATCTGGAAAAGAACCTACACCACGCGCACGACTTTGAGCAATGGGCTGATTGGTTTAAAAAAGAGTTTGCTCCAGCGGATTTAGAAGCGGCTGGGGTTCTGGCTTTTATGCATCATTTTGCCGATATTGGAATACTTGAATCTTCTGGGGGCGAAGGCCAATGGAAACTTGCTGGAATTGATATCGATTCGAAGTCCGAAAACATTCGCGAAAAAATTTTGGACCGACTCGAAACTTTGAGTGGAACAACCTCAGGCTTTGCGATTAATTTTTTTTTAGGCCGCCAACCTGATATTCCCTCGGGCAGTAAAGAGAATACGACTTCTGTCCGGAAAATTACGCAAAAAGTGAATGCACTTACTCCCAATCTTGAAAAAGCATCCGATTTAAGCAACCTTCAAATTGTTAAAAAAGTGGGTCGGCAACTACAACCTTTTCTTGAATATGAAAAGGAAACGGTTGCCCGGCTGGTGGGAATTCATACCCCACAAAAAGAGGCCAGAGTGATTTTCAATTTTATCCTTCGCCATACCCGGACGAAAGCCGAACCCAAAAAATGGGAACAGCTCAGTCGAAAGCGACATAAATGAAACAAAAACATCTGTTGGTTTTAGGAGCCGGACCTGGTGGATATGCATCGGCATTTCTAGCCGCTGATTTGGGAATTAAAGTGACCCTCGTCGATTCTTACGCGAAACCGGGAGGAGTTTGCCTGCACCGGGGTTGCATTCCCTCGAAAACTCTGCTTCACATTGCAAAACTCATCAACGAAACCCGCCACGCGAAGGCCTGGGGTCTGGAGTTTGGGGAGCCCAAGATCGACCTGGAAAAATTAAAGTTGTGGAAAGATGATGTGGTCAAAAAAATGTCCGGTGGATTGACTCTGCTTTCCAAACAAAAGGGAGTCAATTTCATCAATGGGCATGGCGTATTCAAGGATTCTCACACCGTAGAAATTTCAGGTAAAGAACAAATTACGTTCGACCATTGCGTTCTTGCAGTGGGGTCGCGTCCTATCATGCCAGAAATATTTTCCGGGTCAGGCCCTCTGGTGATGGATTCGACATCTGCTTTGGAATTGAATGACATCCCGCCAAAACTTTTGGTGGTTGGCGGGGGGTATATTGGATTGGAAATGGGCAGTGTATATGAGGCTCTTGGGAGCCGGGTCACCGTGGTCGAAATGACCGACGGGCTTCTTCCCGGTGCAGACCGAGATCTGGTTCGGGTTCTGCAAGCCCGATTGAAAAGAGGATTTGATAAAATATTATTGAATACAAAAGTGACAACTGTCGATGTTGATTCTGCCGGAGTACGTGTTAAATTTGAAACTTCAAACGGAATAGCAGAAGACACCTTTGATCGTATTTTAGTTTCCGTAGGACGACAACCCAATTCCAGTGGATTGGGGCTTGAGAATACAAAAGTGGAAGTTGACGACAAAGGTTTTGTTCAGGTAAACTCTCAACAACAAACATCGGACAAGTCCATTTGGGCTCTTGGAGATGTGACGGGTGGCGCTATGTTGGCGCATAAGGCTTCCTGGGAAGCGCATCGTGTAGTGGAAGATATCTCCAATCAATCGGTTGCTAGGGGAAAAGGGACGATGCCGGCAGTTGTATTCACCGACCCCGAAATTGCCTGGTGTGGACTCACTGAAACCGAATCGCTTGAACAAGACAAGACGGTTAATATTGCCAAATTTCCCTGGGGCGTGTCAGGGCGGGCACAAACATTTGGAAGGCCAGACGGGTTGACCAAATTGATTCTTGAACCTGACAGCGACAAGATTCTGGGTGTGGGTATTGTAGGAGCCGGCGCTGGAGAATTGATCGCGGAGGCCGTTCTGGCTATTGAAATGGGAGCAACGGCAAAAGACCTGGCCGCTGTAATTCATCCTCATCCCACGCTTTCCGAAACTCTGAAAGAAGCGGCTGAAGCTTATTTAGGCAAATCTCCCCATATTCACAAAAAACCCGGCAATCGTTAAAACAATATTTGGGTCAGTTGTCGTCCCGATTAAATGTCAATGACATCGTCGTCATCATTACGATGTGGACGTCTGTAGGTTTGTGAGGTAGGGGAAGCAGGAGGCTGTCCGCCGAGATTGAAATTGCCCTTTGCTTTCTGAAATAAATTGAAAAAAAACAGAACGATCCCGGAGACAAGGGTTATCAGGAAAAATGTGAACGCAAAAAAGGACAAAAGACCCAGAATAAGAATAGCTCCCAAGCCCAAGAGTATTTTGGTTTTAAGAGGTATTTGCGATCCGAAATTGATGGACTGATATTCACTCATAATAATTCCAATAAATCTGAATGGTTAATTCATTTGTTTGGTAAAATAGGGCATGGAAAACACACCCTTCATTATTTTACCCTGTCCGAATTGCCAGGTGAAGAACCGTATCAAGAGTTATGATCCGGGTCAGATTCCGGTTTGCGCCAAATGCAAAGCCCCGCTGGTGAAACCTGGTGAGAATGAAGTTCACGCCAAATACGGCCAGTCTTTAAATAGTTTTTTTAATTTACCGGGCATTGGCCTGCGTTCGGATAGTGACAAATAAATATTACCACAAAGGAACTCAGCTTCATGGACAATACAGTAGAAATTATTGACACTCTCTTAAAAGAAAAACTTGCCGCCCAACATGTGGCTATCATTGATGAAAGCCATAAACACCGGGGGCATAAAGCCGCAGGTGGGGGAGGGCACTACCATGTGACGGTGGTCTCGGCACAATTTGAAAACGTCAATCTCGTCGATCAACGGCGTCTTGTATACAGCGCGCTGGACGCTCAGATCAGCGGCACTCCCAAACTCATTCATGCTTTGCAGATCAAAACCCTCACTCCCGATGAGTGGGCAGAAGGTGAGAAACGCTGATTAGTTTTTCTTCCCTTCCGTTTATCGGTTTAATCCCGGTATATTTCCAATTCCTCGCAGTTTTTAAGATTTTCAGATTCCGTCAACGCTTTATACCCTACGTTACCGAACTGGTTTTTGTAAAGGTCCAGCTTGATATATTTTTTGCTGTGAGGCGACTCCGCAAACGCTTTCGCTCCTATATCTCCAACGGCGTTCCCAAACATGGTCAAATCATTGAGCTTGGGAAGCTTGTCTGAATTTGCCAAAGCGACAGCGCCATCGTCGCCAATTTCATTGTGGTTCAAGTTCAAATGTTCCAGGTTTCCCAGGTAGGGTGAGTTTGCCAGCGCTTCGGCGCCTTCGTCGCTTGCCTGGTTCGCGGGTAAAACGAGTTTTTTAACGGTGGCCAGAGCAGGGTTGTCTGCCAGACGCATGATGCCGCGAACGCCAAGGAATTTTTCCCTCAGAGTCAATACTTCACCATCAGGGGTGATATTTTGTTTGATAATATCGTCAATATTGATCATCCCGAACTCCTGTTAAATCGGACGGATTATTTTTATGTTTGTAAGAGAATTATACCAGATATGGTCTTGAAAGAGTTTTAATCAGGAAAAAGAAAAGCCGACCTGAAAAATCAGGCCGGCTTTAAAATTATAAGTTCAACGAACCGAAACGGTCATAGAAGTGGATCGAGGAATAATTCCTTCGTTTTCCAGGATTCTATGTCTTCCTTGGTCGGAACAGGCGGCACCGGCCTTTTCTCAGTCCGCTTGTCCAATGGATCATGGAAGGTGCGGGCGTAGGCTTCGGCTTTCCATAAATAGAGATGCGGGAATATCATGCCCCACGGAGCCATCGGGGTTGCGTCGACGCCTCTTGTCACTCGTTTGTACCACAACTCATCCGGCCAATCTTTCAGTTTCACATCAGGAAGACGATCTGCCATTTTCTCGGTATCAAATTGTTCGGCATTTCTGAAATCAAGGGCTCCGGTCATCATTGGAATTCCCGCCGCGCCGTGACAGACAGCGCAGTTCAAACCTTCTGTGGCGGGTTCCTTGCCTTCAAAAACTATCTTGCCTTCAGCGATTATATCCGCGTCGTCCCACCACGTCCACTGATTGGGAAATTTTCCTTCAACCGGCATGTGGGTCGGGTCTCTCAGGGTTTTTAAAAAGGCGACCAGAGCAACCATTTCATCATCGCTGATATCGTCTCCGTAATAGGTCGGCATGGCTTTTTTTGATTTTTTGTCTTCAAATCCGGGAGCCTGATCCTTCCTCGGGTCAAGGATTTGCTCTTTAATATAATCTTCCGAGTATAGGCCGATTTGTTTTGATCCCAGGTTGGGACCACGGTCGGAGTTGCCTTCCCAGAAAACTTTGTGACAGTTGAAGCATTTATTGGCTTCAAAAATCTCCCGCCCTGCTGCGATAACTTCGGGGCCAGCCAGACCTGTCAGTTTCATGGGGGGTCTATTGAGTTTTTCCAGCTCAAATTGCGGGTCAAACTGTGGCAACTGGGCTGTAACCGTTATAAATATTATGGATGCGAGCGCATAAGTCGCCATCAGACGGCGGATCGAATGGACCTGGCCTTTTTCGCGTGCCATGGGCTTCAAATCCAATAATATGAAAAAGATCAGTCCAACCAAAGCAAACGCAACGAATTCCAATTGCCACCAGACAGGAAAACCAAAGCTCCCGGCCAAAACCCATATAACGGTTCCCAGAACAGTAATCACCGGAATTTTTATTTTTAAATTCTGGAAAAAAGTCTTTTGTTTGAAATCCGTTTTAGGTATGGCAAGAAGCAGGGCGTAGATCATGATCACCAGAGTGACTCCACATAGCCGTTGTTGAACCGCTACGGAAAGGCCCAGAGCCGCACCTCCAAACCAGAAAATAGCCACCAGTCCCAGACAAATGGGAACAATTTTCATCGCTTTTTGTAAGAAAGTTTTTTCCTGCATCCCTTTTTAACTCCTAAAGGTTCATTCCGCCATTTGAGGCGCAGTTGAGGCTGGAATCGCCGGTTTTTTACTGGTTTTCGGATATTTAATGGCAAGCCATATCGTTGCCGTCATGATGATGAAAAATGTCCACACGATTGCGGTCACATGAAAACCCGATTCCGCAAGTGTTGGTGCAAATTTTTCCGGAGTGATATCTTTAAAGACCTTGTACACGTGCCAGTTCATACGCGACAATTCCCGAATGGTCCCCATCCAGCTCATCAGCCAGATATCGGCGAACCCAAGGAAAATGAGAACGTAAATTCCCAGCGGGTTGATTTTGCCGTAATGGACTTTTCCGGTTTTTGTGGCGATGGTGTAAAAGACGTAATTGATGAACGTCACCGTGACCAAAGCAAACGCGGCGGTATTTTTGGATATCATCAACGCCATGAACGCTAGGTTATCCGGCAGTACCATATCCGGGTTCATCCCTGGTTCGGGCATCATAGTCGCAAAGAATCTTCGCGGAGTGAACCAGATGGTCGC
The DNA here is from genome assembly GCA_964412825.1 of uncultured Nitrospinaceae bacterium. GTDB lineage: Bacteria > Nitrospinota > Nitrospinia > Nitrospinales > VA-1 > JADFGI01. Next base: position 6,894 of record CAYPQH010000027.1, on the reverse strand, counting down.
TGAAATGACGATCAGGATAAACCCGAATTTCATTGCCGGGAAGAATCGTTGCGCATTTTCGATGCGCTTCATACTCACCCACATATAAATATTACTGGCGCTGAACATAGTGCCGACCAGCAGACCTTGAACCAGCATGAACATGGACTCCCGATCGGACATGATGTACATGCCGATGGTGGCGTCGTATTGGTAAATTTCGCGGACGAAAATATAACCCATCGCAGGCAGGGGAATCATGATGCCCACACCGATGATGTTGCCCATATACCCAACCCAGTCGTAATATTCCTTTTCTTCTTTTTTAGTGGACCAGAGATACATATACGCGCCGATGATACCGACCATGTATCCTCCAAAAGTTACATTACCCACGAGTCGATGGTAGTTGAGCGGCATCCAGGTGGAGGTCGTGATCTTCTCCCATTCGCTGATATTTCCAAGCTCATTCAATGGCAACGGAGGCGTTTGCATGAACGTCGCCGGGCCGTCCAGCGCACAAAGCAGGGTCAGACCTAAAACATTTAACACGATCCCACAAACGATGTGTCTGCCTTTTTTGTTCTGCTGGTTGAGGGGGTCCCATGAGTACACATAAACGTACATCACGATGGTTTCAAGGATGAACAATGTCGGGTAGGCGATCATGAACAGAACGGGGAAATTGCCCAGCAAATAGCTGATAAAATCGTTGTAAACGATAATCATCACTAATAGGAACAACCCGCCTGTGAGTGCGGTGAAGCTGTAGCACATGCCGATGACTTTGGTGATCTCGTGCGCCAGCCGTTCAAATTTGAAGTCGGACTTGGCGAACATGATGCCGTTGGAAAGCGCACCACCCACTGCGCCAGTGATAATGGCAAGGATGATGGCAGAGGTTTCGGTGTGTTCGACAGGTGTCAGGGCGATTGAAATTACTGCCCCGAAAACCGCGCCCACCGCCGCAGACAGCTTAATATTCAGTAGACGATGGAAGTAATTTAGAAAACTGACAATGAGGGCGGCAAAAGCGCAAGCCCACAATCCATAGAGGACACCATGATGGATTCCTATTATGATTTCTCCTGTGATGCCAATGACCACTCCGATCAGCACAGCAAGAAACACGTTGGACAGGATAATGGCTTTGCGTACCCCCTGAGTGCGCCTGGCTCCCATGACTTCCATGATGACCACGAACATCGGGCAACCCAGAATGAAGGAGGCAAAAAGGATGTGCAACTGAGCCGCCGCCCAGGTGAACTTGCGATTACTGAATCCCATGAAAGAGAAAGGCTCGATCACCTGGTCCTTGGCGATGCCGATATCTGTCAGATAGGCTTTGTCATCCTCTTCTTCGGCCCCTTCCTCGCCGTCCGCCGATTCTTCTCCATCGCCTTCCTCTTCCTCGAATTCATCATCTTCGGCGAACTCGTCATCCTCCGCGAATTCATCACTATCTTCTTCCTGCGCGTAAGCGGATGAAGAATCTCCTAAAATAGAAAACGATGAAGACAGGGAAAATGGTTCTGGCGCAAGGTGGACCAGGCTGAATACAAACAGCAGGGCAAAAATAATTTTAAAGAAGGATGATTTATACTGAAGGTGACGAGAACTAGGCATCTAGAAATCCCTTAACTACGGAACGTTGGAAGATAAAAAACGTTACCCCAAAACTTAAACTCAAGAGACGTTTGGAAACTCATAAATTCAACCAGGTGAATGAGCAAAACCACCTGATGTTGTCATTGCCTTAAAAAATTAAGCAGGCTAACCTATTGAAAAATAAAACCTTATTAACACACGCAAAATTTAAAGGCATTTTAAAATAGTGTAGAGAAATATCATAGGGGTTTTACAAAGTCAAGAAAATTCAAGTTCAATAAAAATGGGTATTTTGTGGAATTTGAAGGGCTTGCAGGAGAAGGGAACAGGAACATCGCCAGATGGATTAAGCTGATTTGGAATCGTCCCCGGATACGTTTTTGCCCGGGGAATCAAGGGGCATGATAAGAAGGCCAAACCCCATGGCTGAAAAAAATATGGAGAGCAGGCCTGTGAATATTTGGGGCCATTCGGCTGAGATGTATTTCACCGAATAGACGAAAAGAAAGCCTCCCAGTATCATACTGACAAGGCCCAGAAGTCGGATGGTCCATTTATTCATTTTCGGTAGTGCCGCTGGCGAGTCTTTTTTTCTTGCGGGAAATTAGAATGAGATTGCGGATGTAAATGATGGACCCCAAACTTTGTCCCATTATGAATACCGGGTCTTGCTTGTGTATCGCATAGGTCAATAGTACCAAACTGCCGCCAATACTTAAATACCAGAAGGGCAGGGGAATGACGCTTTCCCCGCGCTTTTCAGAAATAATCCATTGGATTATGAATCGCATGCCAAACAACGCTTGCCCAGCAAAACCAACCACCAGCCAATAAGTTGCGGTCATTTAATTCTCCTCGATAATATGATAATTCAATCTCCTTTTTTTCAACCAGCGGACACCCATTAAGTCGTTCCATGAAGACCATAAACGATTGCGGATGTTGTATTTAGATTGTCCATGCAATCTCGAATGATGGCGAACCTTGACTTCGGTGACGGTGAATCCTTCCATTTTCATTAAAGTGGGGAAAAACCGGTGCATCCCGTTGAACAACACAAGCGGGGCAAAACATTCACGGCGAAATGCTTTGAGGGAACATCCGGTGTCGGCGATGGTTTCCTGGCTCAACCGGTTGCGCACCGCGTTTGCGATTTTGGAAGATACTTTCTTGATCCAGGGGTCATTGCGCTCATGCCGCCAGCCACAAACCACATCGAATTCCCCGATCTTTTCCAAAAGTAGGGGGATATCCGCCGGATCATTTTGCAGGTCGGCGTCCATCGTGATGATAGTCCGGCCAATAGCGGCTCGAAAGCCCGCCATGAAAGCCGCCGATTGCCCAAAATTAGCCGTAAATCGGATCAAACGCAGATGCGGATTGTGCTTCTGTAACTTAAGGATCAACTCACCGCTTCCGTCCTGACTCCCGTCATCGACCAGTATGATTTCATAGTCAAGATTGAGCTTGGCAAGGGTTTCGTTAAGCTTTTCTTCAAGCGGAACCAGGTTTTCCCGCTCATTGTAAATGGGAATCACAATGGAAAGGTCGAGGGGTTTCTTTGTTTGCGGTGGGTTCATTTAATTTTTTTGTAGATCAGCTATTTAGGAATGCGTTCAGGAGGCAGATTGGGCTGCGAGTTGTCCGCAAGCGCCAAGAATATCCGATCCCCGGTTTTTCCGTATGAAAACAGAATAGTTTTGCGATAGCAAATAGTTTTGAAATGAAAGAACCCTGGCCTCGGAAGGAGGGTGGTAATCGCTTGGTTCAATGCGGTTGAAAGGGATCAAATTAATTTTACTGGGAATTCCTCTTAATAATCGGGCCAGACGTTTTGCGTCCTCGTCCGTGTCATTGATACCGGCGAGCAGGACATATTCAAAAGTGAGCTTGCGGTTGGGTTTCAGCGGATAATTTCTCAAAGTATCCAACAATACATCGATCGGATATTTTTTGTTGATGGGCATGATTTGGTCCCGAACTTCATCGAGGGTGGCGTTTAAGGAAATGGCCAGATTCACATGAATATTTTCTTCCTGGAAATCTTTTATCTTATCGACCAGCCCTGAAGTTGAAAGGGTGATTTTACGATTTGAAATTTTCATGCATTCAGGAGACACCATCAGGCGCAACGCATCGACAAGCGGTTGATAATTATCTAAAGGTTCTCCCATGCCCATGACTACGACATTTGTGATGCGATCTTTTTCGCTCAGGTCTTCATTGACCCTCACGATTTGTCCGATGATTTCACCGGCGGTTAAATTGCGTTTCAATCCCAGTGTTGCTGTCATGCAAAAGGAGCAGGCGAGCCTGCACCCCACCTGTGTCGAAATGCACAAAGTCTTTCTATCATCGGAAGGCATCCAGACACTTTCGATGGTCGAACCGTCTTCGAGTGCGAATAGATATTTAACGGAACCGTCCTTCGAGGAAAACTTTTCCTGAAGACTGGGAAGCGCAAAGTAAAATTTGTCATTCAGTTTTTGACGCAACGATTTAGACAAGTTGGTCATGAGATCAAAACTTCTTATCTCTTTATGATAAACCCAGGTAAATATTTGATGAACGCGGTAAGGTTTGACGCCCCATTCCTCAAAATATTTTCCCAGAGTTTTTTCTGACGTTCCTAGAAAATTTTCCATTTTAATTCAGTAATAAAAAGAGTATTATCTAAACGCAATTTGATTTTACAAATAAGCGGGACCATTCGGGTTATAAAAACTGTTGTGGCTTTGGAGGAGGCGGCAAGTTGATATTTCTTGATGTCCATCCTCCCTTTGCGTCCGCGGCCCAAAACGACCTTCTTTTTTCAGCGGGTAACTGAGCTCATTGTCCTTTGGCGATGATACAGCCAGTGAAAATCCATTTTTTATTTGATGACAGAAGGAAAGTTCCAACCACTTTTCCGGGATAAGAATAATGAATCATCTTACCACATTGAAGCTTTCGCAATGCTTCTCGATTCTAAATGCAACACCCAGCATGGCCTGGAAAGACGTGAAAAAATCCTATCACCAACTCGCCAAACGATATCATCCTGACCTGAATCCACGCAGTATTATATGTGAAAACAAATTCAAGGAGCTCAACGGCGCTTTCAAGATGCTCGAAGCGCATTATAAAGACCCCAAAAGGACTCGCCGACAAAGCGTTTTCTCCATTTTCAGGAATAGTTCCCAGTCGTCTTCTCAACAGACGGGAGGCGCGCTTTTTTCAACCGAGGTCATTGAAGGTTCCAAGCCAAAACTATCAGACACCACCAGCGCCGCTAAACAAAACACAAGTTTCTGGAGCCGTTGGTCGCAAAGTCTTCAAGCCAGGTTCAATAAACTGGAGCGCAAAATATTTTTGTTGGATACGCAGAAAAATATTCGTGTCGCTCCTCAGACAGCGGCGCAGGGTGGTATCATCCGATTGAATAACAGAAAAGAAACGTTTCAGGTGAAAATACCACCCGGTGACTGGAAACGAATGTCGATTCGTGTTCCTCAAAAAGGTGAAACCAGCCTTTTGGGGAAAAAACGTGGCGACCTGGTTTTAAATATTCAGGTGATTCAGCGAGAAAAATTGAACGCCGATCCTGCAAAGTACTTTTACGAACTTCATGTTTCGCGGGAGAAACTTAAGTCATCGAGAGTTCAGACTTTAGACTCTATTCAAGGCCCTATTAAATTTGTTCTTCCCCGAAACACGAAAGACGGGCAGGTATTTGTTCTCAAATATCAGACCGAAAAAAATTCCGCATCATCTCCAAACCATGTGGTGACGGTTCGCCTGGAGGGGTGAACTCCCGTTCATGTTGCCTGTCTGCGGGCACTGGTTTCTTCCATCCAGGGTCAGTTAAAATAATATTCCATGAACGTATAAATCATTATCCCGCCACTGAACAGAGAGATAAACACCGTCATCCCAAGAAGGCTCCAAAGCGAAGAGGGAGTTGTCAGAACAGGCCTGCTTTTACCCCACCACGCAGTTATCAAAATACCCGATACGGCTAAAAATAATGCGCCCCCTGATATTCCGGTCAACGTGGGGCTGAAAATAATTTTTGACTCCAGATAGTTGAGTACCGAAAAGGACCAGCCGAGTGGAACCAGGCTGAGGTAAAACGCCACAAAGACCGGGAGATTTTTTGTTTCCTGATGACGTAAATGATAACGAACTCCCAGTATAAATATGAAGGCCAGTAGAACAAAAAAAGCAAAATCGCTGATGGTTTTATTTTTCTGTTCAAGACGGATATGATTCAAAGCCCCGAGAACATATTGCGAGACTTCAAGGATCTCCATTTCATAAAACCCTCCCTTTAACGTATCGAAAGCAAAAACACGAGCGGTGGTCGATTCGGCGGGAAGGGAAATAGCGCGATATTGATCCTTGTCTGCAGATTGTATCTCCATATAAACAATACCGCTGTGGTATTTTAAATTGTATTTTTTAATTTCAGCCAGATTGCGGGCGTAACGTTGGTTCTCTTTATGGAAGCTTTCCTGAATTTCCATCAGATCCGTCAAGGCTTTTCTGGCTTGAACGTCTTCCGTGGCCTCAAAGAATTGCGCGCAGGAAGTGGTGAAAATAAGCAGTAATGATGAAAACAACAACAAGGGGATGTTAAACTTCTTCATGAATTCGCCGGGCCACAATGGGCCATAATTTGTTGATTTGTTTAAAGGTTTAGATTTATAGCACAGTCGTGGAAGCGGCGCAAGGTGCGGTGTCAATATAAGAAATATTAACCCTCAAATCACTGGAAATCCTCATGGGAACCCATTCTGTACTGCATAACGTCAAATTTGTTACGGGAAACCCCAATAAAGTCCGCGAGGCGGGTGAAATCCTCGGTATGGCTTTGGAGCAGGTGAATTTGCCTGAATTGCATGAAATACAGACCCATGATCTTGAAGGGATTATCGAGGACAAAACCCGACAAGCCTATAAGGCGGTGAATGGCCCTGTTTTGGTGGAAGATTCAGGTCTGCTGTTCTCCGCCTGGAATGGACTTCCGGGTGCCTTGGTCAAATGGTTCGAAAACACGGTTGGGTGTGAAGGAATGTTGAAAATGCTCGAACCGTTCGACAACCGGGAGGCCTTTGCGCTGTGCTATGTGGGTTTTCATGACGGCAAAAATATCAAGACCGCCAAAGGAATGGTGAAGGGCAGAGTGGCCGACCAGTTGCAAGGGAGCAATGGGTTCGGGTGGGACACGCTTTTCATTCCCGATGGGCATGACCGGACTTACGCCGAAATGTCCGCCCAGGAAAAAAACTCAATTTCTCACAGAAGAAGAGCTTTCGAGGCGCTTAA
>CAYPQH010000026.1:0-17610 GCA_964412825.1 uncultured Nitrospinaceae bacterium | reverse complement strand
GGCATGATTGTTGATTGAGAAATTCAGGGCAGGTTTGACAGGGTCAACAGGATAAACCTGAAACCCTTTTTCACCGCAGAGAGCGCAGAGAAACCATTTGTTTAAGGTTTTCATCTGTGGTTCCAACCCGCCTTCGTTTTCGCGGGTCATTTTTTTTCTTGCGCGTACTCCATCAATTCGATCTCATATTTGTCCGGGTCCTCCGTGAAAATGAAGGTCGTTCCGTTGGAAGATTTTATCGGGCCTTCGGTGATGGGGACGTCGGCTTTTTTTAGCCGGTTGATGCAGGCTTCAAGGCTTTCCACCTGAAACGCCAGATGCACCAGATCTTCCGGGACTTCGACCATGCCGCTTGATGGAAATACGCAGAGTTCGATTTCGCTGTCGGTTCCGGGCGCTTGCAAATACGCCAGTTCCGATCCGCGCGGCGATGTTTTCCGTTCGATCAACGTCAACCCGAGGATTTTGGTGTAAAAACGCAGGGATTGATCCATGTCGGAAACCCGGAACCTAGTGTGTAAATATTTTTTGATCATAGTTTCGGATTGAACTGAACCACAGGTTCGTATTTTTTCAATTGGACCTGAACAATTCGCATGATTTCCTTGAGCCGGTCTTGTGTTTTGGCTTCAAACCTCAAGACCAAAACCGGTTGCGTGTTGGACGCGCGCATCAGGGCCCAGCCATCCTCCATGTTGACGCGGACACCGTCGATATCCACGACATCGTATTCATTGCGAAAATGTTCGGTGAGTTCTGCCACGATCTGGAACTTTTTGTCATCGGGACAATCGATGCGGATTTCCGGGGTGTACGCGGTTACTGGAACGTCTGCCAGCATTTCGGATAATTTTTGATCCGAAGAGGCGATGATTTCCAGGATCCTGCAGGCCGCGAAAATTGCATCATCGTAGCCATAATAATTGTCCGAGAAACAAACGTGCCCGCTCATTTCACCGGCGAGCAGGGCGCCTGTTTCGCGCATTTTCTTTTTGATGAGGGAGTGACCGGCAGGCGCCATCACGGGAGTGCCACCGTGTTTGCGGATATCGTCGAACAGGTTTTGTGAGCATTTCACTTCACCGACAATGGTGGCACCGGGATGTTTTTTTAAAAGGTCGCGTGCCAGAATAATCAGGAGCTGGTCGCCCCAGATAATATTTCCTTTGTCATCGACCAGGCCGATACGGTCGGCGTCGCCGTCGAAACCGATTCCCACTTCAGCGTTCTCCGATTTTACCCTGGCGATAAGATCGGTCAGGTTTTCGGCCACGGTTGGGTCCGGGTGGTGATTGGGAAAGCTTCCATCGGGTTCGCAATAAAGTTCAATCGGGTCCTGGCCGAGGCGCCTCAGCAGTTCGGGGCCGCCGATTCCGAAACAGCCGTTGCCTCCGTCGGTCACCATCTTGACTGGGCGGGAGATGTTTATGATTTCGCCGATCTTTTTCATGTAGGCCTCAAGAACATCTTTTTTGTCGAGCTGGCCTTGCCCGGTTTCAAAGTCCGATTGCTCGATGAGCCCTTTTAGATGCTGAATTTTTTCACCGTACAGACTGTGTCGCCCCTGGCTGATTTTAAAGCCGTTGAAGTTGGAGGGGTTGTGACTGCCGGTGATCATCACTCCGCCATCGGGTTCAAGGTGATAGAGGGAAAAATACGAAATCGGCGTTGAGACCATTCCAATGTCGGTTACATCGCATCCGGTAGAGAGAAGTCCCTTCACCAAAGCGTCGCGAAACTCGACCGAACTCTGGCGCATGTCCCGACCCACAGTGAGGGTTTTCCCTCCGTTGCGTTTGATGTGCGTGCCGATGGCTTTGCCGATCAGTTCAACGGTGGCGGATGTCAAATCCTGATCGACAATACCGCGAATGTCGTACTCACGAAAAATATTTGGATTGATGGTGTTTGGCATGGTTCGCTTTATTTGATGGGTGAGTGTTTTATTGTGTAAGAGGATAAGGTAAATGTTTGAATATGGCAATCAGGGATTTTGGGAGTAAAATTACCTGCGATATTTGGGGGGGGTTAGGGAATAAATAAAAAAGTAGTCGATTTTTTTTAGCAGGAATCAGGGAGCTAAGGAGTTGCGGGCAAGGGAATTCTTTAGGGGGAGGGGCGCGATTATGTTACGATTTAATGCTTTAAGCCTGCAAAAAAACAGCGTTTTCCCCAGAATCGAGTTTCTTCCATGAAAGTTTGTTTGATCGAACCTTCCAAGTTTGTTTCCCTGACCAATTTTGTTTCGACTATCAGTATGCCTCCTCTTGGATTGGCTTATATTGCCGCATCGATCAGGGAAGCGGGACATGAAGTGTGCGTGGTGGACGGTCCCGGTTCCGCTCCCAGAACTTTTTTTGATTTCAATGACATCCGCATTCGTGGATTGACCAACCAACAGATTGTGGAAAAGATCCCCCGCGATGTTCAGGTCGTCGGCGTGGGGTGCATGTTCACTTCGCACTGGCTACATGTCCGCGAATTGCTGAAGGACATTCGTCAGGCGTTGCCGGATGTCTTTTTGATCATGGGGGGGGAGCATGTCACAGGCTTCCCGGAATTTTCTTTGGAGGGAGCTCCTCTCGATGCGGTTGTTTTGGGCGAAGGGGAGGAAACGATTGTTCAGGTATTGGATCATATCCAAAATGGAAAAAGCCTGGAGACGGTTCACGGAGTGGCTTACCGCAACGGCGAAGGTGCTATTTGCGTCAATCCGAGACGGCAAAGAATTGGCGATCTCGATGCCATCCCCAAACCGGCCTGGGATTTGTTTGACATTGAAAAATATCATGAAGTCAATCAGCCGCATGGCGCTTCCCAGGGGAAGTTCATGCCCATGCTGGCGACGCGTGGATGCCCGTTTTCCTGCACCTTTTGCACCAGCCCCAATATGTGGACCACCGAGTGGCAACCGAGGAATCATGAATTGGTGGTGGATGAAATGCAGGAATATTACAACCAGTATGGCGTCACCGATTTTCAGTTCGAGGACCTGACTGCCATTGTGAAGAAGCAATGGATCGTCGATTTTTGTGATGAAATCATTCGCCGCGGCATGGACATTACGTTTCAATTGCCGTCGGGCACCAGGAGCGAAGGCATCGACTATGAAGTCGCAAAAAAATTAAAAGCCGCCGGGTGCCATGAGTTTGCATTCGCCCCGGAATCGGGAGACCCCAGAATTCTCAAAGCCATCAAAAAGAAGGTTCATCTGCCGACCATGTTTCAGTCGGCCAAAGCGGCGCTCAAAGCCGGGATCAATGTCGGGTGTTTTTTTATCATCGGGTTCCCTGAAGACGATTACAAAAGCGTTTTGAGGACCTATGCCGCCATTGTTAAATGCGCCCTTATCGGCTTAACCAATGTCAATCTGAACGCCTATTCGCCACAACCTAATACCGAGTCCTTCAATCAACTGCAAAAGGATGGGGTGATCACCGAGCTGACCGATGAGTACCTGATGAGCCTGTTCACCTTTCAGGATTTTGGCGCCAAAAAAACCTCTTACAACAAGCATTTCAGTGACTGGGAATTATCGTTTCTTGTGTTGTTTGGCGTGGCCCTGTTTTATAGTATCTATTTTTTGAGCAGACCCAGTCGCATCCTGCAATTGTTTGTCGATCTTTTTTCGCAGTCTTCCAGTAACAAAAGCACGAAGATGGCGAAATCCTTCCTCAAAGACGCCTTCGCCCTGGTGAAAAATAAATTGATCCGGGTATGAGCTGAAGCGCTTTGCCCGGCAGAATGACCGAGGTCCGGTCTATGGTATACTCCCACAAATTAATTCCGGTCGGATCAAATTCAAACACTGCTCAGGGCGGAGTTCTGAGAATTATCTATATTATTGAAAAATGGAAATAGACGCTCTTTTAAAGGAAATTGGCGACAGACGCGGCAGGCAGTTGGGTAAAATGCTTGAAAAGCAGGAACGGTTCCGCGCCCAATATTGGAAGGAGAACGATTATTTTCTTCCCGAGCGGCTGGAGTGGCGGGCCCGGATGGCGCGTCATTTGTTTCATTTGTTTCCTGGCGAAAGTATTCTGGAGATAGGTTGCTCGTCTGGGCAATGGGCGAAAAAAATTTCCGAGTCCAATGGACACACCAACAAAATCTGCGCCGCCACCTTTGACACTATGGACCATGAACAAATGTCGCAGGGTGACACTCAGGAAAATATAGAACCGGTTTTGCTGAAAGCGTTTCCCGGCCCTTTGGCAGGCCGTCGGTTTGACTATATCGTCGGATGGAATCTTTTGACGGACGACAACTGCGCCCCCATATTGCTGGAGGTGAAAAAACTTCTCAAACCGGGTGGGCGCTTATTATTTTTTGATGTCAATCCCTGGAATCCTTACTATATTATTCGCCGGTTTCTTTCCAGAGCGGTTTCGTTTGTGTTGAAAAAACGGGAAGAGGGCGATTCTCTTAACCGAATTGATTTGTTCACGATTCTTTCGGAAGTGGGCTACACGGGGATAAAAATTCTGCCCTATGATTTTGTGTATCCGCCGATTCCCAGGTTTCTTCTCTGGCCCATGCAGAACCTGAGTTTGATATTCGAAAATTTTCCTTTTCTCAGGAACTTCGCAGGCTCGCTCTATATTTTTGCGCAGAAGCCGCCGCTGGATGGGACTCGAAAAAAGATGCCCAATCTGGCTCGTCATGAAATTTTTAAAGGGAAGGTGTCCGTCGTTGTCCCTTGCAGAAATGAAGAGGACAATATTCCTTCCCTCGTTGAAAACCTGATGGAGTGTTATGGCGATTATATTCACGAAATTATTTTAGTGGATGACAACAGCCGCGACCAGACCGCCGGAATCGTGACCTGTCTTGGAAAAAAGGACAGCCGTGTCAGGTTGATTCGTCGGGAAATGCCCAATGGTGTCGGGCGCGCGTTGCGGGATGGGTATGACGCCGTCACGGGTGATTATGTTTTGACCATGGATTGTGATTTTCAACATATCATGGCAGAGCTCACCGGATTATTCGATGCGGTGCAGGAAGGCGCGGACATGGCCATCGGCAGTCGTTTTTCCCGCGACAGCGTTCTTTTAAACTATGCGTTCACAAAAATTCTGGCGAACCGGGGGTTTCATATCATCGCCAATCTTTTACTTAGAAAGCATTTTCGCGATGCGACGAATAATCTTAAATTTATGAAAAGGGAAGTTCTGGACAATATCCATTTGGAGTCCGATGATTTTGCCGCCAACGCGGAGACCGGCCTGCAACCGATTTTGCTGGGATACAATGTTAAAGAAGTGCCCGTTTCCTGGGTCAATCGGTCTGTGGACATGGGGTTTTCGAGTTTCAATTTATTTAAAACCGGGCCAAATTATTTCCGGGTGCTGGCGCGGTTGATCGGGCGAAAATGGCAGGGCAAAGCGATCACGCTCCCGAAAAAACAGAAAAATTAAAATTAGAGGAATGGCTTGGATACGGTAATCATCACAGGGTCGGCGGGGTTGATAGGGTCAGAAGCGGTGCGTTTTTTCAGCGCGAAGGGCATGCAGGTTTTGGGCGTGGACAACGACATGCGGCGTGTGTTTTTTGGCGCAGGCGCCTCCACCCAATGGAACCGCGAGGCGCTGGAAAACGAATGCAGTGGTTATCGGCATTTTTCCCTGGACATTCGTTCGGAGAAGGAAATGGGCCGGTTGTTTGGAGATTTCGGTAGCGATATTAAACTCATCATCCATGCGGCGGCGCAACCTTCTCACGATTGGGCGGCGAAAGATCCGGCGATGGATTTTACGGTGAATGCTAACGGAACGCTCGTGTTGCTGGAGATGACCCGAAAATATTGTCCCGAGGCGGTTTTTATTCATTTGTCGACCAACAAGGTTTATGGCGACCGGCCCAACTCTCTGCCATTGGTGGAACTGGAAACGCGTTGGGAGCTGGATTCCTCGCATCCTTACTTCGAGCATGGAATTGACGAATCGATGAACATCGATCAAACCACTCACAGTTTGTTCGGGACTTCAAAGCTGGCCGCAGACCTTCTGGTGCAAGAGTATGGCCGATATTTCGGGATCAAGACAGCTTGTTTCCGGGGAGGCTGTCTGACTGGTTCAGCGCATTCGGGGGCTGAGCTTCATGGCTTTCTATCGTATCTCATGATCTGCGCGATCCAAAAAAAGCCCTACACAGTTTTCGGTTATAAAGGAAAACAGGTTCGGGATAATATTCACAGTTACGATCTGGTGAATGCCCTGTATCACTTCTACTTAAATCCCGGACAAGCCAAAGTCTATAACATGGGCGGAGGACGCCACAGCCATTGTTCTGTTTTGGAAGCGATCACGCTGTGCGAGGAAATTTCCGGAAATAAGCTCGAATGGGCCTATTCCGATGAAAACCGGATTGGCGATCATATCTGGTGGGTGAGCGATATCAGCCGGTTCAGAAAAGAGTACCCGGAGTGGGATTTCACATACGACATGCAACGAATTTTTGCGGACATCCACGGGGGAGTGTGCGCTCGTATCTGAGTACACGGGCATTTCTTAAGCAACCGGCTAAAAGTCGGGTTGATCCTCTTGGATCGGCTGATTGACGAGGACGCTTGTTATTTCTTTTTCCTCCCCGTTTCTCCATATCGTCATGCGAATCTGTTTGCCCGGTGTCAGTCCCAGCAGTTTCCTGCGGAAAAGCAGAAACTGCTCCATCGGTTGACCTTCGAATTGGATGATGATGTCTTTTGCTTGCAGGCCGGAGTTATCGGCCGGGCTGTCCTTTTCCACCTCATGAATCACCAGGGCGTCACTCCCATTATAATTTAATTCGCTTGCTTGTTCCGCGCTGAGCGGGAGGGCCTGCACTCCAAACCAGCCACGTTCGGCGTGACCCAACACCAGCAATGGCATGATCTCTTTTACGGTATTCGTGGGAATAGAAAATCCGATCAGTTGCGCTTCAGAAACAATGGCGGTGTTGATGCCGATCACTTCGCCATAAAGATTGATGAGTGGCCCCCCGCTACTGCCGGGGTTGATAGCGGAATCGGTTTGGATAAAATACGCGTATTTGTCATTCGCCCGGGCGGAGCTTCTTTCCTTGGCGCTGATAAGACCGGAGGTCACCGTGTGTCTCAACCCTAAAGGATTTCCGATGGCCAGGACGACTTCCCCCATTCGCAACCGGTCTGAATCTCCGAGAGGCAATGCCGTCAAAGGTCGGTCCGCTTCAATTTTCAAGAGAGCGGTATCTGTGAGGCGGTCAATGCCGATGATTTTTGCGGGATAGCCTTTTGTCTCTTCGGACAGCAACACTTGAATGTCCAGAGCGTTTAGCACCACATGGGCATTGGTGAGAATATAACCCTGTTCATTGATGATAAACCCGGACCCCAGACTCAGCCCTTTAGTATTGAAAGGGATCGGAACCTGAAAAGGGATGATCTCAAAAAGGGTGGAAACGATGGGGATTTTGATGGGCAGAAGATCGTTCGGAGAAATTCCGAATTTAATGTCACGTTCTTCCAGCCGCAGGGTATATATATTGACCACTCCGTCCTTGACCTTATCCGTGAGGTCGGCAAAGGTATTGTTGGTGAGTGGAATCGGTTTCCTGGTTTTCTGTATTTTATTTTCAATCCAGAAATTTTCCAGACTGAGATTTTCAAAAGACACTTCCTTAAACCGTTTGTCGAAAATCGGCGCGTCTTGGGAGACCAGGGTTGGGACTTCAATTTTTGAAGACGGCGTTACCGTACAACCATTGAGAGCCAGGGTTAATAAACCCAGAAGGCAGGGGCTAAAATATTTTATGACGGAATAGGCGGATACTGTTTTTGGGCTTTGCATTTTATTTCCTCAGATGGATGGAGATAAAACCTGCCTGCTCTATTAGGGACTGAGAGTCACTCCTCCATCGACGGTGAAATTGGAACCGGTGATCCAGCTTGCGTTATCGGAAGCCAGAAAAAGAACGATCCCTGAAATATCTTCCGGCAGGCCCATGCGCTTGAGCGGGACTCCCTGGCCGATCTGAGTTTTAATTTCCTCTTTGATATCGTTCGGGTTTTTATCGGAATCTTTACTGGCAAGATCCACTTCCTGTTGCCAGGAGCGGGTCCACACGGGTCCCGGAGACACCGAATTAACCAGGATTTTATCGGCCGCCAGGGTTTGCGCTAAAGACACCGTAAAGTTTGAAAGGGCGGCTTTCATCGCATTGTAATGAGGAAACATGTCGCCTGGACGGGCCGCGGCAATGGAAGAAATATTGATGATCCGGGGCGTATTGGATTGTTTGAGGGCTGGTATAAAAAGCCGGGACAGGCGCACTGCGGACAGTAAATTAATGTTGAACGAATCCTGCCAGTCCTGATCGGTGACATCAAAAAAACCGCCTAACTTCAGTATCGATCCGGCGTTGTTTATCAGGACATCCAACCCGCCCAAAGTTTCCATGACCTTGTCATGAAATGTCTGAACCTCCTCCAGTTTCGTGAGGTCGGTGGGGTAAAATAAATGTCCGTTGCCTTCTATTTCTTTGGAAAGACTTGTCAACCGGTCCTGACTCCTTGCGCACCCCGCGACCTGAGCGCCCATTTTGGCGAACTCGATGGCAAAGGCTCGGCCTATGCCATCGCCTGCCCCGGTGATCAGAACTTTCCGGCCCTTAAGATTTAGATCCATGTTACAATTCCGTTTTTTTGCCGCCTGTAGATTGCTTAAATGCCCTATGCTGGATTCCCTCATTATATCAAAAATCACCTCGTCACCTTCGTTGCCCTGGGTGTTCACAGCCATTGGATTTCACATCGTCAATATTTTTCTGGGCGCTTATTTGGGGTTTTTCAAACGCACAAAGCCCCTGTTGAGAACTCACCTGGCTGGGTATGTCGCGGTTGTGGCCTGCTTTTTAGGGTTCCTGGTTTACCAGCGCATGCATTCCGGGATCTCCCTTTGGGAAATCCTGATTTTTCTTTATTTTATCATAGTCATCCCACTCAGCAAACGCTGGGACGTTCTCCTGCACGCCTTTTTATCGATCGTGGGTTTGACCCTGCTTCCGGTACTGGTGTTATTGCAACTTTAAAGTGATTTGCGAGAGCTTTAACAGTTTGTTCTGTGGAGAGGGCGAATGTTAGCAGGGAAGGTATTCAGTCGTAATGTTGCAGGGCGGGGTGAGCACGGTTTTTAAGGAGAAAGTTTGAATCTAGCCGGAAAGCGTTGAACGTCGTGAGCAGGTTCCCCCTCGCGGGAGCGAGCGGCGTAAGCAAGTTAAAAGTCTTTGATGGCGGCCTTGACGGTGATGTCGCCGTAGACTTTCGCCCGGCATCCCAATTTTTGATTGGGTGCAACTTTGTGCAGGCGCTCTATAAAAGTGTGGGGGTCGACATTTTCCATCGGTTCGACTTCGATCAGGCAGGTGCCGCAAATCCCCATTCCACGGCAATTCAACATCCTGGACATGCCTTTATAAATCTCGACATCCTGATAGGCCGCGGCTTGACGCATATTGGCGCCATAACCCACCTTGATAGTTTTTGACTCGTTGGTCTCGGCGTTGAGGATCGTAATCTTGGGCATGGTTAAAACAGTCCTGTGTCGATCTGCGTTTACAATATCCAGCGGATATCAAGCCGCCTATTTTCCATCAGAACAAGGAAAAGTCAATATCTATATGGAATAATTATGTCCGGTCAGGATTTTCTGGTCTTTCAAATAATGATAAATTTTATTCGCCGCTTCGGTCTCGTCTTTCGCTTCCTGTAAAGACAGGGTCACATCGACCGCGCCCGAGGTTTGGGGCCGGTCGGTAATCGCAATGTCAATGACGGGATGCGGCTCAGCCAGCAGGCGGATATCCGCGTCCTCATTCTGATTGAACGCGTTGGAGGTGGAAATGACCACGTGACCGGCGTCCAGAAATAATTTGGTGACTTCCCCGAATCGCCTTATGGTTTCTCCGTCAAAGAACTCTGGATCACCCTCGGTGATATCCACGGACACTCCCAGTCGAACATTCCGCCGGTCCAGCAGATAGCTCTGAAAGTTTAATTTGAACAGTTTTTCTTCCAGATGGCGAGCCAGATCGGATTTGCCAACGCCGCTGTCGCCGGAAATGAGAATGAGCGCCGCCCGGTGACCGTTGCGGTAAGACCGCTCTTCGGCCTTGACGCCGCTTTGCACCCAGTTGAAATCCCGATGGCGGACTTCATCGCGAATTTTATCTTCTTGATTCGAGGGCGTGTAAGTGGTGATGATGCCACCGCCGCAAACGTCGTATTCATCCACCAGAACAAAACGTCCGGTTGTCGCGCATTCTCCGAACAGGTCGAAGGCCACCGGTCTCTTGGTTTTCAAGGTCAACTCGGCGACATCGTTTTTGGCGAGGAAATCCTGGTCGGCCAACGTTTCCAGAGTCGAGGCGTCGATCACTTTTTTGAATTCCACCACCTCGCAGGTCACTTCCTGGGTGGTGAGTTTCAAGGTATAAGTTCGGCCTTTTTCCAGATGACGTTTTCCCATCCAGAACAGGTTGACGTCAAAGGTTGAGGAAACAATGGGCAGTTCATCCACACGGGTGGCGACATCGCCGCGTTCCGTGAAAATCTGTTCGTCCAGGGTAAACCCGATGGATTGAGATGCGCTGGCCTCTGTCGGTTGCTCAGGCACGCTCCAGGCTTCTATGGTTTTGACGACGCCTTTTTTGTTGGAAGGCGAAAACGTGAGGCGGTCCCCCACCTTGAGGCGACCGGATTCGATCCGTCCTGCGATGATTCTGCGCTCGTCAAATTTATAGACATCCTGAACCGGCATGCGAAAAGGCAGGTGGCTGGGAGGAACTTTTTCCTCGAACCGGTCCAACATTTCCAGAACCGTCGGTCCTTTGTACCAGGGCATTTCCTCTTCCCTTTTCGCAATATTGACTCCCAGTTTGGCGGAAACGGGAATGAAATCCTCGGCCTGAACGCCAATCGTTTCTAGAAATTCGGTGTATTCGGATTTGATTTTGGAAAAAACTTCGGCGTCGTAATCGACCAGGTCCATTTTGTTGACCACCACCGCCACTTGATCGAGCCCTAAAAGTTTCAGGATGTAGCCGTGCCTTCGCGATTGTTCCTGCACACCTTCGTAAGCGTCTATCAGCAAAAGGGCCGACTCCGCATTGGCGGCTCCCGTTACCATATTCTTCAAAAATTCTTTATGTCCAGGCGCGTCGATGATGACGTAATGACGTTTCTGGGTTTTAAAAAATATTTGCGAGGTGTCGATGGTGATGCCCTGATCCTGTTCTTCCTCCAAGGCGTCGAGCAGGAACGCAAACTCGAAACTTTTCCCCTGACGCTCGCAGATCTCCTTGATGAAATCCAGTTTCCCATCCGGCAAACTGCCGGTGTCGGACATCAGTCTTCCCACCAGAGTGGATTTACCGTGGTCCACATGCCCCACGATCACCAGTTTCATTTGTCGGCTGGAGAGAGCCGGGACGTTGCCGTTATCGTTCATTTACATATATCCTTTGGCGCGAAGTTTCTGCATGGCATAGGTGTCTTCCTGATCCTGCGCCCGGCCAGAGCGTTCCGCAGTTGTTATATTGTGTTTTAATTCGTATACGATCTCATCCACATTTTTAGCGGTGGAGTCGATGGAGCCTGTGCAGGGGGCGCAACCGAGAGACCGATACCGCTTGCCTTCCGCGTTGGCAAAGTAGAGGTCGATGATGGGGATATTTTCCCGTTGAATGTATTCCCAGACGTTGAGTTCCGTCCAATGCAGAAGGGGATGAATGCGAATGTGGGTTCCCTCTTTAAATGTGGTTTTGAACTGGTCCCACAATTCAGGCGGTTGATCTTTGAAATCCCACTCAAAATTTTTGTCACGCGGGGAAAAATAGCGCTCTTTGGCGCGGGTTCCTTCTTCATCGCGCCTAATTCCCAGAATCAGGCCGGTGTAGCCCTTCTCTTCCATGACCTGTTGCAGGCCCTGGGTTTTTAAGGCTTCACAGCAAATCAGGCGACCTTTCTCGTGGTTCATGCCTTCATCGAGGGCTTTTTTATTTTGCCCGACCACCAGGTTCAGCCCCCATTCTTTTGCCATTCTGTCGCGGTATTCGATCATGGCCGGCATTTTATAGCTGGTGTCTATGTGCACGAAGGGCATGGGACAGTACCCAAAAAACGCTTTGCGCGCCAGCCACGCCATGACCGTGGAATCTTTTCCGATGGACCACAGCATGGCCAGGTTTTTGAAATTTTTATACGCCTCGCGGAGTATGAAGATGCTTTGATTTTCCAGATCGTCCAAATGATCCATAATAATTCGGCTATCCTAATAAATGGTTAAAAACCAACGGGGTTGCAGACACTTTATCCTGTTAGCGCAGTGGAAGCAAGCCTTAAGCCCCCTCCATGAGGAGACCTTTGTTTGACCCTGAGCTTAACCTATACGGCTTCGTCGCAAATGCTCCTGGCAGCGACGGGTTATACAAAGTCCTCCACAGCGTGGGAAAGTAATTTTTTCAGGAAAATACGGATGGGCGTTTTCAGCCATTCAGGAAAAATATTTTTCAACGATATCGGGGAATTGCAAGTTAGAAATTTTTGATCCCAATATACGTCAATACCGGTTACTTAGGTAGGTTCTCGTTCAAAACATTTATCTTATAGTTGATGTACCAAATATAAAGCAAGAAAGTCCAAAAACCATGAAACCATTCCTCACTATCTTTCCTGAATGAGCATAGAGTATTAATTCGATTTCTTGCCTTAAAACTCCATGCAATGATCATGGTGCACCATAACCAACCTACAATACTACTTATGATACTAAACCCTTGAAATTCCTCGATAATGATGGATGGTATTAACCAGAACACTGCACTAATAGAGATAGCAAATATTACCTGTAAATATGTGGCAATAAAAAATAATTGAATAAAGCCATTGGAAATCCTAGCATCCTCCCCCAACAGTGAATTTATCCTATTTGTTAGTCTCTTGGCATAGTGTGCCCAATATATGCCAAACGTTATTATTGTTAACCCGTACAGTCTCCAGGTGCTTTGATCTTTTAATTTTTGAATTATATTTTCATTGTTCACTTTGTACTTTGGAAGGAGGGAAGGCCTACACTGTGATTCACACAGATCATGAAAAATATTTTTTGACGATATCGGGAAACTGGCAATGCTGGCAATTGTTGTCGTTTTGAGTGCAGAAATCCTGATAAACCTGCATCAGCCCCTGGGTCTGCTTGTCGTTGACCAGCACTGTGAGCATTTCTTTTTTATTGCCGAAGATGTAATGCTTCATGAAACGCAATAATTTGTTGTCGCCGGGTTTTTTCCCGGACTGAAAAAGAACATTGAAGCCGGTTTCCAGTTGCTCCGATTTACTGGCGCGGGCAAAAATCAAGCCGATAGGAATCACGATGTTGACGGTGATTTCCTGGGATCTGGAGGCGCCGACTAATAGCTGGGGTTTGGCCAGCAGTTTGCCGCCGGGAGAATAATGATTGGCCCAGTAATCGTCGTTGGCCTGCACGCAGAAAAAATCGTTCAGCTTGCCGGGAATCTGAACCGTACCCTCTTGGTCGGCGGATACGGCCATGCTTTCCTGAAAAATTTTCATGTAATCGGCGAACAACCCGTTTTCTTCATGGCGAACGAGCAAATGCGCGAGACCGGCAATGCGTCGCCAGGGAAAATTCGCCGGGCGAATGCCGCCGAATTTCCAGGCGTTCCCGGTCAATGCGGTGACGGGAATGCGGGAACGATATTTTTTCTCCCACAGATTTTGCAGTTTTTCAAAATAATCCCGGTCATCCGCAGTCAGAGCGCCGGTGTCCAGCGCCTTGAATTCGATGAGCCCGGCTGTGCCAAACATCAGAGACTGAATATGCAGGACTTTTTCCGCTTTGCCTATTCTTTTGGGCAGGAGTTCTTTGAGAGTGTTCAACCGGATGGCTCCCGCCAGTTTCTGAAACGGCTCTTTGTTATTGGGGTATCCTAGAGCCTCGGCGATGCCTTCGTAAAATGTTTGTTCGTAGCCGTTGATGATGACCCGGTCGTTGAACCGTTCCATCTTGGTGAAAACACGGGCGTCACCGGCGGCGTTTAACAGGCTTGTCAGTTTTTCTTTGGAAAGCCCGGCCAGCGGTTGATGGCATCGACCATAGTCCGATTGAATTTGCTCTGGATAACTGTCGAAATCCAGCTCGTCGTTGAGGTCAAGAATGCCTCTGTCCAGATAACTTTTTAATTCCAGTTGACGAATGCCGGCTCCCTGCCGAGCGTCCGATTCCAACGCAGAGTTCCATAAAAAAACATGCAGGATCACGTTGCCGTATTCCGGGTCAGTGGAATGGGCTTCCGCTCCCCGGTCCGAGGAATGAACGTGGATATCGACATCGCCTTCAAGAGTTTTCCCGTTCACTTTAATGACAGCGCTTTTAAAATCCGGTCCCGGACCAAAATTCCAATAGCCCTGAAAAAGTATTTCCAGTTCATCATCGCCAGTGGTGCGTAGCGAATCGGTTTTGAAAAGCTGATCGTTCCAGATACAGCGGACGGTTTTTTCCGGCACCCGGATCTTCGGCGCCCTCTCATCCACTTCTTTTCTCACCTCAATCCGGGAAACCCAGCGAGTGAACTTGGAATAAGAATTCGTGAACAACGTTTGCATGGAGGTCATTTGATCTTCCATTGCGTGCCTTTGGGCGTGTCTTCCAGAACCACTCCCATGGCGGTCAGGTCGTCTCGGCACTGATCCGCCTTGCCCCAGTCTTTGGCTGTACGCGCTGAATTTCTTTCAGCGATGAGGCGTTCAATTTTTTCGGTGTCGAGGTGCAGTTCCTGGTTCTTCAATTGAAACATTTCGGATTGAAATTCTTTTGGGCTTCGGTAAAACAGGCCCAGCACATTCCCGGCTTTTTTTAAACCAGCGAGGCTGACTTCAAGATCGGCTTCAAAACCAGTTTTTTTCTCCTTAGCCAGTGTGTTCATTTTGCGCAGTTCTTCGTTCAAGTGGGCCACGGCGACGGCGGTGTTGAAGTCATCGTTCATGGCGTTCTCAAACTTTTGCATGAAAGCCGAGGTCTTTACGGCATTGGCTGAAGCGGAAGCCGCTTTTTCCGGGAGAATTTTTTGGGCCGTTTCAATGCCTTCGTAAAATCGGGTCAGCACCTTGGCCGCGTCTTCGATGTTTTTTTCGGAGAAATCAATGGGGTTGCGATAATGACTGCTGATTAAAAACAGCCTTAAAACTTCCGGGTGATGGCGTTTGTAAATGTCGCGGAGGGTGAAGAAATTGCCCAGGGATTTGGACATTTTCTCTTTGTCGATATTGACGAATCCATTGTGAATCCAGTATTTGACCGGAGCTTTCCCCGACGCACCGCAAGACTGGGCGATTTCATTTTCGTGATGCGGGAAGATCAGGTCCTTTCCGCCGCCGTGGATGTCGAAGGTTTCGCCTAAATATTTTTTGCCCATCGCCGAACATTCGATATGCCAACCTGGGCGACCCGGCCCCCAGGGGCTGTCCCAAGACGGCTCACCTTGTTTACTTTTTTTCCATAACGCGAAATCCAGGGGATTGCGTTTGTCTTCGTTGACGTCGACGCGGGCACCCGTCAAAAGATCGTCGGTGTTTTTTCCGGAAAGGTGGCCGTAACCGGGAAATGACAGGACAGAATAGAAAACGTCTCCGTCTTTGTCATAAGCTTTTCCCTGTTCGATGAGAGTGGAGATCATGGCGGTCATCTCCGGAATGTGGTCGGTGGCTTTGGGTTCTACGGTGGGTAGTTCGATGTTCAGTTTGCCCATGTCTTCATAGAAAGCCCGGATGTATTGCTCGGTCACTTCCTGCCAGGGCCGGCCTTCTTCTTTGGCCCGGTTGATGATTTTGTCGTCGATATCGGTGAAGTTGCGGACGTAGTTCACTTCATATCCCAGATGCTTCAGGTATCGGTAAATAGTATCGAAGACGGCTCCCGCACGGGCATGCCCGACATGGCAATGGTCGTAAACGGTCACGCCGCAAACATACATCCCGACACGGTTTTCCACCAACGGAATGAATTCTTCTTTTTTGCGGGTCAATGAATTGTAGAGACGCAGGCTCATGGCAGTCAAATTATCATCCAGATGACGATAAAGTCAAATGGTGCAGGGTAGGGAATGTTGCGTCCGAGGCTCGGCAATGGCGGTCATTGCTTTTTGTTAAAATCCGGATTCAGCCGGGCTTCCAGCTCCTTGACGTTGTTGCGCAGTTGGCTGACGGCAAACTTGGCGCGGCTGATGAGCAGTTCTTCCGTAACATCTTCCCTTTTCACACCGATTCCAGAGATCAGTTTGCGGATTTCATCCAGTTTCTTTTCCAGTCGGATGCTGCGCTTCTGGCTGAAACTTTTAGCGATGGCGCCTTTCAGGCCTTCGCCGTCATAGTGCTTGGTGATGACCATCAGCATGCGTTTTCGGGGGATGAATTTTTTGCCCTTTTTCCAATCCTGAATGGCTTGCAACATTTCTTTTTCGATAGTATCGACGATGGCGTTGTAATCGGTGGGGTCCACCATGTCGTGGATTTCTCCGGGTTGCGAGGCCGATTTAATATCCATATCAAAGGTTTGATCCACGCCCTTCAAGTCCACAGGTTTCAGATTGTCCGCCACTTCTTCAGGGATCAACCGTGGATGCCAGACTTGCAGGAGATACCCCTGACTTTTCACTTTATCGAAGGTAAATTCCCCCTTGGCGTCGGGATGGGTGAAATAGCCGTTGGGAACGACGAAAATGGTTCCTATCATGTCTTTGTGCAGATTGCACCGCAGCACGATGGGGCCCGCCTGGTCAAGCGTCAAAGATCTCGACGAACCCGCCGCCATGGCCCCCAGGTTGAACTGGTTGTGCTGGGACTTGGAGAAAATATTGTGTACTTCCTTATCCTGATTGGCGAAGGTGATGATGGACCCGACTTGCACGGTCGAATGTCTCGGGTAGAAACTGAGGTTGCTTTGCTTGATGGTCAGGTCTTGGGTTTTTTGTCCCGGAACTCTCAACTTGCTTTGAGTTTCTAAAAATACAACCGCGTTGGTCGCAATGGCTTTGCCGTTCACCAATACCTTGCCTTTAACATTGGTGGTGTCCTTGACGTTCTTGGACCCCTCCTCCATTTTATGGTCGGACCCGGACCCTTCGGATTTTTGCCCCAACGTTTTTTTCAATTCCGCAGCGATATCGGGTTGAGTATCTTTCACGGGTTCTGGTTTGGTCGCTTCTCCAGCTGGGTTGTCACCTTCGGTCTTGGCCTTTCTAAGCCCCATGGCCGTCAGCATTTGCACGACAAACGGTTTTTCAAAACTTTTGTCGATGGCGATCGCCTTCTCGAAATGCGGCGCGGCTTCTTCAAATTTCTTTTTTATTCCAAGTATGATTGCAAGGTTGAAATGGGCTGCACCAAAATCCGGTTTCAAGGCGATGGCCTTTTTGTAACTGGCCATTTCCTCGTCATAGAATTTTTTCTGCCCGTAAGCTTTACCGAGAAAATTATAGGCCAGATAGTTTTTGGGCTCCATCTTCACCGCCATCTCAAACAGCCGAATGGCTTCGTCGGAGTTGCGTTCCTCCAGAGTGGACAAGGCCCAATTGAAA
>CAYPQH010000025.1:0-17635 GCA_964412825.1 uncultured Nitrospinaceae bacterium | reverse complement strand
TATCGGTGTAAGTCTGGTCCATTTTATTCTTGGTACCCAACTTCACATGCTGAGATCTTAAAATTCTATCTTTTGGGCTACTAACCGGCTTATTCATATTAATCACTCCCTTGGAAATGACATTAACCAGAGCTTATCCAACGCTCAAATTAAAAAAAATTATCCGCCCTGGGACACTCGTCCGGAACGGGTCATTGAAATCTGTTCAAAAGATTCTGCCTGACTTTTCACGCCTTGTTCTTTCAATTTATTGACTGCGTCGATAAGTTTCATGATCTTCTCCACGGACGCATCGCGAAAGGACAGGCACGCATCTTCATGGCCTGCCTGGGCGCACATGGCCATGGTAAAACAGTCCGTGCCGCCGCGAATGATTTTTAACGCCAGATTTGCCTGGTGACAATGCACCCCGATAAACATGCACACGTCTATTTTATTATGCCAAATGGTCAAGTTGGGATGATTGGGATTGATCTCAGCTTCTGGATCGATTTTTGGATATTTGGGGCGATAATCCGCCATGGGAATCAAGCGCGCCGGAAGCGCCTCTGCCAGAGCCCGGACAGCCGTTGCCTTTTTGGCGGCATTTTCATTCCATTTCCAAAGTACCAAAGGACCTGGGAAAAGAGTCGGAACTTTTGCCTCAAGCATTTTCCGGGCGGCAAATTCATAGCCTTCTTCCTCAGGGGCTATTCTTCCTTCGATATGACATTCTCCCGGATCGGGCAGTATGATTCCCATTGAAGAGGCTGAGGGAGGGAGGAAAGCCTCCGGCCCAGGCTTGACCTGATATTGGCTCATTCGAAATAATCCTTTTCGGGTGATTAACAATTTGAAAGATTGCCACTATAAACCACCGCCCGCAAGGTTGTCAAACCTTTTCACTTAAAGCAGATTGGCCTTGTTTCTCAACTATATTCCGCTCGCTATTATACGTTTTAAAACAGGTTTCACAAACTCTCGGGCGGTTTTATTTACTATTAGTAATATCCGCGAACTGATTTTTGAATCCCGGTTACTGGACACCGAACACAACCACCGCACCCCTTAATGACGGGTATATCTTCGATCCAGCGGATTTTGAAGCTGTTTCGGTTCTCTGAAGGAATCAATCTCCTAAGGAATCATTTACAACCGTTCCTCAACCCCCAACCTCCCAGGACATCATTTCTGCAGGCTGGCATGCATGATATGGTAGTTGGCCTTGGTCGCAAGCAAGGCAATTTCAATCCCTCCGATATTCCCTCACTTGGAAAACGATTGTTTCAGTTCCTCAAGTCCGGCGAGATGTTTTTTCTCTTCTACCAGCAGATGCAGGAAAATGGCCCGGACATCCAGCTTTTTCTCATTCCTGAGTAGCTCACTCAGCATTTGGATCGACCTCTGTTCGGATTGTATGCCAAGCTCCAGAGCTTCAACATCGCTTTGGAAATCAGGAACCTTCCCCTTTGGGGCCCCTTTCATGTCCGGGAACACTTTGCCTTTCAATTTCTCGGCAATGAAATTTTCAACATGCTTGCGTGAACCGGCTTTTTTCTGCAAAACAGGTTGCAGAAACTGGGCCTTGGCCTGCAATGCCTGGATATGTTCTTTTTCTTCATCCGCCAGGTGTTGAAACATTTTTTGGACTTTAGGGTCTTGAGATTTTTTGGCGGCTTTTTCGTAAAATTTCAACCCCTGTTTCTCAATGCACAGGCTCACCTGAATAGCATCGATGCAATGCAAACTGATGGCAGGGTTTTCAGAAGACTCCTGCTCTTTCATCCCCATCGTCTCTCACTTCAATTTCAGGTTAATATAACTAAAAAATTCCCCTGCTTCTAAAATTTGCATTCCTTCCTTATTGGACGATTCATTTGCAGAAAAGTTTCAATCTCATTGCAACCTGTTCACTGAATATATGCTATATTAAGTGCGTCCAAGGCCTGACCCAAAAGGGCTCTTGACAGCACGACTCCGCAACTCAAACGGGCATCCCTTTTGAACACAACCCTCTTCATCGAACCGTTGCAGGAAAACCCCGTTTATCCATGAGATCTTCTGCATAAAAATCAACCTCAAGATTATAATGATACCGGCATGAAAAAAGTAAAAATTTTTACCGATGGTTGTTGCAAGGGAAATCCCGGACCGGGAGGCTACGGTTGTCTCATAAAATTCAATGGGGATGTCAAAGAGCTGAAGGGTGGTGAAAAATCGACCACCAATAATATCATGGAACTCACCGCCGCTATCGTTGCTCTCAATGCTCTCACCGAACCCTGCGATGTGGAACTGACCACCGACTCGCAATATATGAAAAAGGGAATGACCGAATGGATCACGGGCTGGATCCGCAAGGGATGGATGACCGCATCTCGCAAACCCGTTAAAAATAAAGAACTGTGGCAGGAACTGCATCGCTTGAGCAAAATCCACAAGGTCAAGTGGTGTTGGGTCAAAGCCCATAATGGGCATCCTGAAAATGAAAGAGCCGACGCCCTGGCCAACGAAGGCCTCGACTATATCTAACCTAACCGACTTTTGAGGAAATGCCCTCTTCCTTTATTATGCCCTGCTCTAAAAATCGACCTCTTTTAAAACGCATCGGTCTGGCAATTGGTTTTTTGCCCATCATAATTTTTTTATCCCTGCTCAACTCCTGCTCCAGCTTTTCGCCTTTAAATGCCGAGAGCGAATATCGTCCCTCCGGGAATTATTATGCAAAGCCCCACCCACCTTCTGATCATGAAATAAAACCAAACTCGGCGGCAAACAAAATGGCTTCTCTAGACCTGCCGATCGTGGTGCAGGACGACATGGACTGGAAAAGTCTGGAACAAGTCATCCAGAATCAGCTCGCTGTAATGGAAGCTCAAAATGCATACGATCCGGTGAAACTGGAGGGATTGAGCTTAACAAAGGGAGACTTGAAAAATTCTCTCAATGCTTTCCTGAATTTGCTCAAAGAAAACCTGGCGCCGGACGAATTCAATCGCAGGTTGAGAAAAGAGTTTCTACTTTATAAGGCCGGACAGGGCCCGGATAAAAAATTTCTGTTCACCGGATACTACACCCCGGTCATTCCCGCCAGTCCCGTTAAAACGGAGGAATATATTTATCCCATTTACCGTTTGCCCGATGATTCCCCGGAATTGAAATTCATAAACCTCACAGCATCGGAAAACTCAAAAAATGCGCCGCGTCCGCACTGGAAAAATTACACCCGCGAACAAATCGACCGGCAGGGAATATTAAAAAACCAGCACCTGGAAATCGCCTGGTTAAAAGATGATCTGGAGAGATTTTTTCTGCACATTCAAGGCTCGGCCCGGCTCCGGTTCCCGGATGGAAAACTGCAAAGCGTGGGCTACGCGGGCGCCAATAACTATGGCTACCAGGGCATTGGCAAGCTGATGGTGAAAGACGGCCTCCTCGGTAAAGGCGAGAGATCCATGCAGGGCATCAAAAAATATCTGCGCAGCCACCCAGATAAAATCCCGTTTTATCTTTACCAAAACAAACGCTATATCTTTTTTTCATACAATAACGTGGGACCACGGGGCTCAGGCGGCGGAACACTGGTCGGCGGACGCTCTTTAGCCACAGACAAATCCATTTATCCCGCAGGCGGGCTGGCTCTTATTTTTGTCAGAAAACCCGTTCTCGATCAGAACGACAAAATCTCCGGCTGGAAGCGGACGTTCCGCTTTGTGGTGGACCAGGATACCGGGAGCGACATCAAAGGCCCGGGTAGAGCCGATCTTTTTTTCGGTATTGGTCAGCGACCCGGGATCATGGCGGGAAGTTTCAAGGAATGGGGTGAAGTTTACTACCTGATCAAAAAGGACTGATTATTTTGGTTCGCTGTACAGAGAAACCAGCCGCTTGTCGATAAAGTCAAACCGCTCCGAACGCACATTGAACTGTTCTTTTTCAGGGTCTCCGCTGACCGCCGAATAATCCATGTTGTCGAGATTTCTGCGGATCATGCTGGTAAAAGTAATGGTATCGGGTTTCTCTTCGATTTCCAGGTATTCCACCGCGCGCAAAAATGTCGAACCGGTGCTGGCAATATCGTCAACGATCAGCCAGTGCGTGTCTTTCGGATATACGGGAATCTCGACTTGTGCAAAGTCGATTCTCTTTTTCGGCATGATATGAAACGGCAACCCCATCAATTTTGACAAGCAATGGCCGATTCGGATTCCCTGCGTTTCACACCCCACCACCACATTGAACGATCCGTGCTTGGCTTGCCAGGATTTCAACTTGTGGAAAAGCATTTCGCAATAAGCTGCATTCATCGCATCGGTCAACAAATCATATTCATAGTTGTAGCTGGACTTTACGCCGTTGCTAAGAACAAATGTTCCCTTCTTGATAATTCTCGAAAACACTCACAGCCCCCCTTCTGGACAGACAAAACCTGCGTATGCGTGATTAAACATTTTTTCCATTCAAACCTTAGTTTTGCTAACGCTACTCTTGATAAAAAAACAAAAGAGTTTCAAAAGCACTCAGAACCTATCGACAGCCTCGATCACTCCGGCCAGCCATATCGTCCCACAAGCGGGACAAATTTGCAGTAGCCAATTTCCTGAGACGTGGTTCGGCCATTTTGCTTGGTCAGGATAGTGAGGCTCTGTTTTTCCAGTCCTCCCACCGGCACGATCAATCGCCCGCCCTCTCCCAGCTGATCGACCAGCATTTTAGGGATCTCCTGTGTGGAAGCGGTGATGAGGATCATATCAAACGGCGCTTGATCCGGCCAGCCGTAAGTCCCGTCAAATATCTTGAACACAATGTTCATATAATTCAACTGTTCCAAAAGACTTTGCGCTTTTAACCCCAGGGAGCGTATCCGCTCAATGGTGAAAACCTGCCCGGCCAGCTCCGCAAGCAGTGCGGTTTGATACCCGGAACCCGTGCCGATTTCCAAAACCCGGTCGGTCTTTTTCAGGTTCAACGCCTCGGTCATCGCGGCCACGATATAAGGTTGCGAGATGGTTTGATTGTCGCCGATGGGCAATGGAAAATCCCCATAGGCCTTGTGCTGAAATGTTTCATGAACAAACAAATGCCGGGGAATCCGGTTCAGCGCTTCCATGATTCTTAAGTCTTTTATTCCCCGGTCGACGAGTTGCTCCTCGATCATCTTTCGCCTTTGACCCGAAAAAGATTGAACCGCCCTGTCAGCAGGATTCATCAGCACATTTCCTCATAACCATTTCATTTATTTGGACTTTTTCGATTAACAATGATACAAGTAAGGCCATCAACTAAAGTTTACATGCTGGACGGAGAAACTATCAGGAAAGTAAAACCGGACAGGCTGGGTTAAATCCCACACCGACCCTTTGGCTCTGCACAGTATCCAATCAGGGTGGGGAAGCTTCATAAAAGTTTTACGGTCAATGGATGAAATACGGACTCCGGAAATTTTAATGCAGGGAGGTAAACCTTCTGCAACTAGGTGCTTCGTGCGGGGACCTGGGGAAGAAACTGGAACCCATCTGGGATTCTGGCAATGAGCTCAGTTTTTTGGGATTCTGATAAAAAATCAACTCCCAGCAGTCCTCCCAACCGTCGTACTTTAGAAGGTAAATATTATCATCATCGGCCTTGATTTTAAAATAACTGGTCCCCTCTCCATACCAGCGGTCGACGATGTCCATGACTTCGTAACGACGATCGATGAGGTTGAAGGCGATCGGCCTCTCGTTGAGCTTATAGCCTGACATGCATTCGACCTTTATCATGGGCGTATGGTATGCCGAACTCTAAAAAAAGTAAACTTTTTTCTCCCGCCCCGTTACACGGGGAGAAAAGTTAATGAAGAGTTTCCTGGGGGCATAAAGGCAAAGGTCGAATAGCACATACCCTTTCTACCCCTTCGGGGCATGAAAGCTAATGAAGAGGGATACCACAGGGGCATGAAAGCTAATGAAGGGATATCACATGTTCACAAGCTCTGGGTAATTTCTGGAATAACATCTGGATAAAAAATGCGGGAACCGGATTTAAACAACATTAAAAAACACCTCACCGAACTGGTCCGGGAACGCAACCTTTTCACGACCCCCGACCAACTGGCCCAAGCGGGGGAATACATTCGCCAGCAATTGCAGTCGGCCAACCTGTCGGTCAGACAAGAAACAGTTCCCTTTGAAGGCATGCAATCCATGAACCTGCTGGGCCTGAAACAAGGCGCAGACCCTTCCTCCAAGACCTTCGTTCTGGCCGCACATTACGACACCGTGGAAGGCTCTCCGGGAGCCGATGACAACGCCAGCGCCGTTTCTGCACTGCTGGAAACCGCGCGCTGTCTGGAAGATTCACAATTCAACCAGTCTCTGCTTTTCGCCGGGTTCACTTTGGAAGAATACGGGTTCGTCGGCAGCCGTCACTTTCTCGAACAGGTTAACGGGGAAGCGGGGTTCTCAGGAATGATCTCGCTTGAAATGGTGGGTTTTTGCAACCCCGAATCCGGGTCACAAAACTACCCTCCTTATATGGACCCGACCCAATACCCGGATACGGGAGACTTTATCGCCGTCGTCGGCAACGAACCGTCGGCGGCACTGGCTCATTCTTTAGCCGAGACCATGGACCGGACCGTCCCGCCGCTTGCAGTGGAAAAGCTGGTCGTGCCTGGCCGGGGCGATGAGTTTCGGGAAGTGACTCTGAGCGATCATTTTCCCTTCTGGGAAAAAAGCATCCCGGCGGTCATGGTCACGGACACGGCATTTTTGCGCAACCCAAATTACCATCAACCCTCGGACACTCTGGACACGCTGGACATTGAATTCATCGGCCATGTAACTAAAGGCATCTGCAAATTTTTGGAATCCCATTTAGGGACGCCTCAATAAATTTAATATGAACGAATTCCTACATCCCAGCCAGCATTTAGAACCCCCTGAAGTGGGAGAACGCCCTCCGCCTGAAGTGACCATTGCACCCGAGCCTGAACCTGAACCGCAAAAGAAACAAAAACGCTCCTGGCTCAAGCGCCTGCTCATTTTCACCGCGTACGCTCTGCTTGTCTTCATCCTCCTTCTGGTTGGCGCCGGGTTCGCTCTGACTTATTATTTTCCCTCGGAACGCATCAAGCCCATCGTCGAAAAAGAACTGACCGCGTTTCTAAAAATTCCGGTGTCTATCGAGTCTCTGGATTTAAACATTTTGCGCGGGATAAACATTTCCCGTTTGCAGCTTGGAGAGAACGAACCTGTTTTTGCCGTTAAAAGCCTCATCCTGGATTATGATCTGACTGAGCTCATGCAGGGGCGGTTCGTCATCAACCAGGTGCTGGTTGACAACCCCAAACTGAATCTCGTTTCGGTGGACGGAGTATGGAATTTTCAGCCTCTCCTGGAGCTGGGAAGTTCAGATAAACCGCCCCCCGTCGCAAAAAAATCAGCCGGACTTCCGGCCCTCCCCATTGCCCTGGACTTGCGTGAGTTCGCCATTCGCAATGTTCAGGTGAATCTGGACATGGACGGGGAAATAAAAAGCCGGCTGGAAGGGTTGAGCCTCACCGCCCACGGCAAAATCAATGAGGATGAAGTCGACATTGTTCTTAGAACGATCATGGCCCCGCCGGCCAAGGGAAAACACAACCTGGAGTTTTTTTCCAGCCAGGGAAAAGGCATCGATGTAAAAACCCTCTCCCTTGTGGACATGAAAGTCAGCGCTCAGGATTTGAACAACGTTCGACTGGCCGGAACGTTAAACTTGCAGAATAATCAGTTCCAGGCTCCCGACCCTTTGCCTTCGCCTGATTTGTCGGTCGCAATCGACCTCACCGCCGCCGTTCAGGAACGAGGGGTGAACATCAGACAACTCAAGCTGGTCATCGGCGAAAACAACAGGGTGGACATCACGGGCTCTGCGTCCGGACTGGCAAAAGACCCCCGTTTCAACATCAAGCTCAACGAAGCGGTGTTCAACATTGAAGATCTTGTCGGGTGGGCGGGCACGCTGATTCCCGACATCAAGGCCAGCGGAAATATCCAAATATCCAACGTGAAAGTCAGGGGCCACATGCCGGACTTCAAGCCTGAGGATATCGAGCTTATGACCGCGACGATCGGCGTTAAAAACCTTGCCGTCCACTACCCGGAGCTCTCGGCTGAATTAAAAGGGACCGATGTGGACATCGACCTTGCCAACGTCCTGTTGAAAAACAGCGTTCCTGAAAATCTGGACTTGAAAGTCCATCTAAAAATAGATCAGGCTCAGGCTCAGGGCCTCACGCTAAACGGTTTGAATCACGATCTTAAGATCAATGGCAAGGGAGCCAACCTTGCTGATGTCTCCCTCGCATTTTCAACCGCTTTAAAAAAAGTGGCGTTCTCATCTCCAGAACTGGGATCGATTGAAACCGGCCTCGACCTGAACGGTTCGGTCCACGCAAATATTAATACGGGAGACATTCACTTCTTTAAGGCAGAATATGCTCTGGGTTCTGCACTGAACGGAAAATTAAACGGCAACGCAAAAAATTTCGGCAAATCGTCTTTTCAGGTCGAGCAGGATATCGACATCGCGCTCACTCAATTGCGTTCTCTCATTCCAAAAAAAATACTGCAAAAAATCGACGGCTATCCCACAGCGGGTACAACCTCGGCGCATGTCACCGTCAAAGGCCGGCTGGATAAAAATTTTCAGCCCATTCAGGCTCTATTGAATACACGGGTAGAGTTACAGGGAATAGACACTCGGTTAAAAAATCCTCCGGCGGAAGTCAAACAGGTTTTTGCGACGATTTCTTTTCCCGCGGATTATCTTCCCAGTCGCGGCGTCAAAGTCCCCCGCCTCGATTTAGACGTCCGATTCAAAAACGTAAAAGCACTGGATAAACTGGAACTTGGCGCAGGTGTCATTAAAACCCAACTGACCATGGGCGATTATTATCCCTTGACCGCCGGAGTGAAAAGAACGATACCGATAACCAATAAAACTTCCATCAAACTCGACCGTATTGCGCTGAACGAACCTCAGATGGTGGTGACCGGTCTCGACATCGACACTTCTCTAAAAACCGATTTACTCGGGCAGGATGTCAAAAATCTAACTTTTGACGGCACCGTACAGGTGGGGGATGTGGAAGGAGTGAAAGAAGTAAAAACCGGGAAAATCCACACCGCTTTCGCGGTCGAGCTCAACGATCTTTCACTGACAAAAACCAGGGTCGCAGTCGATCTTAAAGTGGCCCCGCCGGCTCCTGAAAAATTGAACGGAGAAATTCCTATCGGGCCGATCACCCTCACCAGCCGGTCACAGCAAAACCTGAAAACAGGCGAAATTGAAATCGAACAGGTCACCGTGCGTGCGCCCTCTCTGTTCAATCTCGACCTAAAAGCCAGCCTTAAAAACTGGGGCAAAACATTCCGCGTCGACACCACGGTCACCGACACGGAGCTTTCCAGCATATGGGCAAAGGTCCCTAAGGCCCTCAAAGCGGGCATGGAGGACCTTGAGGTGGCGGGGTCGATCAATCTCGCTCTCAAAGCCAACGGTTCGATCCCGGAAAAAATCGATCTAAAAAAATCGTTGCCCATCGAAGCCGAAGTCGGTTTTGGATTGGAAAACGCGGCCCTCACCTGGCCAAGCCAGGGCATTGCCGTCGACAAAATGAATACCGTTGCCCAAGTGGATATCAAAGAAGGGTCGGGAGAAATCTCAGGGAAATTTGCGATTGCAAAATTATTTCTGAAAAACGTCTTGGGGGAGGAATGGTTGAACCCGCAATTCGATTTCAAATACACCCTTGAAGATCTCAATAAATTCACGGTCCGGGAACATGCTTTTTCCATTAAAAAATTCGGCATCAGCCATTCCTTCTCTGGACAAGTCGATGGGTTGAAACCCTTCCTCACCGGGGAAGCCCCCATGACGCCTCAGGAACTGACCCGTCGTCTGGACATTTCTCTCGCCACCCACAATAAACTGGAAATCCAGAAAGCCATCAATAAGGGGACCCGGCAATTTCTACAAGGCATTCAGGCCAGAGGCGCCCTGCTGGCCAACCTCACCTTGAAAATGACGCCCAAAGAATTGATCGCGCTCGATGGCAAGGTGGCGTTCGATCAATTCAACGCCCAACTTCCTGACGGCTTGCAGGTGACCAATTTGAGCGGGCGGTTTCCGTTTAACAAAACTCTTTTCCTCGACCGCCGTCTGGTGCAACCCATGAGCAAATCCTTCCTGGCGTCCCGCAAAGGGTTTTTCACTCAGCTTCGGGGTTTCTCGCAGAATAAAAATAATCTGACGATCAAAGAAGTGCAGGCCAGCGGGCAACGGGTCTCCAATATCGCCTTCGATCTGCTCTACAAAAACAACCGGTTGATGGCGGAAAAATTTCTATTCGATGTTCTCGATGGGTCTGTAGCAGGCAACCTATTCGTCATTCCCACCCCGGCAGGCCCGGAGTTGAGTTTTTCCACAGAATTTGCCGGATTGAATTTTGGGGCGTTGACTGGCCGGACCAAAACTTCGGAAAAGGCCGGATCAGAAATCGACGGCAACCTGCAATTGGGAGTCAAGCTCAAGCAGGGACAGGCCAGCGAACCCATCTCCCTCGATCAGATTTCCGCCAAAATGGCCATCACAAGGATTGGCGCGGAAACCCTGGACCGGTTTCTTTTGTATTTGGACCCGGAAGAAAGCAAACCGGCGATCGTGGACACGCGCGCAAAACTGAAGCTGGCTTCGCCACACCGAATCATCGTCTCGGTGGAAAACGGCAACCTGAACGTCGCCGCGTGGTTGAAAAACAAAATTCTTGGAGATATCATCAAAGCTCCGGAATTGAAACGGGTGCCGATCACCAGCCTCAAAGAATTCCGTAATTTGACCGAACAGCTGAAAACCCTCACCGGCTTGCGAGACGCCTTGAATTATCTGGCCGCCCGTGGAATGGAATTTTCAGAAGACGGGGAAATTTTGCTTTATTGACAACTGAGAAATTCGGTATATTCTCCCCGACAAGCCAACTCATTGACAATGTGATTTGAGTTTGCTAGCGTAACTCAATTGTGTATGAATTTAACTTTCAATCATTTTAAAAAATAAAAAAACTCATGACTTGGGACGACCTGCACGAACAAAGACCCCCGGATGATCCTTTAAAAGGAGGAAGCGGTGGCCCTCCAGGAGGAGGCGGAGGAAAGCCTCCTTTCGACATACCACAACTCAATCTTCCGAAATTCAAACCTTCCATGTTTATTGGAATCATTATTGTATTGTTGCTGGTATGGATTTTACCGGGCACGTTTTATTCTGTCGAACCGGATGAAGAAGGGGTGGTCACCACCTTCGGAAAATTCAACAGAACCACAGGACCGGGGTTGCATTTCAAATTCCCCTCCCCGATCGAGAATTCCGCCACTCCAAAAATCCGTCAAATCCGACGGGCGGAAATCGGTTTTCGCGCCAACGCTTCGGGACAGGTTCAACGGGTTCCGGCGGAATCGCTGATGCTGACCGGCGATCAAAATATCGTCGACATCAACCTGGTGGTACAATACCGGATTTCCGACTCGGTGGCCTATTTGTTCAATGTCAGGCGACCTCATAAAATGGTCCGGGACTCCGCCGAAACTGTCATTCGCGGGATCGTCGGCAGTCGCAACATTGACGAAGCTTTGACCACCGGGAAAGCCGATATTCAGATCACCTCCCGGGAACAGATTCAAAGCCTTTTGGACACCTTCAAAGCTGGAATACAGGTGGTCACGGTTCAGCTTCAGGGCGTGAACCCGCCGGAGCAGGTGGCCGGCGCTTTTAAAGACGTGGTGAGCGCCCGCGAGGACAAGGAGAGAATGATCAACGAAGCTCAGGGGTATCGCAACGCCGTGATTCCCGAAGCCCGGGGTCAGGCGGCGCAGATTCTCAGAATAGCGGAAGCTTATCGTGAAGAAAAAATCAAACGGGCGGAAGGAGACGCGAAACGTTTTATTTCCCAATATGAAGAATATAAAAAAGCTCCCGACATCACCCGTAAACGGATTTACCTGGAGACCATGGAAGAGATATTACCAACCGTGAATAAGTTTGTCATGGGGAATCAAAAACAAGGCGTGTTGCCCATTCTTCCCTTATCAAATAATCCGATTCTATCGGGTTCAAATAAATAAAACGCTATGAAACAAAATTCCATCATTATAATAGGCGTCCTGGCGATTGTACTGGCCTCATCTTCGATGTTTATCGTGAATATGACGCAGACTGCCATTCTCCTGGAACTGCAAAAACCGAAAAAGATCATTAAAGAAGCGGGACTGTATTTCAAAATTCCTTTCATCCAAAAGGTCAAATACTTTTCCAAACAACTGCTCGACAACGACTCACCGCCCGCCGAAGTCATCACCAAGGACAAGAAAAATCTTCTGATAGATAATTTTACGATCTGGAAAATCGTTGATCCCTTGAAATTTCTGGAAACCGTTCGCAACATCCGGGGCGCAGAAGCTCGCCTGGACGACATCCTTTTCTCCGAATTGCGAGTTGAAATCGGTACCCACAATCTCATCGATATCGTCACCGAAACCCGCGAAGCCATCATGGCCACAGTTTCTTCCGAAGCCAATAAGAAGGCCTCTGAATATGGGATCGAAGTCGTTGCCGTTCGAATCAAGAGAACCGACCTGCCGCCGGAAATTGCCAACTCCATTTTCAACCGCATGCGAACGGAACGCGAAAGAATTGCTAAAGAGTATCGGTCCGAAGGTCGTGAAGAAGCCACCAAAATCCGCGCCGAAACGGACAAGGAGAAAACCATCCTGATCGCGGACGCTTATAAAAAGGAACAGGAAGTTCGCGGTGAAGGGGACGGCTTGTCGACCAAAATTTATGCGGACGCCTATCAAAAAGATCCCAAGTTTTACGCCTTCATGCGTTCCATGGAAGCTTATAAAAAATCTTTAAAAACAGACACGACTATTCTCCTTTCAAAGGAATCCGATTTCCTGGAATTCCTGAACAATCCAAATTAAACCTGTAGCCTGTAATAATTACGAGTGGAACCTCAATATGACAGACCACGACCCTATCCTTATCCTTTGAAACCGCGCACCCGGTAGAAACCGAACCCATGAGAATCCTCATTGTTGGCGCGGGTGTGGTTGGCTTCAACCTGGCCCAGGAACTTTCCAAGGAAGGTCATGACATTGCGATCATCGACCAGGTCCCGGAAAAGATGCGCCGTATTTCAGACACGCTGGATGTTTTGAGCGTCGTCGGCAATGCCTGCCTTCCCAGCGTTCTGGTGAAAGCCGGCATCGAAAACATAGAGATGGTGATCGCCGTCACCAACAAGGATGAAATCAACCTCCTGGTTTGTGCTCTCGTCTCCAAATACAACATCAAAAAAAGATTCGCCCGTCTGCGCAATGAGGAGTTTACGAAGGAGAACTCTCTCTTCACCTTTGAAGAACTTTCCATCGATCACGCCATCAACCCCGGCCACATCATCACCGACACCATCGTCAAGATCATCAGCACCCCCGGCGTGGTCAATGTTGCCGAGTTTGCCGGTGGAGAAGTCCTTCTGCGCGAGTTTGACATCCCCGAAAATGCTCCCATAGCGGGAAAAAAGATTCATGAACTCAGCAGTGTTTCCACAATGGATTCCTTCGTCATCGTCGCCATAGTACGTTCAGGCAAACTGGTCATCCCCAAAGGCGACGACGTCATCCAGCCGGGAGATAAAATTTACACCATTGTTGATAAAGATTTTTTACCCTTTCTCCTGCCCATGCTGAACAAGTCCGTGGAGGAAGTTGAAAAAGTAGTCATCTTCGGAGCCAATCAGGTTTCCATCAATCTGGCCAAAGCATTGGAAGAAACGATAAGGGACGTGTCCATCATTGAGCCCTCCAGGGATAAAGCCAATCTAGCGGCGGAGGAACTTTCGAGGTGCGTCGTTCACCACGGAAGCGGAACGGACATGAACCTGTTCAACGACATCAACATGAAAGACGCGGATTTTTTTCTTTCCCTTTCTGAAGACGATGAAAATAATATCCTGTCTGCCCTGTTGGCCAAGAAACACGGCGCCAAGCGTGCGCTGGTCATCACCAACGACCCGGAATACCTGCCCATTCTGGACTCCATCGGCATGGACATTACGATCAACCCAAGGTTGATCACAGTCAGCGCCATTCTAAAACACCTGCGTAAAGGCCGGGTCATGTCGGTGTTCCGATTGATTGAAGATGCCGAGGTCATGGAAATTGGCGTGGACGACAATTCATCTATCGTCAACAAAAAAATCGGCAAAGTGAAATTCCCGGAAAATGCCATGATCGGCGCGCTCCTTAGAAAAGGAGAAATGATGGTCCCGACCGACGACATCGAGATCAAAGCCGGGGACTCCGTCATCGTCGTTGCTCAACCCCAGGCCATAGAAAAAATCGAGAAGCTGTTTGGAAGCAAAAGAAACTTTCTCCCTTTCTGATGAATATCAAGGCAATATTCAACGTTGTCGGCGTCCTGCTGGTTCTTCTTTCCGGCCTCCTGCTGATTCCGCTCGCAGTTTCCATGCACTACCAAACCCCGGCTCTGCCGAATTACATGAGCGGAGTAGAGGCGTTTTCTTATACTCTGGCGGCTTCTCTCATTTCCGGATTGCTCCTTTGGAGGTTATTGCCCTCGGGCATTGAAAAACTGCGCGACCGGGAGGGGTTTGCCATTGTCGCGGTTTCCTGGGTGTGCATCTCCTTTTTCGGGGCCATTCCTTTTGTCCTGACCGGCGTTTGCCCTCAGATCATCGACGCTTTTTTTGAAAGCATGAGCGGGTTCACCACAACGGGGGCCTCGGTTTTGCGAGACATCGAATCCGCTCCCCGCGAAATTTTATTTTGGCGAAATTTAACGCAATGGGTCGGCGGAATGGGAATCATCCTGCTATCTCTGGCTATTTTCCCCATGCTGGGCATTGGCAGTTTTCATTTGTTCAAGGCAGAAATTCCCGGAGGCACGACGGTGGAGCGCATGCAACCTCGGCTTGCGGAAACCGCGAAGATGCTCTGGAAAACTTATATCGTTCTCACCCTTCTGGAAATCACCCTTTTACAGGCGGGGGGCGTGGGATTGTTCGACGCCATCTGCCACACCTTTTCCACCGTTGCCACCGGCGGGTTTTCGCCGCACAACGACAGCATTTCTCATTTCAACAGCCGTTATGTGGAATCGATCATCATCCTTTTTATGTTCCTTGGGGGAATCAACTTTGCCCTGCATTACCAACTGGTGACTCGAAATTTCCGCGCTATATTCAAAAATCCGGAGTTTCGAGCGTATTGTTCCATGGTTTTTATCGGCATCCTCATCGCCACATGGGGGTTGATTGAAACAGCCACCGAGCCGGATGCGGCCAAGGCTCTTCAAAAAGCGGCGTTCACCGTCGTGTCTATCCATTCGACAACAGGATTCGTGACCGATGATTTCGATAAATGGCCCGACTTCTTGCGGGTTTTAATATTTGGAATCATGATGGTCGGCGGCTGTTCCGGGTCCACCAGCGGATCCTTGAAAGTGATCCGGTTCATTATTCTATATAAAGTGATTTTACGCGAATTTCGAAAGCTGGTGCACCCGCGCGCCATTTTCCACGTCAAAGTGGGCGGCAAAACCATCGCACCCGACCACCTGACCAACGTCGTCGCGCTGACATTTCTTTTTCTCGGACTCTCCGCCCTCAGTTGTATCCTGCTCGCGTTCATGGGGGTCGATCTGACCACCTCATTGTCGGCGTCGGTTGCGACCCTTTTCAACATCGGCCCGGGTCTCGGGAATGTAGGACCTGCCGGTAATTACGCGGATCTGCCGGCCTTGGGAAAGATTATTTTGATCACCTGGATGCTGATGGGACGCTTGGAAATTTTTGGCGTTATCCTGATTTTTCTGCCCATGACTTGGAAAAAATAATATCGAACATTCCGAAAAAACGAAGGGTTTTTTTTCGATCCTCCACATTCCAAAATGTTTCAATTCCCTCGGAGCAAAAAAGATTGATTTTACCCTCCCGATAATCTAGTATTCCCTAAATCCCGGCAGTACCGGACCTATTGTTCAAAGGTTTGTGGGGAAAGTTCATCTAGAGAAGGTTTGAACGATTCCGCTGGTTTTGAATTTTCAGCCCCCTCAAGTAGTGAAATCAGGTTCACTGCCGGGCGGCTTCAAAATATCGAATGATGAGAAGTCCCATCAAAACATAAAGGATTCCTTATGGGTGCGTCACCTCGTCCAATAAAAATTACTGAAGTTGTTTTGCGGGATGCGCATCAATCCCTGCTCGCGACCCGCATGCGAACAGAGGACATGCTCCCCATCGCTGAAAAACTCGACCAGGTCGGATATTTTTCTTTGGAAATGTGGGGCGGTGCCACGTTCGATTCCTGCATTCGTTTTCTCAACGAAGACCCCTGGGATCGTCTTAGAAAACTCAAACAAAAAATGCCCAACACGCCTTTCCAAATGTTGCTTCGTGGGCAAAATTGTGTGGGCTACCGGCATTACGCCGATGATGTCGTCGAGCGTTTTGTCAAACATTCGGCGGACGAAGGCATGGACATCTTCCGAATTTTTGACGCGCTGAATGATTTTCGCAATATCAAAACGGCGGTGGACACCGTAAAAAAATGCGGCAAAACGGTCGAAGGGGCCATCAGCTATACCGTCAGCCCGGTGCACAACATCGAGCTGTACATCCAAATGGCCAAACAACTTGAAGACATGGGAACGGATATTCTATGCATCAAGGACATGGCGGGCCTCTTGACTC
Organism: uncultured Nitrospinaceae bacterium; assembly: GCA_964412825.1. GTDB lineage: Bacteria > Nitrospinota > Nitrospinia > Nitrospinales > VA-1 > JADFGI01. The sequence goes on along the minus strand of CAYPQH010000025.1, from coordinate 861 downwards.
CCAAGGCAATTTTTGATCTGGTTTCAGAAATCAAAAAGAACACCAAACTGCCGGTTCACCTGCACACGCATTCCACCACAGGTCTCGCCGGAATGAACATCCAAAGCGCCATTGACGCAGGGGTGGATATGGTGGACACGGCAATTTCCAGTCTGTCGATGGGGACCTCGCATTACCCGACGGAAAGTCTGGTGGCCGCTCTCCAGGGAACCGGTTACGATACGGGACTGGACCTCGGTCTGCTGGAAGAAATTTCAGATTATTTCGAGGAAGTACGGAAAAATTATGCCGAATTCGAGAGCGATTTCAAGGGCGTGGACATCAACATTCTGAAGTCTCAAATTCCCGGAGGAATGATTTCCAATATGGAAAACCAGCTCCGCGAACAAAACGCGCTCGACAAGATGGATCAGGTTTTAGAGGAAGTGCCCCGGGTTAGAAAAGACATGGGCTATCCGCCCCTGGTGACGCCCACCAGTCAGATTGTCGGGTCGCAGGCAACGCTCAACGTTCTCACCGGGGAACGCTATAAAATCATCACCAAGGAGACCAGAGGCTGTGTGCTGGGGAAATACGGCAAACTCCCAGGGCCGTTGAACGAAGAGTTACTGGCCAAGGTGAGCGCGGATGACAAAGTCATCGATTGCCGACCGGCGGACCTTCTGGAACCGGAATGGAAAACCGTGACCTCGGAACTCGGCAATGAACACACGTCAGAAGACGACCGGCTGTCTTACGCCATGTTTCCCAAAGTCGCGCTGAACTTTTTTAAAACCCGTAACAATCCGCCACCGCCAAAACCAGCGCCCGAGAGCAAAGCGCCGGCACCGGCGGCCCCCGCGCGCCAGCCAGCGCCTGCCG
>CAYPQH010000024.1:0-17642 GCA_964412825.1 uncultured Nitrospinaceae bacterium | reverse complement strand
GGCGATCCCCTGAAAGACACCTCAGGCCCTGCGATGAACATTCTGATCAAACTGATGTCCATCATCGCACTGGTGCTGGCGCCATTGTTTATCTGATTGTTTTAAAGGTTATTATTTGAAAAGGGACGGGGAGTTTTCCTCGTCCCTTTTTTTATTCTTGCTACGCGGAGAGTTTTACATGAGTGGAGAATCTTCATCGTAATTCCCTTCGACCAACCAAATACGTCGTCGCGAGCCGCATAGCGGCGCGGCGATCCAGAATTCTGGGTTGCTTCGTTGCTAACGCTTCTCGCAAAGACGAGTTGTGCAAAGTTCTCTTAAGGGGTGGAATGCAATGAGAAACTGTATAACCGAACGCACATCAATAGTTCATCCAACAGGTCACTGGGGGAGTATCCTTAAAAAATGATTCGCTTTGGATTACATGATTTTTTAAATGCTCAGCCTTTACTGGTTCCGCTGGTGCGCACCCAAAAAAAACTCGGGCTTGAAATCGTGCCGGGCGTTCCCTCTCTATTGGCTGAAAAGCTGAAAGCGGGCGAGCTTGATCTTGCGATGATCCCAACGATCGAGTACTTAAAAGAAGCGAATCGTTATCGCCTGATTCCCGACGTTGCCATTGCGTCTCAGGGAAAAGTGGGCACGGTTTTACTGGTGTCTAAGGTTCCTGTGGAAAATATCAAAACCCTCGCTCTCGATGATCGCTCACGAACATCGGTGGCACTCCTCAAAATTTTATTCAGAGATAGGTTCCGTCAGGGCGTCAAATTCGCACCTGCTCCTCCTGACCCCCGGTCCATGCTGAAAGCCAATGACGCGGCTCTCATCATCGGCGATCAGGCGTTTTCTCTCCCCGATTTATCAGCAGACACGAAAGTCTTCGACCTCAGCCATGAGTGGTTTTTAGAGACGGGAAAAACCTTTGTGCATGCGGTGGTGGCGGTTCGGGAAGGCGTGGTGTTGCCCAAGGGGTTTTGCGGCAAAATTCAATCGGCAAAGCGGGAAGGACAACGGGAAATTGCGGACATTGCCGCCCGCTATTCTGTTGCCAGCGGATTGGAATCAGGAATTTCGGAAGATTATCTGAGAAACAAAATCATTTATGATCTGGGCGATCTGGAGCTTCAAGGGATGATGCTTTTTCGTGACAAGTGCCACGACCGGGGCATGATCGAGGAAAAACATGAAATACGGTTTATCGAAAATTAGACTATTTAGAAGTTGAGAGCCAGGAGTGGAAGAAGTATAAAAAGTTTGAACCGAAACCAGAAGGTACCGCCCGTCGTGAGCAAACTCGCACCACGCGGCGTGGAGGAAGTTTATCCTCCCAGACCTTCAAGAAACTTGCGGGCTTTGGCCATGCCGCTGTCTATGAAATCAATGAAATTGCTGGCGGCCGATTCGATAAAATTGAGATAGTTCCGCACTTCCTTTGACCGTTCAAATGTTGGCTCTTCGTTTGCAGTTTCTTCTTGGACCGTCTCAACAAGAGCTTCGGCGACCTGGACAGGCTCTTCATCATGAGACTCGGCGGCGGCGGTTTCTTCAGCAGGTTCCTCATGAGATTCTGCTGGCGCCGTGGTGGCATGCTCCGCTTCTTCCGTGGCTTCTGGTTCTTCTGCCGACTCTTCAGCGTGGGCGGGCTCTTCGGCAACTTCAGGTTCTTCCTGATGAGATGTTTCTGCACTGCTTTCTTCGGTTGAGGCGACCTCGACTTCTGCGTGAGTTACTTCTTCTTCAACTTCAACTGGCTCTTCCTGAGGGGCTTCTGTGGTAGCGGTTTCCTCCGTCACTTCCGCTGGAGTCTCGGTTCCTTCTTCTGGAGCCGTGGCGATTTCTGCATCGTCCACTTCGTCTGCAACAGGTTCCGTTTCTTCAGTAGAAGCGGTTTCTTCAGACGCATCCTCAAGGGCATTGCTTTCCGTAGAATCTTCATCTGGAGCCGTGGCGATTTCTGCATCATCCACTTCGTCTGCAACAGGCTCCGTATCTTGAGAAGTGGTTTCATCCTCCGATGGAGTTTTTGCATCGGTATCGGCACTGGTACCGCTGATGTGATTGGCAGTCGATTGGGCTTCCCCGTCTTCTGTTGAAGTCTCAACGCCGCTCATGTGGTTGCTTGCGGCTTCGTCCTCTGACGGGACTCCACTGACATGATTGTCTTCTGTGATGATTTCTTCAATAATTTCCTCCTCAGCGTTTTCCGGTACCAGAGCAATTTCTGGAGGCGCAGTGGGCTCAGGCTCCGAAGGAGGAACAAAAGCTTTTTGCTCCGCGACAGGAGGCTTTTTAGGAGGAGACTTTTTTTCTTTTTTATTCAGATTGAATATTGCGACCGCGCCACCGATGATGATGATAAACAGAAACAAGCCGGCGAATCTGAAAGCCGATTTTTTTGGCTCTTCCGGCGGCGGAATCTCAGCAGGGGGCGTGGTTTTATCTTTTGTTTGGGTGACGGGAGATTCTTTTGCCGGTGCTTTCATTTTTTCGTCAGAGACTTGTTGCAGACGGGTGGAGTCCGCGTTGGTGTCCTTTGAATCGGATTTTTTTGCGTCGGACTCTTCCTTCTTCACCGGAGCTTTCCCGGTTTTACCGGGTGCGGAAGTTTGGGCAGGCGGTGTTTCCTTTTGAGTCGCTTTTGAGGTTTGATCGGGTTCAGCCGATTTTGCCTGGGGAGCGCTGGCCTCCTTGTCGGCTTTTTCTTTTACCGGCGGGGTGGTTTTCCCGGCACCTGCTTGATCGCCTTCAGTTTTTTGTTTTTTATTTTTTTTCTTCATAGCAATAGCAATTCCGCCAACAGGTCCTGGCAAGGGTCAACCCGCATGCGACCTATAAACAGCGTATTAAAAATTATAAAACTTAAGAAAGGTTTCCCGTCTGGATACCGGTTGAACTCATTTTCAATGAATAATTTTATTGAGAGGATATTCTACAATATCTTCTGCGCCGACCCGTTTCAGATCGGGAGCGATATCGCGAACCATCTTTTCTTCCATGATGACACTGAGGTCCACCCAGTCCTTATCGCTGAGTTCCGCGATCGTGGGTTTTTTATCCTTTGGTAGAATTTCCATGACAGCGGCCAGCTTGGACTTTGGAATGTTCATCATCAGCCCGACTTTTCCATTCGCCGCCATCGCGCTTCTCAGCATGAGAACAAGCCGATCGACTTTATCTTTTTTCCAGGCGTCCTTATGGGCGTCAGGATTCATGACAAACTTCGTGGTGGATTCCATGAGTGTGTCTATGATCTTTAAATTATTGGCACGCAGAGAGCTTCCTGTTTCGGTGATTTCTACAATGGCGTCCGCAAGCTTAGGCGGCTTGACTTCTGTAGCTCCCCAGGAAAATTCGACTTGCGCTGTCACCCCGTGTTTTTTGAGGTAATCGACGGTCATGTTGACCACTTCTGTGGCGATGCGTTTGCCCTCTAGATCCTTGACCGACTTAATGGCAGAATCGTTGGGAACCGCCAGAACCCAGCGTACCGGGCGTGCCGATTGCTTGGAGTAGACCAGATCGGCGACTTCAACGACATTGGCGCGGTTTTCCAGGACCCAGTCTTTTCCGGTCAACCCGGCGTCGAGGATTCCGTCGGCGACATAACGAGCGATTTCCTGAGCACGTATCAGCATGCATTCGATTTCGTCGTCATCGATTGTGGGGAAGTAGGACCGGCTTTTAATTTTTATGATGTAGCCCGCTTTGGCAAACAGTTTGACTGTGGCCTCCTCCAGGCTCCCTTTGGGTATTCCCAATTTTAAAACTTTACCACTCATTTAAATTGGCTCTTTTCTGGTTTGAAAATTATTTGTTTAGGATTTTTTGTAAACTTTTTCAGGATCAAAAACTCGTTCTTCAACGATTTTGGTCTCGCCGTTCACTTTCCTGAAAAAACAACTCGTGTATCCTTTGTGGCAGGCGGCTTTTCCGACTTGTTCTACTTTAAGCAGGACCGTGTCGTCATCGCAGTCCACAAACACTTCCTTAACGATCTGGACATTGCCGCTTTCTTCCCCTTTCATCCACTGCTTATCGCGGGAACGGCTGTAAAACCAAGCCTTTCCAGTTTCCAGGGTTTTTTCCCAGGCAAACGGATTCATGTAGGCGAGCATCAGCACCTGGTTGGTTTCGGCATCCTGAATAATCGCGGGAACCAGGCCACCCATTTTTTCAAAATCCAATTTCATGGTCTCTCCTGTGAAACTGGGAAATTTAAATTATAATTGATTTTCTGTCAACCTTATAATAGCCTGAGAAAAATCAGACCGGTATCGAAAGCGTTTTTGGACCCGGAACTTTTTCTTATTAGACCATTAATAATAGGGGTTTAGGTACGTTTAAACCCCAATTTTGTATTCAGGGAGGGATCATGCCTTCAATCAGCCATTTTGAAATTTACAAGCCTGCGGAACCTTGCAATCATTCAGGCGATCAACTGCGGGAAACGATGGACCGGATCGTCAGTGAATGCCTTTCCAAAGACGGAAAAGAACTCAACCTCAAGGGCTATTGCGTCGGTCACAATGGCATGAGCATCATCACCATGGACGACAGGGTCGGCAAGGTCAAGCGGTTGAATCTGGGAGGCAATCGGATCGGCGATGAGGGCGTCCAGCTTCTCGCCGAGGCAGACTTGTTCTCCAAGGTGAACTGGCTGGAGCTTGGAGGCAATGATGTCGGTCCGAGAGGAATTCGGGCTCTGGTTCATTCCCATGTTCTGACAAAAGTGAAAACGCTCAATTTATACCGCAACGTTTTGAAAAATGAAGGCGCTGTGATTTTGGCCGAAGAAAACAAACTGCAAAAGATCGAAGACCTGGATCTGGCGCAGAATGAAATTGAGGATGAAGGACTTCTGGCTCTGGCTCATTCCAAGGCCTTCCCGAATCTGGTGGCGGCTTATCTGGACAATAACTTTGCTTCGCTAGAAGCGAGGGAAGAGGCCAAGCTGGCGCCAAATTTTAAAAAACTGCAATCGTTGAATCTGTAATATCATTGTGTGTCTCTGCATTTTTTTGTTTTGCAAACCGAGTTTTTCAGGGTTGTCGTCATGAATGACGAATATGGAAAAGGATATTTTCTGATCGCCAATCCGGTTCTGCCGGACCCCAATTTTTCCAGAACCGTGGTCCTGCTTTGCAATCATGACGCGCATGGCTCTTTTGGCCTGGTCATCAACAAAGAAGCCGGTATAAAGCCCGCTGAAATTTTCTCCGGTATGGACCGGTTGCGTTCCTACGACGGCCGGGCCTTTGTTGGCGGCCCGGTTTCACAATCCCAGATGTTTTATATTTGCCGGTCATGGGAGCCCGTTCCTGAAATGGATCAGATCTGCCCCGGCGTTCATCTGGGTATGGACTGGAATTTTCTGGACAGCGTTATGGATAGAATCCCCGATCCGGAAATCAACATCCGTTTTTTTATAGGGTACTCCGGTTGGGGCGCGGGACAGCTGGCAGGGGAGATGGAACGCCGCAGCTGGTTGACCTGCAAGGCGGATGAATCGCTGGTCTTTGAAAATAATCTGGACCGGGTCTGGGCGGGTGCCGTGAAATCTCTAGGAAAAGATTACGAATACCTCATTCAAGCGCCCGTCAACCCGCAGTGGAATTGACCAATCAACTCGAAAGTCAGAACTTTTGGTATTTGCCAAAACAGGCTAACTCTTCTTTTTTGACCGGCTTCTTTAAAGATGGCGCGACTACACACCTTTCCTCCGACTGAACAGGTTTATCAGTCTCACGTTCCCTCCCAATACATTGGTTACACCCTGGAAAAATATTTTGTCTCCCGGTTCAATTATCAATCTGAACAGGAGTGGAGGGGCGAAATTCTTAAGGGCAGGATCACGGTCAATGGCATGATCGCGACTCCCGGCGTGACTCTCAAGGAGCACGATAAAATTGTCACCCGAGCAGGCCTTCGGGCCGAGCCGCTGGCCAATCGCCAGTTGGAAGTTATTTTTGAGAATCGGCATCTTCGAATTTTCAACAAGTCGGCTCCCATTCCCGTTCATCCGAGTGGCCGCTATTTTCAAAACAGCATGACCCAACTGCTGAAAAAAGTTTATCCCGATGAAGTTCCTCGCCCGATACAACGCCTCGATCTGGGGACCACAGGCGTTATTGTGTTCGCCCGCACCAGGCAGGCGGCGGCATTTTTGATGCACCAGTTCAAAGGTAAAAAAGTTTATAAAGAATATCTGGCCATTGTGGAGGGCATTCCCACTAAGAAAAAATTTACCATCGACACGCCCATCGGCAAAGCCAACGGTTCCAAACGGGGCGTGGGTTGGGATTTGACCGGGGCCAAACCGGCGGTGACCGAAGTTCAATGGCTGTCTGCCTGTCAAGGCCGGTCGCTATTGAAAGTCATCCCTCGTTCGGGACGCACCAATCAGATTCGGGTTCATCTTGCAAGCCTTGGGCTTCCCATTATGAATGACCGGGTTTATGGGCGGGAAGAAAATCCCGACCTCCCAATCGGCTTGCACGCGCACCGCATTCGGTTCAATTGTTTTGAGGATTCATTGGACGTGACCGCCCGGACGCCCGCGCACTTCCATGCATTTCAAGATGGAAAGAATTGAAGCTTTATGAATTTACCTGCTGAAATTGTTGAAGTAAAAAATAAGACCCGACGCATCCCTTTATCGGGATTGATCGCAAAGGCAAGAAGCCCGTTTTGGCTTGCGCCGATGGCGGGCATCACGGATGTGGCTTTTCGTGAGCTGATGGACGAGATGGAGGCGGGAGTTCTCATTTCCGAACTCGTGTCGGCAAAAGGTTTGCTTTTTAGTTCAGAAAAAACAAAAAAAATGACGCGCATTCATCCCGATCCGGGAACCGTGACCGGCATCCAGTTGTTCGGTGAATCGGCGGAAGACATTATCGCAGCCGCCAGAATCCTTCAGGAAGACGGGGCGGATTTCATCGACCTCAATCTCGGTTGTCCGGTAAAGAAAGTGGTGAAAAAAGGCTGTGGCGCGGCGTTGATGCGCGACCCCGGTTTTCTGGAATCGTTTCTTACCCAGATCAAGCGCGGGATCGACCTGCCGCTCACCGTAAAAATGCGCACCGGCTGGAGTGACGAGGAACTGACCATCCACGAATGTGTTCTGGCCGCCACCAATGCCGGGTGCGAATGGGTGGCCATTCACGGGCGCACGCGCACCCAGGGCTATGAGGGCCGGGCCGATTGGGATCTCATCCGCGAAGTGAAGGCCAACGCAAAAATTCCTATCATCGGCAACGGCGACATCCGCGACGCGGACAAAGCCAGGCAGTGCCTTGAAGATGCTGATGTGGACGCGGTGATGATCGGGCGCGGCGCCCTGCGCAATCCCTGGATATTTATGGAATGCCTGGGAAGTCCCGGCAGGAGCCCTGTGGCTGGCAACGAATTGCTGAAAAGATATTTGGAAAAGTTGCGAAAATATTACGACACCCGAATCACCCTGCTTCTTATCAGAAAGTTTTCCACCTGGCTGGCCTTTGGGTACCCCGACTCCGCCGCCTTCAGACGGTCGATGTTTGAATTCTGCACGGTGCAGGAGGTGTTGGATTGCGCCGAAGAATTTTTCTTAAAAGCCCAGCACCTGCCGTCGCCTGAGTTTAAGGAAGACGAAGCCTTCTTGATGGGCGGGCATGGATGACCCCGTTACACGGGGAGGAAGAGCCTGCTACGCAGGAGGGGCAATGAAAAATTCAATCAGCCAAGAAACATTGCACGGCGTGAGCAAGCTCGCCCTCCAAGGAGGAGCCGGCGTTACGCGGGTTTCGCCCCAACACTGGGCGTGGAATATCGTCGTGCTCGGCAGTTTTATCTTTCTCGTTTACCTTCCCGCAAGCGATATGTTCGTAGCCCGTGGGGAAACAAAAAACTATCTCTCCCTTCTGCCCCTTTTGCCTCAGGGAATCAGCGTTACTCTGGCGGTGACAGTCTCGGGCAGTGCGTTCGCGATTGTGATGGGGCTGTTAGTCGCTTTCGGAAAACTTTCCCGTATCCTGTGGGTACAGGTGGTTTCGTCCATCTACACAGAAATTCTGCGCGGAGTCCCCCTCCTGGTTCTGCTGTTTTATATTTATTATGCTTTAGGGCAATACTTGGACATTCCCGCGTTCTCAGCCGCTGTACTCGGGTTCGGCCTTTGTTACGGAGCGTATATGGCGGATGTGTTCCGTGCCGGGATCGAAGCCATTCCCAAAGAACAAGGTGAAGCCGCCCGCAGTCTGGGAATGACCGGGCGGCAAGCCATGTTCAAAATCATCCTGCCGCAGGCGATGCGAACCATCGTTCCCGCTATCGGCAATCAGACCCTTGGCATGGTGAAGGACACCAGCCTGGTTTCCATCCTTGCGATCACAGATATTTTGCGCGTGGGCAACGAATACGCCACCAAGCATTTCAATTATTTTGAAACCTACACCTATATCGCGCTGACGTATCTGCTCCTCACCCTTGTGCTATCGCGTCTGGTTTTGACTTTAGAATCCCGGATGAGATTTCGGTAGAAAGAGTTGGCTCAGGAAGGAAGCGTCACCGTGGGAGTGCGCTCGCCATCGTCGTTTTCAACAACCTGTTGGCAATCCCAGCCAGGCAACCCAGGGCCGGGGCCTGTGAAGCGTGGTTTAAAAAAAATTCATCATGACATTATTGGGATCTCTTGTTTCGGAATTGGCATAAATAAAATGATCCGTCGCGTATTGGTCACGTCGAAAAAAATCTCCTTTCCTTACAAACTTTTTTCCGCTAGTGTGGACATAAACATGCAAAAAGGCGTCAAACGCCCTATATTCCAGTAGGGAAGAACGTTGAACAGATGAGATTCATGAAAGGAGGGATTTGCCATGGCAACCGCAATCATTGAGAGCAGGCTGGACACAGGCTTGGATTCCGATGAGAGTATTTTTGATCGGGACAATTACGTTGCGGTCTGGGGCCGGTTGTGGGACCCGAAGGAGCAGGATTTCACAGTCGAGATCGGTCAAGGGAAGGGGATCAAGCGGTTCAAAGACGGCACCGACGCTCAGGACTATTATACCAATGTGACCCACGCCGATTTGGCTCAAGGGGAAAAGACCGAAATCTATATCGAGATGGTCCAATACCGCTATGGTGTGCCCCGAATTGTGAAATCCCGAATTCTGTTCCCCTGAACCAGCGTGACGCTGGACCCGGTATTAGCGTTCGATGATTTTATGCCGGGCCGGATTTTGCTTCCTATTGAAATTTTGTCCTGTCATTTTTCCTCCTCTTGCAAATTATTCAAGAGGGACCGCATGGCGTCTGCTTGCGGTTGATTCGGTTCCAGCCTCAGCGATTCCTTAAAATGAAAGGCCGCCCGGCCACGGTTTTTTTTGAACTGATAAAAAATCATCCCCAGATTTTTATGAATGCCCGCAAGCTTCGGATTGCGCAATAACAAGCGCTTGTATATTTCGATGGCGGACTCAATATTGCCTTTCTGCATTTCGATGTTGGCCATGTTGACCTGCGGAAAAACGAACTGGGGATCGAGAAGGGCGGATTTCTGAAACTCGGCATACGCCTGGTCGAGTTTGCCTTGTACGGCATAAGCGTTGCCCAGCCCAAACCGGGCACGGGCGTGGTCGGGTTGCATGTTGAGGAATCGATGAAAATTCGTGATCGCCTCTTTGGGCTTGCCTCTCTGTAATAATAAATTCGCGAGATTAAAAAAAGCCTGCTCGAAATAAGGATTGAACCGAATGGCCTCGCGGTAAGACAAGACGGCGGCGTCCGGCTTGCCGATCAAATGAAGGGCGCGAGCCAGGTTGTAGTGGGCGGGAGAATAGTCCGCTTTTTGTTTGAGAGCGTTTTCAAAATAGCCGATCGCTTTTGCGTAGCTTTTCTTTTTGCCGTAGATATTTCCCAGGTTGTTGAGGGCAAAAAAATATTTTGAGTTCAACTCAAGCGCCGCTTCAAACTCGGCGATGGCTTTTTTATATTCGCCTCGTTTGTCATAGGCTTCCCCCAGGTTATTGTGCGGGCGCACCAGGTTGGGCGATTTCTTTTTCGCGTCGGACCACAGGCTGATTTCGTCTTTCCATACCGTGTTGCGCTTTACAGCAGTCGCAGAATAAAAAACCAGCATTAAAATAGAACAGACTACAAACACCGCGTGGTTCGTCGAAACCAGAGGGTAGGACGTTTTCAGATGATTCAACAGCCCTCCAAATATCCCCGCTACAATAAGTGAAAACCCGACCATCGGCAGATAAGTTCTGTGCTCGACCGCCACATCCAAAAGGGGAACGAAGCTCGATGTGGGAAGCAGAGTGATGAGAACCCAGGCCATGCCAAAACCAATCCAGCGTCGATTCAGGGAACCCGCTCTGTTCTTAGAAACCTGAACGCAAAGCCCCATATATGCCAGCAAAACCGCGACCCCTGTCCAGTTAGCCCATAATGACCCATCTGAGAAAATGGGGAAATCGACGTCGATATTCAAATTGAATGGGAAAAGCAGTTTGCGAAAGTACTCGAAGGGGATGACAAAGGTCTGGGTCAATAGATAGGAGGCGGTTGAAAAGGGAGTTTGCGATGCCAAAACAATTCCGCCACCCAAAAAATATTTCCAGGTCAGAGCGCCAACGAAGGGAGCGCAAGTGAGGGCCATCCATTTACTTTGCTCTCTAAACCACCGGGGAAAGCTCGTGGAAGACACAAAATAAAAGTGGAATAAAAACATCATGACGGGAAGCGTCACGATTGTTTGCTTGGACAGGATTCCAAGAAAAAAGCAAACGCCCGCCCAGAACCAGTATCCGCTAAAAAATAATTTTCCGCGTGCAACCGAGCTTGGAGCTTCTTTTTTTTTCAGCAGGCCCTTGAAAAACAGAATCGCCACGGCCAGGTAGAACAGGGTGGCCAATATCGTGGAACGGCTGGATATATAGGTCACCGACTGCGTGCTCAAAGGGTGCAAAGCGAATATGAAGGCGGCAAACAGAGGGACGCTGGACTCATGATTGCGCGCATTTTTTCTTTGAAAAATATTTTTGGTCAGGACGGTCAGTCGATACACCAGACAAGTGGCAGTGGCATGGAAAAAAATATTGAACACATGATAACTCCAGACCTCAAATCCGCTGATGGCGTGATTGAGATTGAACGAAAGAATCACCAGTGGACGGCTGAAGACGCTGAAAATAAATTGCGGGATTTTGTCGAGCCCGCGAATCCAGGGTTTTTCGAGAATGGAAGGAATGTCGTCAAAATGAAAGGAATGGAACAGGGTATTGCCGTAAACCAATAGGACCGCAAGCGTCAGTAAAAATACGGGAGAAATTTTTTTCATGAACCGGAAGGGTTGCGCATGGAATAAAAGGAAACGATTTTATTTTCCGAGGACAAGATTAAACTCTTCATTTATCAAGTCGACCACCCGGTCCCAGGAATAATGCGCCACCGCGCGTTCGTGACAGCGGGATTTCAACGCCTCAAACGGCTGTGGATGTTTCAGATATTTTTCGATCCTGAGAGAAATGGCTTCCACCGTCGTTCCTGGAAACAAAAGGCTTGCATCCACGCCCTTTAAAATTTCAATCGTGCCGCCGACCGGAGTCCCCAAAACCGGCACGCCGGAGGCCAGCGCTTCTATCGTGACCAGACCGAATCCCTCGATGGAAAGCGTTGGCAGAATAAACACGTCCGCCGCTCGATAATAGGAGGGAAGGGTGTCTTTTGGAATCATGCCAGTGAGCCGAACCTTGTCCTTTAGATGGTTTTGTTCGATCAGAGCATTTAGTTTTTTCTCCATGGAACCTTTGCCGCCCATGACCATTAAAAAATCGAGTTTCGGACAACGCCGCACAATTTGTCCCGCCGCGAGAATCAGATTTTCCAACCCCATGCGTGCTTCCAACCGCCGGACGGTGAGAAGAATGGGGCGGTCGGTTGGCAACTGCAAGTCCCGCCTCAAAGCCGAAAGGTCCTGATCCGGTTTCAGGGGGAAAAAAGTGTTCACGTCGACTCCTCCGGGAATCACCCTGAGGCGGGCTTTTTTTTTTCGATAATATTTCAGGAAATGACCGCGTGAATATTCACTCAAAAACAGGATGCTTCGGCTGGATTGAAAACCCCTGCCCTCCATGAACTTGATGACCCGCAAAATGCAGGCCAGTTTGAAGGGAAAAAATATTTTGGCCCACCCTGATGTGGCCCCCCGGGCCTGGCGATTGATTCTTTCTTCATCCAGCCAAGAGCTGTGAAAATGAGTCACCTTGGGCACAGGCTTCAGCAGGGGATTTAAAAGGGCCAGAAATCCGATCAGGGGATTGTGAATGTGCACTAAATCGAGGGAGGTGTGTCCGCAAATCTCGTTGACGCGTCTTTTGATCGCCCGCCAGAGGTTGAAAATATTTTTGCTGTCCAGACGGCGAATCCGGTGAAAATGCACCCCCTCGACCACCTCATAATCGGGGAGATCGTCCGTGGGCTTGCAAGTGATCAAATGAACCTCCCACCCCCTTGCCGCCAGTCGTTTATTGACCTCGTGGGTCAAACCCCAGGCGCCGCCTACCTCATCCGGGAGACTGTAGTATTGTAAAGAAAGGAGGGAGCGTTTTATTGGCGTGCGATCCATTGAGGGATGATATCATAAGAAGAAAGCGCGGATAAATCAATAAGATTGAAGGATTTGCGAATAAGTCCGAACCCACGCAACAAATGCCGCACGGTGTGAGCAAGACGGTTCTTCTTGCGGAAGGCGAGGACGGCCCTTTCCAAAAGGCAATAAACTTGCTATCCTGTTAGAAGGAAGTTTGGTTTATTCACATTCCAAAAAAGCCAACCCTTTGGGGGCGATCTGGATTCGACGGGAGGAATGAGACAAAGGTTGCATGCACGGGATGCCGTTGGCCCGTAAAAAAACGGCATACACATAATCGCCAACGATTATGAAGTAGCAGTAGCCGCTTAATCTTAAGTTAGCTACCGTTCGCTACTCCCATGCCTGCGGGGAGTTGATCGAACGTCATTCAGCGGGCTGGTCCGGTTCGGATGTTTCGGCTGAAACGGATGAGATTTTTCGAAACTGGCTTTGACCCCATCCTGCCTCTGGGAGAGGGTCCGGGCGAGATTTAAAACAGAGGATAAGCATGTAGATACCTTTGATTGAAAACTTTCGGACGGGGGTTCAATTCCCCCCGCCTCCACCATTCACACATTCAATACAATCCAAAGAAGTCCCGAAGCCCTAGGAAACTAGGGCTTTTTTGTTGTCTTGAAGTCCTATGAGGGGTAATATGGTTTCATGCAATCCGGCTATTTATGGGGGTACTTTTCAGTGTACCGCCAGCGGACAATAATAAGATACCCCCAAAATGCTACTCGTGCCGTAATCCCCAAGGAGACACCATGTCTCTGACCGATACAGCAATCCGTAAAACCAAACCCGAAGCAAAACCGCGCAAACTATTCGATGAACGTGGGCTGTTCCTGCTGGTGAGTCCCAATGGAAGCAAATGGTGGCGTTTTAAATACAGGTTTGATGGGAAGGAAAAACTATTATCCCTCGGCGTTTATCCTGATGTGAGTCTGAAAGATGCACGGGAACGGCGAGACGATGCCCGCAAGCTGGTTGCCAATGGCGTTGACCCTAGTGAAAACCGTAAAGCTGAAAAGTTGGCAAGGGGTGGCGGCAACTGTTTTGAAGTCGTGGCGCGGGAATGGTACGCCAAATATTCTACAAATTGGTCCTCCGATCACGGTGGCCGAATCATTCGGCGTTTAGAGCGCGATATCTTCCCCTGGATTGGTGGAAAACCGATTGCAGGAGTGACCGCACCGGAATTGCTGTCTGTGATACAGCGCATCGAAAAACGCGGCGCATTGGAAACCGCGCATCGCGCCCTAGGGAACTGTGGACAAGTCTTCCGTTATGCCGTGGCTACCGGACGTGCTGAACGTGACCCTTTCGGTGATCTGCGCGGCGCATTACCACCAGCCAAGGGCGAACACTTCGCCGCCGTCACCGACCCCAAGCAAGTGGCAGGAATATTGCGGGCCATCGATGGGTATGAAGGCTCCCTCATTGTTGGCTGTGCCCTGCGTCTGGCTCCTCTGGTGTTTGTGCGCCCTGGAGAATTGCGCAAAGCCCAATGGGGGGATATTGATTTTGATAAAGCGGAATGGCGTTACATGGTGACCAAGACCGACACCCAACACATTGTGCCCCTGTCTCGGCAATCCGTCGAAATCTTGAAGGAAATACAACCCCTCACCGGGACACGGGCATTATGTTTTTCCAAGCGCACGCGGAAACGGACGACCGATGAGCGACAACGCCATTCTGGCGGCAATGCGTAGGATGGGGATTGCAAAAGAGGAAATGAGCGGTCATGGGTTCCGAGCGATGGCTCGAACCATTCTGGATGAAGTTTTAGGAGTTCGCCCCGATTTCATTGAGCATCAACTGGCCCACGCGGTGCGTGACCCTAACGGGCGGGCGTATAACCGGACAGCGCATCTCCCTGAACGTAAGAAGATGATGCAACAATGGGCCGATTACCTCGATAAGCTGAAGGCTGGCGCGGAGATTATTCCGATCAGCCGAGGGGCTTAATGGTTTGAAACTAATAGCTACAACTCGCAATTCTCCGCAACCGCCTGTCCCCTCCAAACTCGCTTAAATGAGTGTAGGCAAATTACCCCCAAGAGCAAATCCCATTAAATTAAAGAAAATTATTCGGAATACAAAAAACTTTTTTGGATAAAAATTGGGCGCTCTAAAACCAACTGATTGACAATCAATTGGTTTTAGAAATGGTTAATGATTGTCAATTGAGGAAAAATAGTGATAAGTCGAAACTATAATATAAGAAAAATTATGCGATCTTACGTTCCCTGAAAAAAAGACTATAAAGCACCGGAACAAAGCCAAGGGTTAATATTGAACCCACAGCCAGACCACCCATAATCACTACCGCCATCGGGAACCACATGGCACCGCCGAAGAGAGCCATGGGGATAAGCCCTAAGATTGTTGTGAGCGTTGTCATCAGGATAGGTCGCATACGGGCCAGGCAGGCATCAATGATGGCTTCGCGTACTTTCAGCCCTTCGCCACGGCCTATATCAATCTTGTCAATCAGGATTATGCCGTTATTCACGATCATACCTGCAAGGCTGTATATCCCCAACAGTGCGGTAAAACTGAAAAATGCGCCGCTGATCAATAGTCCCATCACCGCGCCAATCACGACCAGCGGAATGGTCAACATGATGATAGCCGGGCGACGGAAGGAGTTGAATTGCAATACGAGCAATATAACAATTCCGATCAAAGCGAAGGGCATGTTTTCAGCCAGGGCCGAGTTGCCTTTTGCAGAACCTTCAACCTCACCGCCGATTTCAATGCGGTAACCCTCCGGCAAAATTAATCCTTCTATAAACGGCCAGATATCTGCGTGAAAATCGGCGGCCTGCATGGTTCTGTGCTTGCTGGACACGGTCAGGGTACGCTCCTGGTCAAGCCGGGCGAACTTTCCGGGAGCGATATAACCATCGAAATCTGCAACCTGAATCAGAGGAACAGGGTTGTTGCTATCGGACATGATCGGAAGAACGCGCAGTTCGCTCCAGTTATCGCGGGTTTCATCGCCGCGAATGACCATCGGAATGACCTTATCACCTTCACGATATTCGCTCACAGTAAAACCGTCGAAATATGCGTCTAGGGAGGTTGCTATACTTTTACTGGTGACACCCGCACGACTAGCGCGGTCCTGGTCAATATTCACACGCATACGAATGACTGGCTCTCCCCAATCATTGGTGATACCGACACTGCCTTGAATGGAGCGCATGTTATCTTCGATGGCGCGGCCCAGGCGATAAATTGTTGTCACATCTGCCCCAATGACACGATATTCGACAAGGCCAATCTCACCCGCTCCAAGCGACATCCGTTTGGAACGTCCGCTGGCTTCGGGCAACTGCTCAAGAATATAGCGATCCACTTTTTCAATGACCGATGGAACATCTTGCGGGGTTTTTGTATTGACCACCAGAAAGGCAACATTGTCCGCCGCATCGGGTGGAGATAGTGCAAGAAAAAAGCGCGGGCCACCATAGCCTATATAGGCGATATTACTTTCAATGTCCGGGTTTTGTTCTTTGTCAGATAGCCACGCGCTCAAGCGACGCGTGACATTTTCAGTTTCATCAATGTAGGTTCCGGCAGGAAAATCAAGATAGACAACAAATTGATTGCGGTCCGAGTAGGGCATCATTTGTTTTGGGATAACAGCAAGGTTGAGCACTGAACCGACAAGAAGCGCAACCATCAACAAAACAAAACCGATGCGAACTTTAAGAAGAAGTTCCAGAATTTTGCGGTACAAGACATAGACAATACCGTCATAAGGGCCAGCTTTCTCTGCTCTCTCATTTTTATTTTTCTCGACCTCCTTCTTGTCGCTCAAAAACCAGTAACACAGCGCAGGCGTTGCATACATGGCCAGAAACCATGAAGACAAGAGCGCGACTATGATGACCTGGGACAGTGAACGCAAATATTCGCCGCTTGCATCTTCCGCCATCATCAGCGGCATAAAAGCAAGTATGGTTGTGAGGGAAGATGTTAATAGCGGCACGCCCAGGCTCTTGGCGGCCAACATTGCGGCCTGTTTTTTATCCACACCTTCATCCATCCTACTGCGCATATCCTCGGCAACAACAATTCCATTATCCACCAGAAGGCCAAGTGCAATAATGATCGCCGCGATAGACATGCGCTGGAGATCAATGCCCCACATATTCATTGCAACGAAAGACATTAGGATTGTGAGCGGCACAATCGCGCTCACAATCAAACCTGTACGCAGTCCCAAAAATAAAATCACAACGACGAAAACAACACCGACCGTCTGGTACAAATTGCTCACTGCGCTATTCACGGCCTTTTCAACAAGTGTCGGCTGAAACGTAGCGTAATCAAGCTCCAAGCCAATGGGGAGGGTCTGTTGCAACTCATCGACCCTGGCTGTGATTTCAGCGCCAAAGTCTTTTATATTATAGCGCGGCACCATGGACACCGCTAAAATCACAGTCGGTTTGTCGTTGTAAAAAGCGGCACGACTGGGCGGATCAACATAGGCTCGACGGATATTGGCAATGTCCTGCAAATAGACAACTTGTTCACTGTCAGGTACTTTCACTTGTATATTTTTGATCTCCTCAATGGACTGCAAGTTGCCGGAAGGTTCAATCGCAATCACACGACCATCGGCATTGATACTGCCGCCCGGCAGGACGATGTTCTGATTTTTGAGTTGTGCAACAAAATCGCCAAAGGCAAAACCATACTGAGACAAACGCGCCAAGTTTATTTCCAGATAGATGCGTTCCTGCTGAACAACCGGGATATAAATCTAAAATCCCGTATTGCAATGCCGAATACTTTAATTTATCCGACAAGGAAGTGCGTATCGCAAAAGCTCAACGTGAACAGAAGGCACCGACGCTGGAGCAAGTGAAACATGTCATTTCAGTAATGCCGGTGAATACGGAGATCGAACGCCGTAATCGTGCTCTCATCGCGTTCACGCTTCTTACGGGCGCGCGGGATAGTGCCATTGCTTCCATGAAGTTGAAACATGTAGACCTGGTGGAAG